>DATJJR010000037.1:0-32683 GCA_035492055.1 Rhodocyclaceae bacterium | reverse complement strand
CGCGTCCGGCGACGCGGCGATTGACGCGCAGCGTGAGGGGCGGCCGCGCGTTGCCCGCTTCGAGGATCGCCTGCCAGTCCACCGGATGGTCGCGCCGGATGCGACCGATCCACCATTGCGGGTACGACCAGCGCGCGACGTCGTCTTTTTCGATCGACCGGCGCACGTCCTCCTTTTCACGCAGATAGCGGCGCAGCAATGCGTTCGCCAACGACTTGGCCGCAGGGCGGACGGCTTCGCCGGCCGCGGCCACCGCGCGATCGACGACGGCAAACGCCGGGGCGCGCGTGTGATCGAGTTGATAGAGCGCGACGGCCATCAGCGCGCGGAGCAGCGGATCGGCGATGGGCTTTCGCGCGAGGGCCGCAGCGATTGCGTCCAGTGTGCCCCAATGCCGCAGCGTGCCGTAGGCGAGCTCCTGGACCAGCGTGCGGCCGCGCAACGGACTCTTGTCGTCGACGGCTGCGAGCGCCTCGCGCAGATTGGCGCCATCGAAAACGCGCGTGACGGCCAGTGCCGCCAGTATCTGCTCATGCTGCATCGGGGGTTTATCGGCCGGCCTCGAAGGAATGTCCAGGTGCCATGCCGCGCCCGGTCGCGAACGCGTGCGCGGACATCGTTCGGCCGGCGGCGGGCTGCAAGGCGATCAGGCGCAGCACGCCTGGATTCGTCTCGGGACCGCAGGCGACGTCGATGCCTTCGCGGCCCACCGCGATGATCGTGCCCGGCGCATGGCCGCGCGCGATGTCGTTGCCGTTCGCACCCGCGGCGCGCGGTGCCCCCGATTCGTCACGCGCGGACGCGCCGAGCGGAACGGCGGCGCGAACCTTCACGAGGCTGCCGCGCCACCCGGCGAGGGCCCCCGGCACTGGCGACAGCGCGCGGATGCGTCGATCGAGTACCGCGACCTGCTGTGACCAGTCGATCAGTGCATCGGCGCGCCCGATCTTGGCCGCGTAGGTGGCGCCTGCGTCCGATTGCGGCGCGGAGTGCAGCCGCCCGTCGCGCGCGAGGCGCTCGAGCGTTTCGACGATCATGCCGGCGCCGAGTGTCGCCAGCCGGTCGTGCAGCGTGCCGGCCGTATCCCGCGCGTCGATCGCGATCGCGCGGGCCGCGACGATCGGTCCGGTATCGAGACCGGCGTCCATCTGCATGATCGTGATGCCAGTTTCAGAATCGCCTGCTTCAATGGCGCGTTGAATCGGCGCCGCGCCACGCCAGCGTGGCAGCAGCGAAGCATGAATATTCAGGCAACCGATGCGCGGCAGGTCAAGTACGGTCTGCGGCAAAATAATGCCGTACGCAGCCACCACCATGCAGTCGGCTGCGGCCTCGCGAATCGGCGCATGCGTCGCCGGATCACGCAGCTTTTCCGGCTGATACACAGGAATGCCATGCTTGAGCGCCACTTGCTTGACCGCACTGGCCTGCAATTGCATGCCGCGCCCGGCCGGGCGATCCGGCTGGGTCAACACAAGTGCAATCTCATGACCGGCGGCAATCAGTGCTTCGAGTGCCTGTGCGGCAAATTCGGGTGTGCCGGCGAAAATCAGCTTCATGCAAAGGTCACGCGGTGATGCGCGCCTGCTTGACCAATTTGCTCTTGATCCGCGTCTGCTTCAAGTTGGACAGGTATTCGACGAACACCTTGCCGAGCAGATGGTCGCACTCGTGCTGAATGCACACGGCCAGCAGACCATCGGCCTCCATGTCGAACGGTTTGCCCTGCAGGTTCAACGCTTTCACCTTGATGCGCTCGGCACGTGTCACGGTTTCGTAGATACCGGGCACGGACAGGCAGCCTTCTTCGCCCACGCATTCGCCCTGTTTCTCGATAATTTCGGGATTGATGAAGGTCAGCAATCCGGACTGGTCTTCCGACACATCGACCACGATCAAGCGGATATGCCGATCCACTTGCGTCGCCGCCAAGCCGATGCCCGGCGCGGCGTACATGGTCTCGGCCATGTCGGCGGCTAATGTGCGGATTTCATCCGTGACTTCCTTGATGCGCTCTGCCTTTTTGTGCAGACGGTTGTCCGGATACCTCAGAATCGGAAGTAAAGCCATAAATTTGTCACTGATATTGTTGATTGCAAAGCAACTTGACGGCAGAATCGGGCGACCATTACTGGAGATGCCTGCATGCGTCGCATTATATCTGCCGCTTTGATTTTGACACTCGGCCTGTCGTTTGTTTCCGTCAGTGCCGAGGCCGCTGCAAAAGCTACGGCCCCGCTGGAAGTTGCGCCTGGCGCACCGGCGCGTTATACCGTCGTGCGCGGCGACACGCTCTGGGACATCTCCGGCAAGTTCCTCAAGAAGCCGTGGCGCTGGCCCGAGCTCTGGCGCATGAACAAGGCCGACATCAAGAACCCGCACTGGATCTACCCGGGCCAGACCTTGGTACTCGTGTACGACACCGACGGCCAGCCGCGCCTGTGCATTGAAGGTCAATCGTGCGGCGACAGCAACGTGCCCGACGTCAAAGTCGAGCCTCACATCTATGTCGAGCCGCAAAAGAAGGCCATCAGCTCGATTCCCTACGAGCTGATTCGTCCATGGTTAACGCAACCGCTCGTCATGGACAGCAAGCAAACCGAAACCTTGCCGCATATTGTCGCCGCTGAGAATGACCGCATTTCGCTCGGCGCGGGCGACCGCATTTACGTCACGGGAATCAAGGGTGATGCTGAGCGTACGTGGTTGATCTACCGCCCGGGCAGCGAACTGCGCGACCCCGACAGCGGCAAGCGACTCGGCTACGAGGCCATCTACGTTGGCAGTGCGCGCCTGACTACCACCGGGGATCCAGCCACGTTGCAAGTCACTCGCTCGGACATTGAAGTGATGCGGAACGACCTGCTCGTCCCCGCACCAGCACCGGAAGTCATCGCCTACATGCCACATGCCCCGGATCAGGACATTCGCGGTCGCGTACTGACCATTGCCGACGCCGTTGGAGCCGCCGGCCGCTACGCCGTGATCAGTATTTCACGTGGGACCAAGGACGGCGTCGACGTCGGTGATGTGTTCAGCCTGCTGCGCGCCAGCCGTTCTGTGGACAATCATTTCAACGGTTACAAGCGCACCTACCAGACGCCGGAAGAAACCAATGGCCAAGTCTTCGTCTTCCGTGTTTTCGATCGCGTCTCCTACGCACTGGTCATGAATGCCGACGATCCGGTCGAGGTTGGCGACGTTGTCGAAACACCCTGAGCAAAACGTATCGGCCGAACTGGCCGACTGGTTGCGACTGACGCTGATTCCCGGACTGGGCAGCGTCGGTCAGCGCAAACTGCTGCAGGCCTTTGGCCTGCCGTTGGCAATCTTCAAGGCGCGTGGCAACGAGCTGCGCGCCGTCATCGGCGACACACTCGCCGCACAACTCGCCGACCACGCCAACGCGCCAAGCACCAACGCCACCATCGAAACCGCACTCGACTGGGCAAGCGAAGCCGGCAATCACATCCTCACGCTCGCCGACAGTGCCTACCCGCAGGCACTGCTGACCAGCAACGATCCGCCACCCCTGCTCTACGCCAAAGGTCGCGTCGAACTGCTGCAGCAAACCATGTTGTCTGTCGTCGGCAGCCGTAACGCCACGCGGCAGGGCGAACTCGATGCCGAAGCATTTGCCACTCATCTTTCGCACGCCGGCCTTGCTGTCGTCAGCGGACTGGCATTGGGCATTGACGCTGCCGCGCATCGTGGCGGCCTGAAGGGTAAAGGCTCAACCATTGCCGTCATCGGCACCGGCATTGACCGCATCTATCCGGCGCGCAATGCCGACCTAGCCCGGCATATTGCCGAACAAGGCGTTATCCTCAGCGAGTTTCCGCTCGGCACCGGTCCACTTGCACACAATTTCCCACGTCGCAACCGCATCATCGCCGGACTCGGTCTTGGTTGTCTTGTCATCGAGGCGGCCGAGCGCAGCGGCTCATTGATCACGGCACGACTCGCTGCCGAGGCCGGTCGCGAGGTTTTCGCGATTCCCGGTTCGATCCATTCGGCACTGGCCCGCGGCTGCCACAAACTGATCCGCCAGGGTGCCAAACTGGTCGAATCTGCAGAGGACATCCTGGAAGAATTGAAATGGGAGGCTGTCGTTAGCCCCATTTCCATCATCCCCGCAGAAACAACACCGCTTGGCGATGAAGAACTCAAACTAATCAATATGCTGGGTGATGTACCCTGTGATCTGGAGACACTCGGTGAACGCAGCGGATTGACACCTGAAGTTCTTCTTGCGATGCTGTTGCCCATGGAGCTTGATGGTCGCATCGCCAGTTTGCCTGGCGGTCGCTACCAAAAGCTCGGTTAAAACGCCGCGGAGAGAGGAAGTGCGGCGTTCTCGAAGGGGGCCCGCCACATGTTCGACATCCTCGTTTATCTGTTTGAGAATTACCTGCCCGAAGCTTGTCCGGAACCATCCGTTCTGGCGCGCAAGCTGTCGGCCATCGGGTTCGAGGAAGAAGCAATTCATGAAGCCCTCGACTGGCTTGCCGGTCTACAAGAGCATGATGCGGATGCACATGAAGTCGCCGTCAACAGTTCGACGCGCCCTTCTGTGCGTGTGTATGTGGATGAAGAGCAATCCATGCTCAGTACCGATTGCCGAGGCTTCCTGACCTTCCTCGAACAGGCCGGCGCGCTACCACCGGCCCTGCGCGAATTGGTCATTGAACGCGCCATGGCAACCGATTCCGCACTCAGCTTGTCCAAGCTCAAGGTGATCGTGCTGATGGTGATGTGGCGCCACCAGCACTCCCTCGACACCCTCTTGCTTGAAGAATTGCTTGCCGCAGACGACGAGGATGATGGTGACAGTCGGCTCTGCCACTGAACCTTCAGGACTTGCACACAGAACGCGGCGCACCTTATGATGCGCCGCTTTCATTTCAGCCTTTTATATTGTTGCCGCCCATGACCAAGCAGCTCATCATTGCCGAAAAGCCCTCCGTCGCCGCCGACATCGCCCGGGCACTGGGCGGCTTTACCAAGCAGGACGATTACTTCGAGAGCGATCAATACGTGCTCTCCTCAGCTATCGGCCATCTGCTGGAATTGACAGTCCCGGAGGAATACGAAGTCAAGCGGGGCAAATGGTCGTTCGCCAACCTGCCTGTCATCCCACCGCGTTTCGCGCTCAATCCAATTGAAAAGACCGCCGATCGCCTGAAACTCCTGACACGCCTCATCAAGCGCAAGGACGTATCCGCGCTCATCAACGCCTGTGACGCGGGCCGCGAGGGCGAACTCATTTTCCGCTACGTCGCACAACATGCGATGAGCGAGAAAACCACCAAGCCGGTGCGTCGCCTGTGGCTGCAATCCATGACGCAAGGTGCGATCAAGGAAGGTTTTGCGCATCTGCGCAGCGATGAGGAAATGCTGCCGCTCGCTGATGCCGCTCGCTGCCGTTCCGAAGCCGACTGGCTGATCGGCATCAACGGCACGCGCGCCATGACCGCCTTCAACTCCAAGGAAGGTGGCTTCCACAAGACACCTGTAGGTCGCGTTCAAACCCCTACGCTGGCAATTCTCGTCGAACGGGAAGAAAAGATTCGCGCCTTTGTCTCGCGCGACTACTGGGAAGTTGAGGCCGAATTCGGCGCCGTCGCTGGCAACTACAAAGGCCGCTGGTTCGACGAAAAGTTCAAGAAGGGCAACGACGAACACGCCCAAGCCTCACGCCTGTGGGACAAAACCAAGGCTGAGGAAATTCGCAAGAAGTGCATGGGCAAGCACGGTGACGTCACGGAAGAAAGCAAGCCGACAACGCAAATGTCGCCGCTGCTCTATGACCTGACCTCATTGCAGCGTGAAGCCAATGGTCGCTTTGGCTTCTCCGCCAAGACCACGTTGTCCATCGCTCAAGCACTCTACGAGCGCCACAAGGTGCTCACATATCCACGGACCGACAGCCGCTGCCTGCCTGAGGATTACATCGGTTCGGTCAAGGACACGCTACGCGCAATGACCGATTCACCCTATGAAGGCTTCGCCAGCGAAATTCTCGGTTCCGGCTGGGTGCATCCGAACAAGCGCATTTTCAACAATGCCAAGATCTCCGACCACTTTGCCATCATCCCCACCGGGCAATTGCCGAAGAGCCTGTCGGAAGCGGAGCAAAAGCTCTATGACCTCGTCGTCAAACGTTTTCTCGCCATCTTCTATCCCGCCGCCGAATTCAATGTGACGACACGCATAACGCGTGTCGAAAGCGAAGCCTTCAAGACCGAAGGCAAGGTGCTGGTGACACCGGGCTGGCTCGCCGTCTACGGCAAGGAAGCCGACATCGATGATGAAAAAGACGACAGCAAGGAAAGCAAGGCACTGGTGCCGGTAAAACCCGACGAGCGCGTCTGGGCCAACGACGTTGCTGTAAAACCGAACCAAACCAAACCGCCAGCACGTTATTCAGAAGCCACGCTATTGTCGGCCATGGAAGGTGCTGGCAAGCTGGTCGAAGACGATGAACTGCGTGAAGCCATGTCTGAGCGCGGTCTCGGCACGCCGGCCACGCGCGCCGCCACCATCGAAGGCCTGATTGCCGAGGAATACATTCACCGCAACGGCCGTGAACTGCAACCCACAGCGAAAGCCTTCTCGTTGCTGTTCGCGCTCGACAAGCTCGGCATTGAAGAAATCCGCTCGCCCGAACTGACCGGCGAATGGGAATACAAGCTGAAGCAGATGGAGGCCGGCAAGCTGCCGCGTGACGAATTCATGCAGCACATTGCCCGCGCCACGCAGGACATGGTGACGCGCATCAAGGACGGCGAGATTCCCGAAGAAGCCTTCGCCACCATCAATGCGCCGTGCCCCAAGTGCGGCGGTGTCATCCAGGAGAACTACAAGAAGTTCCAATGCAAGGCGTGCGACTTCTCCCTTTGGAAGGTTGTCGCCGGCCGTCAGTACGAAACAGCTGAGGTCGAAGAATTGCTGACGCAACGCGTGGTCGGTCCCCTGCAAGGCTTCCGCAGCAAGATGGGCCGCGCCTTCGCCGCCATCATCAAGCTCAACGCCGACAACCAGCCCGAATTCGATTTTGGCCAGAGCAACGAAGGCGACGACGAAGAGGTCGATTTCAGCGGCCAGGAATCACTCGGCAAATGCCCCAAATGCCAGAGCAATGTCTACGACAACGGCATGTCTTACGTTTGCGAGAAGTCCGTCGGCACCGCAAAGAGCTGTGACTTCCGTTCGGGCAAGATCATCCTGCAGCAGGAAATCGATCGCACGCAGATGACGAAACTGCTGGAAGAAGGCAAAACCGATCTGCTCAAGGGTTTCGTCTCGAATCGCACCAAGCGCAAGTTCTCTGCTTTCCTCGTTCGCCAGCCTGACGGCAAGACCGGCTTCGAGTTTGAGCCAAGAGCTGCCAAAGCGCCGGCCAAGGCGGCAAGCAAAGCAGCCACAGGCGAAGAAAAGGTCGCGGACGAAAAATCCAAGCCGAAAACTGCAGCCAAGGCCGCGCCGAAGAAACGCAGTACCGCCAAGAAATAAGCCCACACGTCGCACATATGACCACGCCTTCGTCCGTCAAAATCGTCGAGGTCGGTCCACGCGACGGCTTGCAGAATGAAAAACGCAGCATCCCGACCGCCACCAAGGTCGAGTTGATTCGCCGCCTCGAAAATGCCGGCGTGAAGCACATCGAGGCAACCGCCTTTGTGTCGCCCAAGTGGGTGCCGCAAATGGCGGATCACGCCGAGGTCATGCGCGAAATTTTGCGCACACCCAAGCCCGGCGTGAGCTACCCGGTGCTGGTACCGAACATGAAAGGCTTCGAGGCCGCATTGGCTGTCGGCGTCGAGGAAATCGCCGTGTTTGCCGCCGCCACGGAAACGTTTTCGCAGAAGAACATCAACTGCTCAATCGACGAAAGCATCGCGCGTTTTACGCCGGTCATTGCCGCCGCACATGCTGCCGGCGTCAAGGTACGTGGCTACATTTCCTGTGTCGCCGGCTGTCCTTACGAAGGCGCCGTATCGCCCGCTGCGGTCGCCACCGTGGCGAATACATTGTTCGACCTCGACTGCTACGAGATCAGCCTCGGCGACACCATCGGCACCGGTACGCCGGCCAGTATTCTCGCCATGCTCGACGCCGTGGCCAAACGCATTCCGCTGAAGCGTCTCGCCGGGCACTATCACGACACCTACGGCATGGCCATTGCCAACATCTATGCCTCACTGCAATTCGGTATCGGCATTTTCGACAGCTCGGTGGCCGGACTCGGTGGTTGTCCGTACGCTGCCGGGGCGAGCGGCAACGTCGCTACCGAAGACGTGGTGTATCTGTTGAACGGCCTCGGCATCGAATGTGGCGTCGATCTCGATTCGCTGGTTGACACCGCTGCATGGATCAGCACCGCACTTGATCGCCCGCCCGCGTCACGCGTCAGCCGCGCCTTGCTGGCACAATGCGGACAGCCCTGAAACCTTCCACGTCCATGCAACTCATCGTCATCAGCGGTGTCTCCGGATCCGGCAAGTCCATTGCCCTCAACGTACTTGAGGACATCGGCTACTACTGTGTGGACAATCTGCCCGCACCGATGTTGCCGGAACTCGTGCGTCATCTGCGTACCGGTGGCTATGGGCAGGTGGCGGTGGCGGTGGATATGCGCGGCGGGCGCAGCATTGATGCACTGCCCACGCAACTACAAGAGATCGAGCACGACGGAGTCAATATCCGTTTCATCTTTCTCGATGCACGCGACGATGTGCTGATTCAACGCTTCTCGGAAACACGGCGCCGTCACCCGCTCGGCAATGAAGACACTTCGCTGACCGAAGCCATTGCCGCAGAGCGTGGCGATCTTGCAGCGATTGCCGAGATCGGCCATCACATCGACACCAGCTCGTTGCATCCCAACGCACTGCGTGGCTTCGTCAAGGAATTGGCCGAAGTACAGGCCGGCCGAAATCTCGTCCTCATGTTCGAAACCTTCGGCTTCAAGAACGGCATTCCGCTCGACGCCGATCTTGTCTTCGATGTACGCTGCCTGCCCAACCCTCATTACGACGCGGTCTTGCGCCCGCTCACGGGTCGCGACCGCCCCGTGCAGGAATTCCTCGCCGCGCATCCGATTGTCTGGCGCATGGAAGACGACATCGCGCGTTTCGTCGGCGACTGGCTACCCAACTACATCGGCGACAATCGTAGCTACCTGACCGTCGCCATCGGCTGCACCGGTGGACAGCATCGCTCGGTCTATCTTGCCGAACGTCTGCGCGAACGCTTTCAACATTCAACCAGCGTGCTGGTACGTCACCGGAATCTGACATGAAGACGATTGCCCTCGCATTCACCGGCGCTTCCGGCATGCCTTACGGCATGCGTCTGCTCGAATGTCTGCTCGCGGCCGACGATGTGCAAGTTCATCTGGTCTATTCCCAGGCCGCGCAAATCGTGGCGCAGCAGGAAATGGGCATAAAGCTCGCCTCGCGCCCCAGCGAAGTCGAAACTGATCTGTCAGCACGCTTCAATGCGACGCCCGGCAAATTGCGCGTGTTCGGCCGCGAGGAATGGTTCGCGCCCATGGCGTCCGGCTCCAATCCGCCCGATGCCTATGTGATTTGCCCCTGCACCATGGGCACGCTGGCCAAGATCGCCGCCGGCATGGGCGACGATCTGCTCTGTCGCGCTGCCGATGTCGTGCTCAAGGAAAACCGGCAGCTCATTCTCGTGCCGCGTGAAATGCCCTTTTCGACGATTCATCTCGAAAACATGTTGAAGCTTGCCCGTGCTGGCGCGGTGATCATGCCGCCGAATCCGGGCTTTTATCACCACCCGCAAAGCTTGCAAGACCTGGTCGACTTCGTCGTCGCGCGCATTCTCGATCACCTGCACGTCCCGCACCGTCTCATCACTCCTTGGGGCGAAGAAACGGAATAGTCAGACGCACGGCGCTTCCGCGTAAAATCGCGCCATGACCCGACCTCGCAACGACAATTTTCTGCGCGCCCTGCGGCGTGAACCCGTCGATCACACGCCGATCTGGCTGATGCGCCAGGCTGGCCGCTATTTGCCCGAGTACAACGAAACACGGCGCCGCGCGGGTGATTTTCTGTCCTTGTGCAAATCGCCGGCCCTTGCTTGCGAGGTTACGCTGCAACCGCTGGCGCGCTACGGCCTTGATGCCGCGATCCTGTTTTCCGACATCCTGACGATTCCCGACGCAATGGGCCTCGGTCTCTACTTCGCCGAAGGTGAAGGACCGAAATTCGAACGCCCCCTGCGCGAAGAATGGGCCATTCGCGATCTCACACCGCCCGATCCATGGGATCGTCTGCGCTATGTGATGGATGCCGTGGCCGAAATTCGACGTGCACTCGACAACTCGGTACCACTGATCGGCTTTTCCGGCAGTCCGTTCACGCTTGCCTGTTACATGGTCGAAGGCGGCGGCTCCGACGATTTCCGCCGCGTCAAAACACTGCTCTACGAACGTCCCGACCTGCTGCATCACATCCTTGATGTAAATGCGCGCGCGGTAACGGCCTACCTCAATGCGCAGATCGAATCCGGCGCACAGGCCGTACAGATTTTTGATACCTGGGGCGGCGCACTTTCGTATCGCGCGTTCCATGAATTTTCGTTGCCCTATCTGCGCCAGGTGGTGGAAGGTTTGAAGAAACAGCACGACGGCGAACACGTGCCTTGCATCGTCTTCACCAAAGGCGGCGGCCAATGGCTGGAAAGTCTTGCCGATATCGGCGCCGATGCCATCGGCCTCGACTGGACGACAAGTCTCGGCGATGCTCGCAGGCGTGTTGGCGACCGTGTCGCCCTGCAAGGCAACCTTGATCCGATCGCGCTGTTTGCGCCGCCCGATGCCATCGCGCGTGAAGCTACGCGAGTGCTGGAGGAATACGCCGCCGCTGGTGCACCGAACAGCCCCATGACGGGGCACGTCTTCAATCTGGGTCACGGTATTTCCCAGTTCACGCCGCCGGAGCACGTCACTGCCCTCGTCAATGCAGTCAGAAACTTTCGTCCTAGTAAGTAAAAATCCCGCCCCAAAATGGGTATCGAGGCTTGACTTATGCACAGAAAACGGTTCGTGCAACGAATGTTTCGAGGATGTTGTGATGTATCAGAGACATAAGCTTATGCCTTTGATTAAAAAAGAGTTTTTCATTGCCTAATTGTTATACAAAGTAACATTTCCCCAAGCAGGCCGGTCACTTAGCGCATTGCCGCATAGGTTTCCCACAAAGTTATCCACAGATTCTGTGGGTATTCAGAAAAGGCTTTGCAAACAATCAACTGGGGCGAGAATAGAAAGCTCTGTCGAGATATCGTCGCCAAGCCCATGACCACCATTCCGATCTTGCGCGTTGCCCTCGACGTTCCCTTGCCACGACTCTTCGACTATCTGTGCGATGCGGCACATGAAGACGATGTCGGCCATCGTGTGCGCGTGCCTTTCGGTCGCGGTGAAAAGATTGGTGTGATCGTTGCCGTCACTGGCGCAAGCGATCAACCTGCCGAGAAACTCAAACCGGCGCTGGAAGTCCTGCGCGACATGCCGCGCCTACCGATGGATTGGCTCGCCTTGTGTGAATTCTGCGCGCGCTATTACCAGCACCCGCTAGGTGAAGTGATGGCCTTGGCATTACCGCCGATGCTGCGTCGCGGAAAATCGCCGCGCAAGCTGAAAGACAAGTTAACCCGCGAGGGCGATGTCGATGTGGCACGCCCGACACTGCACAATGAACAACAAGTCGCCTTCAGCACCATCGAAGCGGCGACCGGAAAATTCCAACCCTTCCTTCTGCACGGCATCACCGGCAGCGGCAAGACCGAGGTCTATCTGCACGCCATCGAATCAGCCTTGGCGCGCGGACAGCAGGCACTCATGCTGGTGCCGGAAATCGCACTGACGCCACAGCTCGAAGGCCGTGTGGCGGCACGCTTTCCTTCGGCAAAGATCGTGTCCGCACACAGTGGTTTGGCCGATGCCGCACGTGCGCGCGGCTTTCTCGCCGCACTCGACGGCAGCGCCGACATCGTGCTCGGCACGCGGCTGTCCGTCTTCACGCCGCTGCCGCGGCTCGGCCTCATTGTCGTCGACGAAGAGCACGATGCCTCGTTCAAACAGCAGGAAGGCCTGCGCTACTCGGCGCGCGACATGGCTGTGCTGCGCGCCAAGCAGTTGGACATTCCCATCGTGCTCGGCTCGGCTACACCCTCGCTTGAAACCTGGTTCCATGCGCAGAACGGTCGCTATGCATTACTCACGCTGACCAATCGCGCAGTAGCCGATGCGCCACCGACCGTACGTTGTATCGACACGCGCCGCGAAAAGCTACAGGATGGTTTGTGTGGCGCAATGTTCACCGCCATCGAAACCCGACTCGCGCGCGGCGAACAAAGCCTGATCTTTCTCAACCGCCGCGGCTATGCACCCGTGCTCGCCTGCCCTTCCTGCGGTTGGGTGTCCACCTGCAAGCGTTGCGCCGCAAACATGGTGGTACATCTCGCCGACCGGCGCATGCGCTGCCACCACTGCGGTTGCGAAAGCCACATTCCCGCCGCTTGCCCTGACTGCGGCAACCAGGACATTCATCCGTTCGGCCGCGGCACACAACGCCTTGAAGAAACGCTTGCGCAACGCTTCCCGCAAGCACGCGTGTTGCGTGTCGATCGCGATTCGGCCAACTCGCCGACGAAGTGGAAAGAACTGCTCGCCGCCGTACATGCCAACGAAGTCGACATTCTGATCGGTACACAGATGCTGGCAAAAGGTCACGATTTTCCCAAGCTCACGCTGGTCGGGGCCATTGGTGCGGATGCAGCTTTGTTTGCCGCCGACTTTCGTGCGCCGGAACGCCTGTTCGCGCAGCTCATGCAGGTCGGCGGGCGCAGTGGTCGTGCCAAGTTACCTGGCGAAGTGCTGATCCAGACCGAATATCCAGATCATCCGCTCTATGAAGCGCTGATCGATCACGACTTCAATCGCTTCGCCGACACGCAACTCGCCGAACGCGAGCAGGCTGGTTTTCCGCCTTACACTTTTCAGGCTTTGCTGCGCGCCGAAGCGCCACAGATCGACCAGTCGCTTGAATTCCTCGCACGTGCGCGCAACGCTGCAAGTACGTTGCTTGAAGAAAACCCCGCGTTGACCGAACACGTTTTTCTCTACGATCCCGTGCCGATGCGCATGTTCCGACTGATGAGCCTGGAACGTGCGCAACTCCTGGTCGAATCAGCCAATCGACCCGCGCTGCAGAGTTTTCTGACGCAATGGATGGCAGCGCTTTACGCGCAAAAAACATCCCGCGATTTGCGCTGGCATCTCGATGTCGATCCGCTGGAGTTTTAAGCGAAACGCGTTTTCGCGACACGTCAGTTTGGCGACAGACATCAGACATATCAGTTCGTCCGGACAAGGATTTCGCCCTCTAGAATTCTGAAACGCATCGACCGGTGGCAGCCGGTTGTGTGTGTTCAGATCATCACGAGGAGAAGATCGTCATGCCGCAAACACGTCGTCAGTTTCTCGGTACCGGTGCGGTGCTCGGCACAAGCCTGGCGCTCACCGATGCACATGCCGCTACAAGCAAAAGCAGCAAGCACACGGACAAGGACAACCTGATGTTCCATGTCCCCATCACCACCATTCCGGTGGCCGGCACAGGCAAGCGCTTCCAGGTCCGGCGCATCTACTGCATCGGCCGCAACTACGCGGCGCATGCACGCGAGATGGGCTCCGATCCGACCAAGGAGCCGCCGTTCTTTTTCCAGAAGCCGACCGATGCCATCCAGCTGGCACCGCCGGGACAGATCATCGACCACGTCTACCCGCCAATGACCAAGAACTACCACTATGAAGTGGAGCTGGTCGCCGCGATCGGCAAGCAGGGGCGCAACATTGATCAGGCGAATGCGCTGGATTACGTCGTCGGCTATACGGTCGGCCTCGACATGACGCGGCGCGATCTGCAGAGTGACATGAAGGCGGAGCGAAAGCCCTGGGAAATCGGCAAGTCCTTCGACCATGCCGCGATTGTTGGCGAGTTACAGCCGGTCTCAGCCGTCGGCAATCCGAACAAAGGTGCAATTACCTTGTCGGTGAACGGCGAGATCAAACAACAAAGCGATCTGTCCGACATGATCTGGTCGGTCGCGCAGCAAATCGCACATCTGTCGCGTTACTACGAGCTGTTTCCCGGCGACATCATTTACTCGGGCACGCCTGACAATGTGGGCCCGGTCGTTCCGGGCGATCTGATGGTTGGACACATCGACGGCTTGCCCGATATCAGCGTCAAGGTCGTCAGCGCGCCCTAAAAACCACACTCTGTAACACAACGCGACGAATCGGCCGGCCACCGGCGTCGCGTTGGACACCGCAGACCCATATAATCCTTCCACTTTGCCAAACTTGATTGTGATATTCGGCCATGCAGGATTGTGAGTTATGTGCCGGCCCCGGCGGCGATATCGTGTGGGAAAACGCGGAATGCCGCGTCATCCTTGTTGAAGGTGCCGAGGCTTTGCTTTATCCAGGGTTTTGCCGCGTGGTCTGGCATGCGCACGTGGCCGAAATGAGCGATCTCGATCCGGCCCAAAGCGCACGTCTGATGCACGTCGTGCTGGCCACCGAACGCGCGGTGCGTGCGACGGTGATGCCGGACAAAATCAACCTCGCCAGCCTTGGCAATGTCGTGCCGCATCTGCACTGGCATGTCATCCCGCGCTGGCATGACGACAGCCGCTATCCACGCCCGATCTGGGCTGATGCATTACGTGACGGCCCGGCGCGTCCAGCACCAAACAAGGTCGCACTCCAGGCGCGACTTCTCGCCGAATTGACGCATTACACCTCACCACAAAGCGAGACTGCACAATGAGCATGTCGATCTCCGCAAACACACCTTTTACTACGTCACAGCCAGGCGTACAGCCAGCATTCCTGACCGCGGACGACGCCCGCATCTGGCTGGATGCCCAGCCATTGGCCAGTACGGTGCAGATGCAATCGTTGCTGCAGCGGCAACTGGGCCTCATCAACCGCCATCCCGTACCGGCAAGCGAGCGCTTTGCGATTCTGGAAACCTTGCGCACTCAAATCTACCGCACGCAACACGAATGCCAGGCGCGTTTCGCACGTCGTCCGATTCCGCTGGCGCCGCCGGAACACGCTGCGTTCGACGCATCGCAGGCAACTTGGCACGCACTGGCCGACGGCTACATTCGCTGTCTTGAATCCTTGCTGTCCGGGGAAAGCGCCGTGCAGGACAAGGCCGCGATCATTGTCGAACGGATTCTTGCCACGCTGGTGAACGTGCAGACCGACATCTACCGCAGCGGCAGCATGCCACCACCGACGCACTGGCATCAGCTGCACCAGTGCATCGACGTGGCTGAACACTTCGGCATCATCGATGAAAAGATCAAGGATCGCCTGCATGATGCCGACACACACGTCAGCATTGGCGGGATTTACGCCGAGGCCTTCCTCTTGCATAACGCCAGCCTCAACGAACTCGGCCAGCGCCAAATGACCTGGATTCTGCGTTGGGCGCGTCATTGGGGCAGTCGGGTCAAGCTGCATCAGGATACGAGCGTTGCACAGGGACCGGCCGTGCCTTTTTACGTTGCACTCGACAGCTCGGAACCTGCATGCCGTACACAACCCCTGCAAGGCAGGATCCGCGTCCTCGATACGAGTGAGCTGCGCCGCAGCCTGAAAAAACGCCTGACCGGCCTGGCGCGCGGGCAACAACCTGGCGAACTGCAGCTCGGTGACGATTGCGTGCAGCCGGCAACCGGCCAATTGCTTGAAACGGTCTATCAGAGATGGTGCAAGAACAACATGCCGCGCCGTCACGAGCGCCGTCCCGGCAGTGGCAATAGTCAGCTGCACTGCGGCTTTGAAGAGGCCCACCGCGCCTTTCTAGGTGATCGCCCTTTCCAGCCGCCTGGCGTCGTCGACATGAGCCGGCTGCGTCAGGAGCGCGAGGAAATAGCAACGCTGGTGCAGCCGCTGGAGACGTCCAAGCCGCAGCAGGCCGCGGCCGGCGGTGAGTCGTGGCGCATTATTGATGAAAGCCCAGGCGGCATGCGCATTGCCCGCATCGAAGGCAAATCACGCATCGCCGTCGGCATGTTGCTCTCGTTGCAAGTGCCGGGCACATCGCATCCCATGCTGGCCTGTGTACGCTGGTGTTTCCTGAATGCCGAAGGCAAGCCCGAGATGGGCGTGCAAATCATTCCCGGACAAGCCGAGGCATGCACCGTCGGCGGCAAACCAAATGGCGCAAAGAACACGATGTGGGAACGTGCCCTGCTGCTGCCGTCAGTACCGGCGTTGAAGGAAGTGTCGAGCCTGATCCTGCCGAATGGCTGGTTCGAAGCAGGCCGTATTCTGGAACTGCGCAACGGTGCGGCGCACAACATCCGGCTCGGTCAGCCGCTTGAACGTGGTCGTGACTTCGACCGCGTTACCTTCAGCGAAACCGCCTGAGCCGCCTCCGGCGCGAGCGTGCCGTTCAGGCGCTCGCGCGTGCCTCCTGTTCGGTCGTACCTTGTCGATCAAGCAATGCTGCCATCGATGACAAATTGAGATCGGCCACCAACACACCACTAAGCGTGCCGTCGTCGGCACACAGTGGTTGTGCGAGTGTCAGGCAAAAATCCTCCGAAGCCGACGACAGATAAATGGTCGACACAAACGGCTGGCCGGTCTGCGCCACGCGTGCAAAATATTCCTGTGCACTGCGGTCGATGCCCGCACCGCCGGCACGCATGCGCCCGTACATAGCGGGATTGATCCAGTTGGGAAAACGTTGCATGCCATTGGCGTCGAGTTCGAACACCATCTCGAAGAAGGGAAATGCCTTGAACGCCTGATCGAGACAGTGCGGGTCGCGATGGCGCGGATGATTCATCAGCGTACCGAGTGCAGCGAATGCATTGTCGCGCCACAGCGCCATGTCGCCGAAGGTGCGCACAGGATGAATCTGGTGCGGCGTGTCTTCGATCACGATGACGCTGCCCCATTCGGCCTTGCCAAGTTTCTTGAGATACGCGGCGCGCTCGGCTGCGGCAATGCTGTTCGGCAAGGCACCGGTACGGCCGTTGACCACCGCCACCGACACGCCAGCAATCGGATGCTGCTTGCCATCTTCCGTAGCAAAAAAACCGCGATCAAGATCTTCCGGATCGTAGAGATGCGAAGCCAGTGAATGGAATTGCACAATGGCGGTTTCAAGTTGGCGGCGCAATACGCTCATGTCCGGATCGGGTTCTTCCATGATGAGCACAAAATCGTCACCGCCGATATGGCCCAGGACCTGGTTCGGTTTGCCGACAAAGAGACGGCGCAGAATTTCGGCCAAGGTGCGAATCATCGCGTCGCCGCGAATGAAGCCGTAGCGGTCGTTGAAGGACTTGAAATGATCGAGGTCAATGTAGGTCAGGCCCATCTTGCGGGTGCCCGACAACCGCGACTCGATCATCTGGCGCAGGCTCGGTCCGGTCTGCAACTGCGACAGCGGATGCAGATTGGCGCCGTGTTCGCGGTGCGTGAGGATCTGCGCGATCAATGTCATCGGCTGCACGGTACCGAGATACGTGCCGTCGGCCCCGACCACGACCCACGGCTCAAGCCCTTCGCGGCTGATGTAGAGCGAGCGCGCCAAGGCCGACAGCGTGGTGTTGTTCGGCAATACGCGGCGGATCGGATCGCAGGCCTTGCCGATCTGATGCATGGAGCGCGACAGCACACGCCCGCGCGGCAACATGCCAACCGGCTGCGCCTGATCAAGCACAACAACCCACGGCAAAGAAGGGTTCTGCAGAAACTGGCTGCGCACCGACTCAATGTCGTCATGCAAATCGACGGTATTGCCTGGTTCGACCACATCGGCCAGACGGAATCGATCCTGCGGGCGCGCACGCCATGCTTCATCAAGCGCTGGCAGAGCGAACGGTTGCTCATGCAACGCCGCTTTCGGCGGTGCAAAGAAATAGCCCTGACCAAGACGAATGCCCATGCTCTGGCAAAAACCGACGTCCTCGGCACGTTCCAGGCCTTCGGCAATAACGGTGGCACCAAGTCGTTCGGCCATCGATACGATCGCCTCCAGCAACACTGCACGCACGCGGCTGCCCTGCGCCTCGTGCACCAGCGTGCGGTCGATCTTGATGAACTCGGCCCGTACCATGGCCAGCGTCGCCAGTCCGTTGAAGCCGGTGCCCATGTCATCGAGTGCAATGCGCATGCCGGCTGCACGCAACGCTTCGCAACGCGCGGCGAGCAGCGAAGCATCGACCAGCTCGCTTTCCACGACTTCGATGACGACGTCGCGCGGATCGATCGACAACACCTGCAACCATTCGAGACACTGCTCCGTCCAGCTTTCGTGCAGCAGCGTCGTCGGCATCACATTCATGAACAGCGGCGTGCCGTTCGGGATTTCCTTCGCCTTGCGCTTGAGCGCGAGGTATTGGCAAGCCAGATCCATGTCGTCCTGGCGACGCAACTGGCGCGCCAGCGTAAAGGCATCGCCACCCGGCAACAAGGCGCCGGCAGGCTCGCGGAGACGGCACAAGGCCTCGTAGGCAAACACCTGACCGCTCGCCTGCATGTCGACGATGGGCTGGAGATGCATTTCAATGCGCGGTTCAAGCCCACCAAGCAGCCAGGAATAGCGTTGCCGCGCGTACATGGCCTGCACCGGCATTGCGCTTTCCAACGCCGCCAAAGGCGCAGTGGCAGCATTGCCGAAATCATCATCTTTCAGCAGCAAGGCCAGCGTCGTGCTCAAGGTCTGGCTGTCGGTATTGCGGACAATATTGTCGAGCAGCGTATCGAGTGCATCGTCGGCGCAGGCAAAGCGCCACAGGCTGCCGCCCAAGTGCTTGCCGCCATATTGGCCCCAGATCGCGTCAGGAGAATACTGGCCTTCGTATTTGAGGATGAGCTGAGTCATGCTGGCACGAAATGGAGTTGTTGATTTCCATTTCTAGCATTTGTCATGCCATATACGAAGTCGCCGTCAGGGCATCAGATACGCCCCATCACGCACCAAGGCATAGCAATGAGGCTACCGTGCACCCTAAATTGGGGCACGATGGCCTGTTTGCGCGCTCAGTTCGTGCTGACCCGATGCGCCGGGAAGCGTGCACTAAAAACGCTGCCTTTACCCGGTTCGCTAGTGACGACAAGCTCGGCTTGATGACGCTCGAGCGCATGTTTGACGATGGCAAGTCCGAGCCCGGTGCCGCCGGTATCACGCGACCGCCCGCGATCAACGCGATAGAAGCGCTCGGTCAGGCGCGGAATATGTTCGGCGGCAATGCCAATGCCACTGTCAACCACGGAAAACTCGCCGCCGCCATCGGGCAAACGTTGCCAGCGCAAGGCGACACAACCGCTATCCGGCGTATAGCGCACAGCATTGCTGGCAAGATTGCCGAACACGCTGCGCAACTCCTTGGCGCTGCCACGCAGACTGGTCGGTCCATTGTTTTCAACCGTAATCATGTGACGCCCGTTGGAGAGCGTCGTGATTTCACCACGCACGTCGGCCAACAATGCAGCGACCGTCACTTCCTCTTCATGTGGTGGTGGTGAACCAGCTTCCAGTGAGGACAAGATCAACAAATCCTCGATCAGCTGTTGCATGCGGCCCGCCTGATCCGCAGCGAGATCGAGATAGTGTTTGGCGTCTTCCTTGGGAATGTCGTCGAGGCCATCGGCCAGCGTTTCGATGAAACCGGACACGACGGTAAGCGGCGTCTTCAGCTCGTGCGACACATTCGCTACGAAATCGCGACGCATGGTTTCGAGTTTTTCGCGTTGACTCACATCGCGCGTCAACAGCATGGCTTGCGTTTCGCCAAACGGAACCAATTGCAGATGCAAGACGCGGCTGGCTGAACGCAGCGGGCGCAATTCCAGCGGTAAGCCAAACTGACGCGCCTTGAGGTATTCAATGAAGGCAGCGTCGCGGAACAGGTTGGTGATCGGATAACCAGTATCGCGCTGCGACGACAGGCCCATGTGGACTTCAGCGTTGGTGTTGAGCCATTCGATGGTCAGATCTTCGGCGAGGATCACCACGCCATCGGGCAGCGTCTGCGCGACCATGCGAAACCGCTCCAGCGTTTCAGACAAGGCTAAGCGCTGTTCACGTTGTTCGCGCGAACGTTGGTAGAGCGCCGCAAACACATCCGCCCACAAACCCGGACCATCCGGCACCGGCGTACCAAGTGGCTGACGCGCCCAGCGCAGCAACTTAGCCAGCTGCGTGAGATGCATGCACCAGATCAAGAAAAGCAGTGCCAGCGCGGCACTGAGGGCAATACCGATACCAAAGAACAATGCCAGTGGCGTAGCAACACAGGCGATGAGAATCGCCACGAGCAAGGCTCGTAGCGGAATGGAACGGGTCGGCTGCAAGATATGGGACGCGGTTATTGGGTCGCGGAAAGTCGGTAGCCGGCGCCGCGAACGGTCTGAATCAACGCATCGGTGCCGGAGGCTTCGAGCGCGCTGCGCAAGCGGCGCACATGCACATCCACGGTCCGCTCTTCAACGAAGACATGATCGCCCCACACGCCATCGAGCAACTGCGTGCGCGAGTGCACGCGCTCCGGATGGGTCATGAGGTAATGCAACAGGCGAAACTCGGTCGGGCCAAGGCTGATCGGCATGCCATCGGCTGCGACACGGTGCGTGGCCGGGTCAAGACGCAAGCGGCCGATTTCAACCACGTCCTCGGTCACTTGCGGCGCACGGCGGCGCAGCACGGCCTTGATACGCGCCACCAGTTCGCGCGGCGAGAAGGGCTTGGTAATGTAATCATCAGCGCCCGTTTCAAGACCGAGCACCTTGTCGCGTTCTTCCGTACGCGCCGTCAGCATAATGATCGGCACTTCGCGCGTCCGTTCATCGGCACGCAGTCGGCGCGCGAAATCCACACCGGACATGCCAGGCAGCATCCAGTCAAGCAGGATCAAATCCGGCAACGCTTCATGCACCAAACGTTGCGCATGTTCCGCATCACCCGAAGCAAGCACGGTGTGGCCCGCGCGTTGCAGGTTAGTTGCGATCAGCGTCTGGATCGCAGGTTCGTCTTCGACCAGCAGGATGTTGGCAGCCATTGGCGGTCTCCCGAGTATTTTCTTTGTGATGATGGCAGTTTATGGCGAGATCATGACAATCTGATTACAAGTTTTTCTCTGCCAAACTTATTGCCGAATCCTCGCCAAACAGACCGAAACTGGCTTGATTAAGGGCAGAAGAGTATCCTTGCAAACTATTCCGCACTTCCCGGAGCCGCATCATGGCTGGACTGACCCCGAACACCCCGAACCCCACTGAAATCAAGCTGCATCAGACTTCACGTGTGATGGAAATCGCATTCGACAATGGCAGTGCTTTTCGCCTGCCGTATGAATTCCTGCGCGTGTACTCGCCATCGGCCGAAGTACGCGGCCATGGCCCGGGTCAGGAAACATTGCAGCTCGGCAAGAAGGACGTCGAAGTCGTCGATCTGCAGCCCGTCGGCCAATACGCCGTGAAGCTGGTTTTCTCCGACGGCCACGACACGGGAATCTATTCATGGGATTTACTCTACGACATGGGCATGCATCAGGACGCCATGTGGATGGACTACCTCGGTCGCGTGAAAAGCAATTGCGCCAGTCGCACGGCGGCAGCGCAAGGCGGCATGTGCGGCGGCATCGATACTGACGATCATCATCACGGTGGTGGTGGCAGTCATGGCGGCGGTCACGGTGGTTGCGGTTGCCATTGAGGACACCATGAGCCAAACGCATTTCGGTTTTGAAACCGTAGAAGAAAACGAAAAGGCTGGTCGTGTTGCCGGTGTATTCTCCTCCGTGGCAAGCAACTACGATGTCATGAACGATCTGATGTCGGCCGGCTTGCATCGTGTGTGGAAGAAATTTGCCATCTCGATCGCCGCGCCACGTCCCGGTGAACGTGTACTTGACGTTGCTGGCGGTACCGCCGATCTGTCATCTGCGTTTTTGAAGCGTGTCGGCCCATCAGGCCAAGTTTGGCTCACCGATATCAATAACGCCATGCTCACTGTTGGTCGTGATCGCCTGCTCGACGAAGGCCGCATCACACCAACAGCACAATGCGATGCCGAAAAACTGCCGTTCCCCGATAATTACTTCGACATCATTACCGTCGCCTTCGGCTTACGCAACATGACGCATAAAGACAAGGCATTAGCAGAAATGCGCCGTGTACTGCGTCCGGGCGGCCGCCTGCTGGTACTTGAATTCTCCAAGGTCTGGGAGCCACTGTCCAAGGCCTACGATCTTTACTCGTTCAAGATTCTGCCTTGGCTGGGCGAGAAGGTTGCGGGCGACGCCGGCAGTTATCGCTACCTGGCCGAATCGATTCGCATGCATCCGGATCAAAAAACATTGGCCGGCATGATGGAACAAGTCGGCTTAGAACGTGTCGAATACTTCAACATGACTGCGGGCGTTGTGGCGCTGCACCGCGGTTACAAGCTGTAAAACCAGGTTCTCCGCTTGGTTGTGCGGCTTGGATTTACAAGCCACATCATCGAGGAGAATCCATGAAACGCATTTTGAGCACCGCCTTCGCGGCGGTTATTGCTGTAGCACTGAACGGCGCAATGATTCCGGACGCCGAAGCCAAGCGACTTGGCGGCAGCAGCTCCACCGGAATGAAGCGCGACAGCAGCATTATGCGTCGCGATGCCGCACCCACGCAAAACACCACCGCGCCCACACAAGCTGCCAAGCCCGCTCCTGGCGCTACACCCGTACCTGCACCGCAACCTTCCGGCATGAGCCGCTGGATGGGGCCACTCGCCGGCCTCGCCGCAGGTTTGGGCATCGCAGCGCTGCTTTCACACTTCGGCCTCGGTGAAGGCGCTGCCAATATCGTCATGATCATGCTGCTGGTCATGGCTGCAATCTTCGTGCTCCGCATGATCTTCGCCCGCAAGCAAACGCCGAATCACTCGCAGTATGCGAACGCTGGCAATGCCCAACACGCACCAAACGCAGCCGAATTTCGCGCTACCGAAACTACGGGCAGCAGCGCAAACGCCACCATGGATACAGCCGTTCCCGAAAGCTTTGACACCGCCAGTTTGCTGCGCCAGGCGAAAATCACCTTCGTGCGCCTGCAAGCCGCTAACGACCGCGGTGATATGGCCGACATTCGCAATTTCACAGCACCCGAGCTCTTTGCCGAGGTCCAGATGCAATACGAAGAACGTGGTCGTTCACGTCAGCAGACCGACGTCGTGCAGCTGGATGCTGAACTCCTTGATGTGAGCCTGGAAGGAGATCGCGAGATCGCCAGCGTGCGCTTCGAAGGCCGGATTCGCGAAGTAGCAAACACCGCACCGGAGGATTTCAATGAGGTCTGGCATCTGACGCGACCACGAGACGGTGCCGCCGGTTGGATCGTTGCTGGCATCCAGCAAGCTGAGGGATAATTCACACTTCCGGCGCACCCAACCCCGGCATGTCCGGGGTTTTTATTTTCTGCTTGAGCCATGCTTGAACAACCCATTCTCACTGCCTTGAATCACGTTCTTGCACGTGCGCCATGGGCGACGCAAAAGCTTATGCCCTTTGCAGGCCGTGAAGCCCTGTTTACAATGCCGCCGTTTCGGCTGCAATTGTTGGTTACGGCAGAAGGCCGTTTTGTTTCTGGGCGTGGGACGTCCGATGTAGAAATCGCCTTGCCCGCCGATACACCATTCATGGCTATACAAGGCAGCGATACAGTCATGCGCGGCGCGCGTATCAACGGTTCCGTCGAATTTGCCGACGCCATCGGCTTCGTGCTCCGCAATCTCTCATGGGATATTGAAGAAGACCTGTCGCACATCGTTGGCGACATTGCCGCACACCGAATTGCCAATGCACTGCGCGCCTTCACGCAATGGCAGAAACAGGCTGCGCAGAATCTTGTCGAGAATGCAGTTGAATATTTACGCGACGAAAATAATGCGCTGCCCTCACTAGAGGAAACCACGATCTTTTCAAATGAGGTGGAACGCTTGAGCAACGATCTCTCCCAATTGGAAAAGCGCTTGCAGCGACTGGCTTAAATTGAAGGCATCGATGAACAAAAAGGGCAGCCTAAGCTGCCCTTTTTGTTTGTATCGTATCGCTACAAACTCAGCCGCGCACCTTGCGGAACTTCTGGATGGCTGCGAGTTGCGCAATGGCTTCGCTCAATTCGGCTTGCGCCTTGGCATAGTCCATGCCGGAAGCTTGATTCGCCATCGCCTCTTCAGCCAAGCGCTTGGCTTCCTCGGCCTTGGCTTCGTCCAGATCGGCACCGCGAATGGCGGTATCGGCCAGCACGGTCACAAGGTTCGGCTGCACTTCGAGAATGCCACCGTTCACGAACACAAGCTCGGCAGCTTCCTGATTCGGCAGCTTCAATTCAACAGCACCCGGACGGATACGGCTGATCAGCGGCGTATGGCCAGGCAGAATGCCCAGCTCACCGGCTTCACCCGGCAACGATACAAATTCGGCAAGACCAGAGAAGATTTTTTCTTCAGCGCTCACCACATCGACATGAATCGTCATGGCCATTTGGTTTCCTTGTTAGTCGAGGACCGACGCTATCGCATCGGTCCTCTACTTTTCTTTACTGCAGAGTCTTGGCCTTTTCGACCGCTTCTTCGATGGCACCCACCATGTAGAAGGCTTGTTCCGGCAGGTGGTCGTATTCGCCGTCCACGATTGCCTTGAAGCCCTTGATGGTGTCGGCCAACGGCACGATCTTGCCCGGCGAACCGGTAAAGACTTCGGCCACGTTGAACGGCTGCGACAGGAAGCGCTGGATCTTGCGGGCGCGGGTTACGGCCAGCTTGTCTTCCGGCGCCAGTTCGTCCATACCCAGAATGGCGATGATGTCGCGCAGCTCCTTGTAACGCTGCAGCGTCGATTGAACGCGACGGGCGACGCTGTAATGCTCTTCGCCGACGATCTGCGGATCGAGCTGACGCGAGGTGGAGTCGAGCGGATCGACAGCCGGGTAGATACCCAGAGCGGCGATGTCACGCGACAGCACGACGGTAGCGTCCAAGTGCAGGAAGGTCGTGGCAGGCGACGGATCGGTCAAGTCATCCGCAGGGACGTACACGGCCTGGATCGAGGTGATGGAGCCAACCTTGGTCGAGGTGATGCGCTCTTGCAGACGGCCCATTTCTTCAGCCAGCGTCGGTTGATAACCCACGGCGGAAGGCATACGACCTAGCAGGGCGGACACTTCGGTACCGGCCAGCGTGTAGCGATAGATGTTATCGACGAAGAAAAGGATGTCGCGGCCTTCGTCACGGAACTTCTCGGCCATGGTCAGACCGGTCAGCGCAACGCGCAGACGGTTGCCGGGCGGCTCGTTCATCTGACCGAACACCATGGAGACCTTGTCCAGAACCTTGGAGTCTTCCATTTCATGGTAGAAGTCGTTGCCCTCACGGGTACGCTCACCCACGCCGGCGAACACGGAGTAACCACCGTAGCTCTTGGCGATGTTGTTGATGAGCTCCATCATGTTCACGGTCTTGCCGACACCGGCACCGCCGAACAGGCCGATCTTGCCGCCCTTGGCGAACGGGCAAATCAGGTCGATCACCTTGATGCCGGTGGGCAGCAGGTCAACCGACGGGGACAGCTCGTCAAACCGCGGCGCCTTGGCGTGAATCGGACGCAGCTCTTCGGTCGGGATCGGACCGGCTTCATCGATCGGGCGACCCAGCACATCCATGATGCGGCCCAGGGTGCCAACACCGACGGGGACCGAGATGGCCTTGCCGGTGTTCTTGACGCTCATGCCACGGCGCAGGCCGTCGGACGAGCCCAGGGCGATGGTACGCACCACGCCGTCACCGAGCTGTTGTTGAACTTCAAAGGTCAGGCCGGCTTCGGCGGTGCTGTTGGCATCGTCGAGAAGCAGGGCGTCGTAGACCTTAGGCAGGGCTTCGCGGGGGAACTTGATATCCACCACCGGGCCGATGCACTGGACGATATTTCCGTTGCTCATGGTTATTTCCTTAATTCAGTAATCCGTTAACCCGCTTAGCCAGCAATCGCTGCTGCGCCGCCGACGATTTCCGAAATTTCCTTGGTAATCGCGGCCTGACGTGCCTTGTTGTAGACCAGCTGCAATTCCTTGATGACGCTGCCGGCGTTGTCGGTGGCGGCCTTCATGGCAACCATCCGCGCCGACTGTTCCGACGCCATGTTTTCCGCAACGGCCTGATAGACCAATGCTTCGACATAGCGGGTCAGCAGATCATCAACAACAACTTGCGCATCCGGCTCGTACAGGTAGTCCCAGTTGCCGTCCGGTGTGCTCAGCTTGTCGCCGGTGAGCGGCAACAACTGATCAACCACAGGCTCCTGCTTCATCGTGTTGATGAAGCGAGTACTAGCGACATACACGGCATCCAGTTCGTCATTCTGGAAGGCATCGATCATGACCTTGATCGCGCCCAGCAGCTTGTCCAGGTGCGGCGTATCGCCGAGCTGGGTGACTTGCGAAACAACATTGCCACCCATGCGCTGGGCAAAGCCCAAGCCCTTGTTGCCAATGCAGGTCAAACGGATGTCGCTGACACCGTCCTGTTCCCACTGGCGCATGTCGTTGACCAGGGTACGCAGGATGTTGGTGTTCAGGCCGCCGCACAAACCCTTGTCGGTCGTCACCAAAATCACGCCGATACGCTTGACCGATTCCTTCTTGGTCAGGAACGCGTGGCGGTAATCGGTGATGTTCGCCGCGGACAGGTTGGCAGCCAGCTGGCGCACCTTTTCAGCGTAGGGGCGTGCGGCCCACATCCGTTCCTGCGCCTTGCGCATTTTGGATGCAGCCACCATTTCCATTGCCTTGGTGATCTTGCGCGTGTTTTGCACGCTCTTGATCTTGGTACGAATCTCTTTGCCTCCAGCCATGATCTTCTCCTATCTGGATATCAGGTGACGATCAGGCCCAGGACTTCTTGAACTCAACGATGGCAGCCTTCAGTACGGCTTCGTCGTCCTTGTCCAGGTTCTTGGAGGATTCGATCTTTTCCATCAGCGCAGCGTTCTTCTGAGCAACGTATTGCAGCAGCGCGCTTTCGAAGGCGAGGATCTTGGTGACATCAACGTCATCCATGAAACCCTCGTTCGAGGCGTACAGCGACACGGCCATCTTGGAAACGCTTTGCGGCGCGTACTGGCCTTGCTTCATCAGCTCGGTCACACGACGACCACGCTCAAGCTGCTTGCGGGTGGCTTCATCAAGGTCGGAAGCAAACTGCGCAAACGCAGCCAGTTCACGATACTGAGCCAGCGCCAGACGGATACCGCCGCCGAGCTTCTTGATGACCTTGGTCTGGGCAGCGCCACCAACGCGGGACACGGAGATACCGGCGTTCATTGCAGGGCGTACGCCAGCGTTGAACAGGTCGGTTTCCAGGAAGATCTGGCCGTCGGTAATCGAGATCACGTTAGTCGGCACGAATGCGGACACGTCACCGGCTTGGGTTTCGATGATCGGCAGTGCGGTCAACGAACCGGTCTTGCCCTTCACTTCGCCGTTGGTCAGCTTCTCGACCCAAGCTTCCGACACACGAGCGGCACGCTCGAGCAGGCGGGAGTGGATGTAGAACACGTCACCCGGATAAGCTTCGCGGCCCGGCGGACGGCGCAGCAGCAGGGAGATTTGACGGTAGGCCCAAGCTTGCTTGGTCAGATCATCATAAACGATCAGCGCATCTTGACCGCGGTCGCGGAAGTATTCGCCCATGGTGCAACCGGCGTACGGTGCGATGAATTGCATCGCAGCGGATTCGGAAGCGGAGGCGGCAACAACGATGGTGTATTCCAGCGCGCCGTTTTCTTCGAGCTTGCGCACGACGTTGGCGATGGTCGAAGCCTTCTGACCCACAGCAACGTAGATACAGAAAACGCCTTGGCCCTTCTGGTTGATGATGGCGTCGATCGCGACGGCAGTCTTGCCAGTCTGACGATCGCCAATGATCAGTTCGCGCTGACCGCGGCCGACCGGAACCATCGAGTCGATGGCCTTCAGGCCAGTTTGCACCGGCTGGTCAACCGACTTACGCCAGATCACGCCCGGCGCAACCTTTTCGATCTTGTCGGTCAGCTTGGCATTCAGCGGGCCCTTGCCGTCGATCGGCTCGCCCAGCGCGTTCACGACGCGGCCGAGGAGTTCCGGACCAACCGGTACTTCAAGGATGCGGCCGGTGCACTTGACAGTGTCGCCTTCAGAAATATGTTCGTACTCACCCAGAACAACGGCGCCGACGGAGTCGCGCTCGAGGTTCAGCGCAAGGCCGAAAGTGTTGCCGGGGAATTCCAGCATTTCGCCCTGCATCACGTCGGCGAGGCCGTGGATACGGGTGATGCCATCTGTCACGGAAACCACGGTGCCTTCGTTCTTGGCCGTGGCGGACAGCTGCATGTTCTGGATCCGGCTCTTGATCAGGTCACTGATCTCGGAGGGATTGAGGTTCATGGAATAGCTCCTAGTTCTTTAGCGCGGTAGCCATGGCAGCAAGCTTGCCGCGCACGGAGGCGTCAATCACTTCATCATCGATGGCGATGCGGACACCGCCAATCAGTTCGGGCACTACGCGTACGGTGACTTGCACCTTGGCATTCAGCTTCTTTTCCAGATCGGCAACCAGCGCCTTCACTGCAGCGTCATCAAGCGGGAACGCCGATTCGACTTCAGCCGTACGCACGCCTTCCGCGCCGTTTTTCAGGCTTTCGAAAAGCTCTGCGATTTCGGGAAGCACTTGCAGACGATCATTGCTCGTCAACACGCGCACGAAGCTTTCCTGGTCGGCCGAGAGGCTTTCACCCGACTTGCCAATAAACAACGAGGTACGCTGCTCGGCGGCAAGATGCGGATTGCTGATGTAAGCCTCCACATCCGAATTGCGAGCAATCGCTGCCAGCTTCGCAAGCGATTGCGACCAGGCGGCGAGCGCATTGCCGTTCTTCGCCAGCTGGAAAGCGGCTTCAGCGTACGGACGCGCGAGGGTTACGTTTTCAGCCATGGCGTATTACAGCTCCGACTTGAGTTGCGTCAGCAGCTCGGCATGCACCTGAGGATTGATTTCCTTGCGGAGAATCTTCTCGGCACCAGCCACAGCCAATTGGGCAACGTGGTCGCGCAGTGCTTCACGGGCACGTTGAGCAGCCACGCCGGCTTCAGCTTCAGCGGCTTCGCGAGCAGCGGAAACGATGCGGTTGGCTTCAGCACGTGCATCTTCAAGCACCTTGGCAGCTTGCGATTCTGCGTTGTTACGCAGTTCGCTCGCGGACTCGCGGGCCTTGCGCAGCTCGTCGCCCGCCTTCTTTTCGGCGTTGGCGAGATCTGTCTTGGCGCGGTCTGCGGCGGCAAGGCCGTCGGCGATCTTCGCGGCGCGCTCGTCAATGGCCTTGACGATGGGCGGCCACACGAATTTCGCAGTGACCGCAGCCAGCACCAGGAACACGACCAGCTGTGCCAGGAGGGTTGCGTTTAAATCCACGGTTATGTCCTCTTAAGTGGATAGAAGAACAGACCGAAAATTACTTGGTGACAGCGGCGATCTGGGCCAGGAACGGGTTGGCAGTTGCGAACCACAGAGCAATACCGGTACCGATAATGAAAGCGGCGTCGATCAGACCGGCCAGCAGGAACATCTTGGTTTGCAGGGCGTTCATCAGCTCGGGTTGACGAGCAGCGGCTTCCAGGTACTTGGAACCCATGATGCCGATACCGATACAGGCACCGATAGCGCCCAGACCAATGATCAGACCAGCGGCCAGTGCGACAAAGCTAATAACTTCCATGACAACTCCTTAGTTTTAAAAAGTAGTAGGTGAAACGGTTAAAAATTAATGGCTCTCGTGCGCCTGACCCAGATAAACCAAGGTCAGCATCATGAACACGAAAGCTTGCAGAACGACGATCAGAATGTGGAAGATGGCCCACACGGAGCCGGCCAGCACGTGACCGATAAAACCGCCGACAGTCGCCGAACCGCCCATGAGCGCGATCAGCATGAAGATCAGCTCGCCGGCATACATGTTGCCGAACAACCGCATGCCGTGCGAAACGGTCTTGGCAATGAATTCGATAATTTGCATGGCGAAGTTCACGATGCCCAGCAGGACCGCGAAAATCGGATTGCTGCTGGTCCCGAACGGCGCACATACAAGCTCATGCGCCCAACCGCCAATACCCTTGATCTTGACGTTGTAGAAGAGGCAGAGCAGCAACACACCAAGGGACAAACCCAGCGTGGCGTTCAAGTCGGCCGTAGGAACCACACGCAAATAGGCATGGGGATTGCCAGTGGCGCTTTGGAAAATGCGCGGCAGCAGATCCAGCGGCAGGAAGTCCATGGCATTCAGGAAGAATACCCAGACGAAAACTGTCAGTGCCAGCGGTGCCAGGAACTTGCGCGACTCGTCCGAATGAATGATGCCCTTGGCCTGATCAGCCACCATTTCAACCATCATCTCGACAAACCCCTGGAAGCGACCCGGCACACCGGAAGTGGCCTTGCGTGCACCCAGCCACAGCAGGAAAACCGTCAGAAGACCGAGAAATACGGAAATGGTCAGGGTGTCGTAATTGACCACCGAGAAATCAAGCAGACTGGTCTGCTTGTGACCCAACGAATTATTGTGGGTCAGATGGTGAATGATGTATTCGCCGGAAGTGGGCGCTTCGGCTACGTGTTCGGCGATGCCTTCGGTACCGGTAGACATAGTCAGTTTTTCAATAAAAATGCAAAAAGATTCGCTTTAACCGCTGCAAAGAGTCCGATCAGCACGCATAACCAATGCACTGGATAGACTCGCGTTGCAACCGCCAGTATTCCTATCGTTGCGGCGATCTTGAACATCTCGCCCGCAAAAAACGTCATCACGTCTGCGCGCCTTCCGGCCAGCGACAAACGCAGTACAAACAGGAGATTAGGAAGGATGTAGGCGAGTCCGCCAATCAGGGCCGAGATCGCGCCATGCGCGCCTACCCAACCTGCCGCAATTGCAGCCACCACTACCACTAAACCCGACTGCAGAAGTATGACTTTTTTCAATTTCGCCCCTTGGAAACAGGCGCCGCCATGCTTTTTCTGCAGCCGATGCGCTCCTCTGCTTGATGCCCCAAGTGCGGGAACAAAGCCTTTGCTCCGCACCAAAAAGCCGCGAGAATGTAATCGAATTGCTGACAGAAGTCAAACCGACTGCAAGGTTTTTCCACGGTGATTCAAGCGGATGCGTTCATTTTATGATGGCAAAAGCTCCGCTTCTGGGCACCATGTTGGCGGCGCACCAAGACACGGCGAAACCGGCCAATGCCATGCGCATGCCAACGGCGTAGTACATTCGCCGCCTCATCACACAGGGAACCACAGGAAAAGCATGGCCGGATCACTCAGACTGCTGCGCGAACGCCGGTTTTTGCCGCTTTTCATTACCCAATTTCTCGGCGCATTCAACGACAACGTGTTGAAGAATGCGATGGTGATCCTCATTACCTTTCAAGGCGCACGCTTGTCGAGTATCAATGCCGGCCTCATGGTAAGTGCCTGCGGCGGAATCTTCATCCTGCCGTTCTTCCTGTTCTCGGCCACGGCCGGACAACTCGCCGACAAATATGAGAAGTCGCGTCTGATTCGCCTGATCAAGCTATGCGAGATCTTGATCATGGGCATCGCCGCCGCCGGCTTTTGCTTGCCTAATTTACCGCTGCTGCTCATCGCACTATTTTTGATGGGAGCGCACTCAACCTTCTTCGGCCCCCTCAAGTATTCGATCTTGCCGCAACACCTGCATGCTGAAGAACTTGTCGGCGGCAATGCCTTGGTCGAAGGCGCAACCTTTCTCGCCATCCTGCTCGGCACCATTCTCGGCGGCTTGTTGATTGCACTCGGTACCCACGGTCCAACGTGGGTCGCGGCAACGTGCACGCTGATTGCGTTGCTCGGCTGGCTGTCGAGTCGCAGCATTCCCGTCGCCGCCAGCGCCGCACCCACGTTGCAAATCAACTGGAATATCTTTTCGGAAACCGCGCGTGCATTGCGCCTCGCTCGCGATGATCGTGAAGTATTTGTCGCCATCATCGCCATCTCGTGGTTCTGGTTTTACGGCGCCATGTTTTTGTCGCAATTTCCTGCCTTCGCAAAAGACAATCTCGGCGGTGACGAATATTTCGTGACCTTGTTGCTCGCCCTGTTCTCAATCGGCGTCAGCACGGGTTCACTATTGTGCGCACGACTTTCACATGGGCGTATCGAACCGAAGTGCATTCTGGCCGGTGCCGCCGGCCTCACCTTGTTTGCGGTCGATCTGTTTTTCGCCGCGCCACACGGCGCACGCATGTATGCCGATCTCATTTTGATCGGCGTCTGCGGCGGCTTGTATTGCGTACCGCTCTACACGCTAATGCAATCCTGTAGCGACGCAACGCAACGCTCGCGCATCATCGGAGCGAACAACATCATGAACGCCCTGTTCATGGTCACCGCCGCTGTACTCGCAATTGTTCTTCTCGGCACTGGTAGCAATGCAAGACAACTCTTTCTGATCACGGCGCTGTTGAACGCCGTCGTCACCGCCTGGTTATTGTGGAGAACAAAAAGATGCTGAGAGCACT
>DATJJR010000036.1:0-16547 GCA_035492055.1 Rhodocyclaceae bacterium | reverse complement strand
CGTGCGCGTTATGACGTTGAGTTGCCGCGCTTTGCCAAATGGTTCTCGATCTTGCAGTTCGCTGTTTTGCTTGTTGCGGCCTCGGTCTTGTTGTGGATCGCCGACGAACAGGCCTATCTGCATCTACTCGTTGCCAGTGCTGCCTTGCTGGCCGGTTTCTGGGCATTGGGAGCATTCATGCAACGACGTCTCAATGGTGTCGTCGTGCTGATGGTTGATTTGGCTGTGGCGGCGCTGGCAGTGCTCGCATTGGTTTGAGCTGCTGCACTTGCCCAGACCCGTGTGCTTTTGGCGGACGCACGCCTTGGCCGATGTAACATGCCAGCATCATGTTCAAGCTGCTGATCCTCTTTTTTCTGGGCTGGCTGGTGTGGCGGGCGCTACGACCGGCAGCCGTGCCTCGGCCTGTACATCGGGCCGCACAAACATCGACGGGTGAGCGCATGCAGGCCTGTGCGCATTGCGGTTTGAATGTGCCGGAAAGTGAGATCCTGAGTGCAGACGGGTTTGCCTATTGTTGCGATGCGCATTTGAAACTCGGGCCGTCGGCGCGCACCGGGGCTGGAAGTCGTTGACCTTGGGTGAAATGTCGTGAGCGAAATCGCGTCGTCGATACTTTTGCCGGGTGAACCTCCGGAGTCTTTCCGGCGTTCGCTGCGCTATTTCAATCTGTATCGTGGATTGGTCGCACTGTTGTTTGTGGTGGCGGTCCTGTTTTACGACCTGTCAACAGCCGTCGGTGCGGTTTCTCCGGCGCGCTTCAGCCATCTGTGCATCGTCTACCTACTGCTGGCAGTCGCCATCCTGTTTCTATCGGAACATTGGCAGCGTCGTCTGAGTTTCAACGGTGCGCTAGCGATTGGCGTCATCACCGACATCGCCAGCTTTACGCTGATGATGTATCAGAGTGGTGGCGTGCGCAGCGGGTTCGCCTACATGTTGCTGGTCTCGCTCGCCGGCGCAGGTTTGGTGGGGCAGGGGCGAATGACCCTGTTCTATGCGGCATTGGCGACGTTGGCCGTACTGATCGAGCAAGGCATGCGTGTGTTGACGCTTGTCAGCGAGCCGGTGGATTTCTTCCAGGCGGGCGTCATGTGCATCGGTTTCTTTGGCACGGCCATCAGTGCGCGTCTGCTGGCCAGTCGCGTCATTGCCAACGAGGCCTTGGCGAAGCACCAGAGCCTGGAACTGGAAGCTCAGCTGCACATCAATCGGCGCGTGATTCGCGACATGCAGGATGGTGTTCTGGTGGTTGATCGCGACGGCAACGTGCGTCAGCATAATCCCCAGGCGGCGGCCTTGTTCGGCATGGATGCAGCAAATCCGCTTGTTCGTCTGTCCGATTTTTCGACAGCGTTGCAAGAACGTTTCTCGGTGTGGATCGAGGGCAAGCATGAATGCAGCGAATTGTTGCGCACAGCCGGCGGGCAATCGCTGTTGCGCGTGCGTTTCCTGCCGCCTGGTGATCGTGGTAATGCGTTGCTTTACATCGAAGACATGGTGCTCGTTCAGGCGCAGGCACAGCAGATCAAGCTGGCGGCGTTGGGCCGCTTGGCTGCAAACATGGCGCATGAGATCCGTAATCCGCTGGCGTCGATCAGTCATGCCGCCGAGCTGCTGGGAGAAGAGCATCGCGACGACACGCATGCACGGCTGACGCGCATTATCAACGACAACACGCAGCGACTCGATCGCATTGTGGGCGAAGTGCTGGAGCTTGGACGCCGCGATCGTGCCGCGCCGGAGGATATTGATCTGCTGTCGTTTTGCGGGACGTTGATCGAAGAACTGGCCCTGCATGAGCCTGCGCGCACCATGTTGGTCGCGATGGAGATTGCACCGACGCTGATGATCCGATTTGATCGCGGGCATCTGCACCGTGTCCTCTCGAACCTGCTGACGAATGCGCTGCGCTACTCAAGTGGTGGTGCTGGCGCGATTCGCGTGATGGCTGAAATCGTACCTGGCGGCGTGGCACTGCACGTGATTGACGATGGCGCCGGGATCAGCGAAGCTTTGCGCGCCCAAGTCTTCGAGCCCTTCTTTACCACGCGTACCAGCGGTACCGGCTTGGGCTTGTACATTGCGCGCGAGTTGTGCGAGGCCAACGGCGCGTCGCTGGATTTGCGCGAAAATGCACCGGGCGCGCATTTCTGCATTCATGCCCAGGGAGTTTCATGAACACACGTCACGAACTTGAGAACGGATCGATGCGTGTCCTTGTGGTCGATGACGAGGCCGACATCCGCGAATTGCTCGACCTGACGCTGGCGCGCATGGGCCTGGATGCTGATTGCGCGGCCAGTCTTGCCGAAGCGCGCGAATTCCTGCGGGATCATCGTTATCGCCTGTGCCTGACCGACATGCGCTTGCCCGATGGTGAAGGGCTTGATCTCGTGCGTGAAATCAGCCAAAGCAATCTGGATTTGCCGGTGGCTGCGATTACCGCGCATGGCAGCATGGAAAACGCGGTGGCGGTATTGAAGGCGGGCGCATTCGATTATTTGTCCAAGCCCGTATCGCTTGATCAACTGCGGGCCCTTGTTCGTGCTGCGCTGGATTTGCCCCAGGGATCGGCCGGCAATGCAATTGGCGATGAGCCGCCGTTGATCGGCAATTCGCCAGCGATGACCGAAGTGCGTGGGCTGATCGAGCGCGTTGCCCGTAGCCAGGCCCCTGTTTATCTGCATGGCGAATCTGGTAGCGGCAAGGAATTGGCCGCCCGCATGATTCATCGACACGGCGCGCGCCGCGAGCTACCTTTTGTCCCGGTCAATTGTGGGGCGATTCCGGAAAACCTGATGGAAAGCGAGTTTTTCGGTCATCGCAAGGGCGCATTTACTGGCGCGGATGCCGATCACGACGGCTTTTTCCAAGTGGCAAGTGGCGGCACCTTGTTCCTCGACGAAGTGGCTGATCTGCCGCTATCGATGCAGGTCAAACTGCTGCGTGCAATTCAGGAAAAGAAAGTGCGCAAGGTTGGCAGCAGCCAGGAGGAAAGCGTGGATGTGCGCATTCTCTGTGCCACGCACCAGAATTTGCGTGAGCGCGTGGAGCAGGGCAGATTCCGGCAAGACCTGTTTTATCGACTGAATGTCATTGAAGTACGCATGCCCGCGCTGCGCGAGTGCCGTGACGACATTCCGCTGCTGGCGCAGCGCATCATTACGCGTATCCACGGCCTGAACAGCAGTCTGAGTGGATTCCCGGGACAAGATGTTCCTCAATTGACGCCGGCCGCGTTGGTGGCTTTGCAGTCCTATCCTTTCCCCGGCAACGTGCGCGAACTGGAAAACATCATCGAGCGTGCGCTGGCCTTGCTCAATGGGGAACGCATTGATGTGTGCGATCTCAATCTGGCACCTCCGCCCGGTGCACGTACCGGCGATTCATTACCGGAGAGCGGCAAGCTGGATTTGCAGGATTATCTGGACAGTGTCGAGCGCCAGGTCATTGTCGAGGCGTTGCAGAAAACCGATTTCAACCGCACAGCGGCGGCCAAGCTGCTGGGCGTGACTTTCCGCTCCTTGCGTTATCGCATGCAGCGGCTTGAGATCAGTGAATGAGCATCCAGCCAGAACCGCTTCTTGGGCATATCGACGAAGCCGGTTGGCTGGAGTGCGATCTACCGGGGTTTCGCCATATCCCTTCACCCAATTTCGATGCGCGGCCGACCGATATGTCGATCGAGTTGCTTGTCGTGCACAACATCAGCCTGCCACCGGATCAGTTTGGCGGGCAGGGGGTCGCGCAGTTATTCACCAATCAGCTCGATCCGACCGAGCATCCCTACTATGCTGAAATTCAGGGGTTGGAGGTGTCGTCGCACTTCTTCATTCGTCGCGACGGCCAATTGATCCAGTTCGTGTCCTGTCTTGACCGGGCCTGGCATGCCGGCCGTTCGCAATGGCAGGGACGTGAGCGGTGCAACGATTTCTCCATTGGTGTTGAGCTTGAGGGGGGCGATACGCAGCCTTTCGAGGCGATTCAGTACGACGTGCTGAATCGGCTTGTGGCGCTGTTGCGCGCGTACTATCCATTGCGTGCCGTCGTGGGGCACTCGGATATCGCTCCGGGCCGCAAAACTGATCCCGGCCCTTGTTTTGATTGGCATCGGGCTCCCCATATCTAGGGTTTGCCGAGCGCCCTGTCAGCATGGACGCCAGGCCGCAAATTCAGCACCAACGCGGCGCCAATTGAACCCCTGTAGGGGCCATTTTTTCTTTTCCGATTTTTCTGCAGCGCGGAAACCACTGATTTATCAGTGCATAAAATTATCCGTAAAATTTTCTTGCAGATTAAAAATCGACCTACTAGAATTAGTTGGTGTTGGGTGTCTGGGCACTATATCTAGTAGGTCTGTGGATTTCTCGGGGTTTTCTGTGAGCAAGCCTGTGCGCAAGCTGTGGATAAACAAATCGAGTTTCCAATGGTCGAACGACAGGCACTTGATAAGCCGGTTTTTCCCCTTCCTTCTCGTCGGCTGATGAGCCGATAGGCGGGGTAGTGTGGGAACAGTAGTTGCAAGATCGGCTTTGATATTGCAGTGCACGTTGTTCTGAAAATTCCTCGGCGGGTTTTGCCTGCCCCAGTTTTGATTCATTCCAGGAGATATTTGATGCAGCTGGAAACGCAAACGCAATCGGTTCAGTCTGTCCCTCCCGGTTTCACCGCCGACCTGATTGATACTTCCGCGCAGGCACTTCAGTCAGCGCCTGAAATCAAGGTTATTCGTCGCAATGGTGCTGTGGTCGGTTTCGAACCGGCCAAGATTTCCATCGCCATGACCAAGGCTTTCCTGGCCGTGGCCGGCGGGCATGGCGCAGTGTCCGCGCGCGTGCGCGATCTGGTCGTCCAGCTCACCGACAATGTGGTGTCGACGCTGGTACGTCGTCAGCCCAACGGCGGTACCTGCCATATTGAAGACATTCAGGATCAGGTCGAACTGGCCCTGATGCGTTCCGGCGAACATGACGTCGCCCGCGCCTATGTGCTGTATCGCGAAAAGCGTAATCAGGAGCGTGCCCAGCAGAAGAAGGCAGCGGCTGAAGTTCAGCCGCTGAATGTCAATGACAACGGCGTCCTCCGTCCGCTTGACATGAATGCGCTCAACGCGCTGCTCGAGTCGGCCTGCGAAGGTCTGGGTAAGGAAGTGTCGGCCGACGCGATTCTCGAATCCACCCTCAAGAATCTCTACGACGGCGTGTCGATCGAAGAGGTGAGCAAGTCCGCCATCCTCGCCTCGCGCACCATGATTGAGCATGAACCGGCTTACAGCTACGTCACCGCACGCCTGCTGCTCGACACCGTGCGCAAAGAAGTGCTGGGCGAAGAAGTGTCGCAGGCCGCAATGGCCACGCGCTACGCCGAGTATTTCCCTGAGTTCATCCGCGTCGGTATCAAGCACGAGCTGCTTGACCCACGCTTGGCCCAATTCGATCTGGAAAAGCTCGGTGCTGCACTGAATGCCAGCCGTGACATGCAGTTCGGCTATCTCGGTCTGCAGACGCTGTACGACCGCTATTTCCTGCATGTCGACGAGCGTCGCATCGAACTACCGCAGGTTTTCTTCATGCGCGTCGCCATGGGCCTCGCCATCGGCGAGATCGAGCGTGAAAAGCGTGCCATCGAATTCTATAGCGTGCTGTCGACCTTCGACTTCATGAGCTCGACGCCGACCCTGTTCAATTCCGGCACCCTGCATTCGCAGCTCTCTTCCTGCTACCTGACTACAGTGTCCGACGATCTCGATGGCATCTATCAGGGCATCAAGGAAAACGCCATGCTGCAGAAGTTTGCCGGTGGCCTGGGCAATGACTGGACGCCGGTGCGTGCGCTGAACAGCCGCATCAAGGGCACCAACGGCAAGTCGCAGGGCGTGATCCCGTTCCTCAAGGTGGTGAACGACACCGCCGTCGCCGTGAATCAGGGCGGCAAGCGCAAGGGCGCCGTCTGTGCCTATCTTGAAACCTGGCACCTGGACATCGAGGAGTTCCTCGAGCTGCGCAAGAACACCGGTGACGATCGTCGTCGTACCCACGACATGAACAGCGCCAACTGGATTCCTGACCTGTTCATGAAGCGCGTCATGGAAGCTGCCGACTGGACGTTGTTCTCGCCGTCCGACACGCCGGACCTGCACGACAAGTACGGCAAGGAGTTCGAGCAGGCGTATACCCGCTACGAAGAAAAGGCTGACCGCGGCGAAATCAAGGTGTTCAAGCGCATTCCGGCACAGAGCCTGTGGCGCAAGATGCTGACCATGCTGTTCGAGACCGGCCATCCATGGATCACCTTCAAGGATCCGTGCAATATCCGTTCGCCGCAGCAGCACACCGGCGTAGTGCACAGCTCGAATCTGTGTACCGAAATCACGCTGAATACCTCGGACACCGAAATCGCCGTCTGCAACCTCGGCTCGGTCAATCTGCTTGCCCACCTCAAGGACGGCAAGCTGGATCACGACAAGCTGCAGCGCACGATCAAGATCGCCATGCGCATGCTCGACAATGTGGTGGACATCAACTACTACGCCGTTGACAAGGCGCGCAACTCCAACGTCCGCCATCGTCCGGTCGGCATGGGCATTATGTCCTTCCAGGATTGCCTGCACGAACTGCGCATTCCGTATGCTTCGGATGCCGCCGTCGAGTTTGCCGACCGTTCGATGGAAGCCGTCTGCTACTACGCCTACTGGGCCTCGACCGACCTGGCCGAAGAACGTGGTCGCTACTCTTCGTTCAAGGGGTCGCTGTGGGATCGCGGCATCCTGCCGCACGACAGCATCGACCTGCTGGCCGAAGAGCGTGGTGGCTACCTCGACGTCGACCGTAGCAGCACCCTGGATTGGGATTCGCTGCGTACGCGTATCGGCGAGGTCGGCATGCGCAACTCCAACTGCATTGCCATCGCGCCGACCGCGACGATTTCCAACATTGTTGGTGTTGCCGCGTGTATCGAGCCGGAATATCAAAACCTGTACGTGAAGTCGAACCTCTCCGGTGAGTTCACTATGGCCAACGAACATCTGGTCAAGGATCTCAAGCAACGCGGCTTGTGGGACGAGGTAATGATTTCCGACCTCAAGTACTTCGACGGTTCCCTGGCCCGCATCGACCGCATTCCGCAGGAGTTGCGCGACCTCTATGCGACCGCCTTCGAAATCGATCCGAAGTGGCTGATCGAAGCCGCTTCGCGTCGTCAGAAATGGATCGACCAGGCGCAGTCGCTGAACATCTATATCGCGGGTGCATCGGGCCGCAAGCTCGACGAGACCTATAAGTTTGCCTGGACCAAGGGCCTCAAGACGACTTACTACCTGCGCACACTGGGTGCCACGTCGGCTGAAAAGTCCACGACCAAGACCGGTGCGCTGAATGCGGTGCCGACGCAGTCAGAACCGGCGAGCGACGCCAAGTTCTGCTCGATCGACAACCCAGATTGCGAAGCTTGCCAATAGGGCGAGCGTGTTCGCGTCGCGATGAAGCCCAAACCCTGCCGGCGAGTCCGGCAGGGGGATTCCTCGAATGAGCGCGCGGACGCTGCAATCAAGAACGCAAGCACTGCCTGACAGCGCAAAGATTCAAAGAACCAAAGAACTATCCCGTCATCTGACACTACAGGGAGACAAGTAATGCTGAGTTTTGAAGAAAGCACGTCCGGCGCCGCGCCTACGCCCGGCCCCGGTTTGCAATCCGCCGTGTCTGCAGCGGCTGCCGCTGCACCCGTTACAGGAGCTGCCATGAGCGCTGAACCTGTCCAGAAGCCCGTCGAGAGCATGCGCCGCATCCGTCTTGAGGACAAGCGCATCATTAACAGCCCTACTGATGTAAATCAGCTGGTGCCGTTCAAGTACAAGTGGGCGTGGGAAAAGTATCTGGCCGGTTGTGCCAACCACTGGATGCCTCAGGAAATCAACATGAGTCGCGACATCGCCCAGTGGAAGGACCCGAATGGTTTGACCGAAGACGAGCGTCGTCTCGTCAAGCGCAACCTTGGTTTCTTCGTCACCGCCGACTCGCTGGCCGCCAACAACATCACGCTCGGCACCTATCGCCACATCACTGCGCCGGAGTGTCGTCAGTTCCTGTTGCGCCAGGCGTTCGAAGAGGCGATCCATACCCACGCCTACCAATACATCGTCGAGTCGCTCGGCCTGGATGAATCGGAAATCTTCAACGCGTATCACGAGGTCGCTTCGATTCGTGACAAGGACGAGTTCCTGGTTCCTTTCATCGACGCGATCATGGATCCCTCGTTCAAGACCGGTACGCCGGAGAACGACCAGACCTTGCTGAAGTCGCTGATTGTCTTCGCGTGCCTGATGGAAGGTTTGTTCTTCTACGTCGGCTTCACGCAGATCCTGGCGCTGGGTCGTCAGAACAAGATGACCGGCGCCGCCGAGCAGTACCAGTACATCCTGCGCGATGAGTCGATGCACTGCAATTTCGGTATCGACCTCATCAATCAGATCAAGCTGGAGAACCCGCATCTCTGGACGGTGGCTTTCCGAGAAGAGATCAAGGCCCTGTTCCTCAAGGCCGTCGAGCTTGAATATCGCTATGCCGAAGACACCATGCCGCGCGGCGTGCTCGGTCTCAACGCACCGATGTTCAAGGGCTATCTGCGCTTCATCGCCAATCGTCGTGCGCAACAGATCGGTATCGACCAATTGTTCGAGGGCGAAGAGAATCCGTTCCCGTGGATGAGCGAGATGATCGATCTCAAGAAGGAGAAAAACTTCTTCGAGACGCGCGTCACCGAATATCAAACAGGTGGTGCGCTGAGTTGGGACTGATCTTGTAGATCCGCTTCCAGCAAGACTTTCCGCGAGAGTCTTGGATTGAAAAATGCCCGGCAACGCCGGGCATTTTTGTTTGTTGCATCAGCGGCGTTTTGTTTTTCGGCGTGCGATGGAATATCGCGTCATCGATGCAATGACACGTGTGCATCGAGATTCGCGACGACACATTTATGCAACACACATCGTGTGCGACATCGCGATGTGCGCATAAATGTTTGCACGCGAACCCGTTCATCGCTAGGGTTGCGGCTATGTACGCAGCAGATGATTTTTGCATCGGCAGGCGGCAGTTGCGGTGATTGATGTCTTCGCCCGATGTGTGTTCGCATGCACCTCTCGACGAAAAATCTTCGCAAAGAAGGAGCAGGGCAAGTGTCTGTGACCCTGCGCCGACCAGCGTTTCAATACGAAATGATGGGCGGAAAAACGCAAGGAATTCATCGCTTTGCAATCGATACTCATGATGAATAATCCATGCTGTAGCAAACTGGGTTGCAGTAGTTTCCCCTGTTACTTTTTCGTTCAAGGAGATTCAAGATGGCTGAAGCAAAGACCAAGGCGAAGAAACCCGCCGTCAAGAAGGTAGCAGCAAAGAAGCCCGCTGCTGCCAAGAAGCCCGTGGCCGCAAAGAAGCCGGCTGCTAAGAAAGTTGTCGCCAAGAAGCCGGTCGCTGCCAAGAAGCCGGCAGTGAAGAAGGCAGCCGCCAAGAAGCCGGTCGCCAAGAAGGCCGTTGCTGCCAAGAAGCCGGCAGTGAAGAAGGCAGCTGCCAAGAAGCCGGTTGCTGCGAAGAAGCCGGTTGCCAAGAAGGCAGTTGCGAAGAAGCCGGTCGCCGCCAAGAAGCCGGTTGCCAAGAAGGTTGTTGCGAAGAAGCCGGCTGCCAAGCCTGCTGCTGCGAAGAAGCCTGTCGCTGCGAAGAAGCCGGCTGCCAAGAAGGTTGCTGCGAAGCCTGCTGCACCTGCTGCCGCTCCTTCGACCGCCGCAACGCCGGGCATCAAGTCGTCGCTGAATCCGGCTGCTGCTTGGCCGTTCCCGACGGGTTCGCGTCCGTCCTGATCCGGTTTCCGGTATCAGAAAAGGCGTGGCTTCGGCCACGCCTTTTTCTTTTGTAGCCGCGCGATTCGCGGCTTTATTTTCGGAAAAAAGTGGCCATGCGCAGCAGGCCTTCCTTGAGTCGTGCAGTGTCGGTTGTGTAGGCAAAACGCATATGACACTTTGCGCCATGCGTGCCGAAATCGAGCCCAGGCGTTGCGGCTACGCCTGCTTCTTCGAGTAGCGCTTGTGCCAGTTCATGGCTGTCTTCGGCGAGTGTGCCGATGTTGGCATACACATAAAAAGCGCCATCCGGTGGTGTGGCAATCCGGAAACCCAATTGTTCCAATCCTGCGATCAGAACATCGCGTCGCTCGGCGAAGATATGGCGACGTGCTTCGAGGATCGTTTTGCATTCCGGTGTGAACGCTGCCAATGCAGCATGCTGCGCCAGTGTCGGTGGCGCAATGTAGAGATTCTGCGCGAGCTTTTCGATTTCGCGTAGATCATTTGGCGGAACAACCAGCCAACCCAGACGCCAGCCTGTCATGCCGAAGTATTTCGAGAAACTGTTGATCACGTAGATGTCGTCGGAAATGGCGCAGGCTGTCTCTGCGTCGCGACCATACGTGAGACCGTGATAAATCTCATCCACCATCAAGGTGCCGCCGTGACGTGAAACTGCATGGTGCAGTCCGCGCATGGTTGCGGTGGGAATCAGTGTGCCGGTCGGATTTGCCGGCGAAGCAAGCAAGAGGCCGCGCGTACGCGCTGTCCATGCGTTTTCGACATCGGCGATGCTTGGTTGAAATCCGTTCTCCGGTGACGTCACGATACGCCGTACTTTGCCTTCGAACAGATGCACGAAGTTGGCGTTGCATGGATAACTGGGATCGGGCAGCAACCATTCTTCATCACGATCGACACAGGCGCCGAGCGCGATGATCAAAGCGGCGGATGCACCGGTTGTGATGACGATGCGTTCCATCGGTACGTCGCAGCCGTAATGCTCGGCGTAATGACGACTGATTGCCGCACGCAACTCAGGCAGGCCGAGTGCAGACGTGTAGAAAATCTCGCCAGTCGTCAATTGCGCTTGTGCTGCAGCGACGATGGGGGCCGGTGTAGGAAAATCCGGTTCGCCGACTTCCATGTGCACGATGTCTCGCCCAGCCCGTTCGAGTGCCTGTGCCTTGGCCAGCAATTCCATGACATGGAAGGGCTTGATGTGCTGCATGCGACGGGCGAATGACATGATCTTGTGTGGCAAGAAAGAGAGGCCGCAGTGTAGCAGTGGCGGTTTGGGCGGTTCTTTGTCCGCTTGTGCTTCGATCCTTTTCTGCGATGACAAAGTCATGAAGACGCGGCGTGATTTGGAGGACCATGCGGTGTGATGCTTGGCATGGCAAGCGTCGCCGCATCGCCGGTTTATGCATTGCGGATGTTCACGTGCCGGCGTACCCAAAAAAGTGCAGTGTTGCGATTTTTTGAATTGGTATCATATTTCGCATGAACTTCTTGCGCTATCTGTTTAATTTTTAGAGAATACTGCCGTTGGTAGCGGTAAGCCTTCGCTGCGGGAGTCGAAGCGCCGTTGTATGGAGAGAGTCGTATGAAGAAAGTCCTGATTGTCGCGTTGGCAGTTGTTTCCCTGTCCTGTGCACACGCTGCAACCGACACGAGTGCGCCGCAAAAGCCGACCGCTGCTACCAAGAAACCGGCAACCAAAAAAGCAGTTGCCAAGAAAACCCTGGTCAAGAAAGCACCAGCAAAGAAAACCGCTGCCAGAAATACAGCCAAGACGGTTGCCGTAGTACAGAAGCCAGTGCTCAGACAGGCACAGGCCGATATGAGCGATCGCATCGTCGGTCGTGAAATGATGCCGCCGGGCATTCAGTCTTCATCGGTCATCGTGCAGGATCAGGCAACGGGCTCGGTGCTCTATGAAAAGAATGCCAGCGCCATCGTCCCGATCGCGTCGATCAGCAAGCTGATGACTGCCATGGTCTCGCTTGATGCGCAACCGGACATGCGCGACGTCATGAGTATTTCCGAGGACGACGTGGACCGCATCAAAGGCACGCGTTCACGCCTGACCGTCGGTACGCAACTGACCCGCGAGAATATGTTGCGCCTGGCACTGATGTCCTCCGAGAATCGTGCCGCCTATGCCTTGTCGCGCTACTACCCGGGCGGCCGCACAGCGTTTGTCGAGGCGATGAATCGCAAGGCGCAATCGCTCGGCCTCACCGATACGCACTTTGAAGATCCGACCGGCCTGACTTCCGCCAACGTGTCTTCCGCTCGCGATCTGGTCAAGATGGTCGCCGCTGCGCACCAATATCCGCTGATCCGCCAGTTCACCACCACGCCGGAATACACCGTCGATATCGGTGGTCGCGAACAGGTCTTCCACAACACCAACAGTCTGGTTCGCAACGAGAACTCGGGTTGGGATATCGGCCTGTCCAAGACCGGCTACATCAATGAAGCGGGCAAATGCCTGGTAATGCAGGCGTGGTTTGACCAGAAGCCGATGATCATTGTCCTGCTTGATTCGTGGGGAAAAATGACGCGTGTCGCCGATGCTGTACGCATCAAGAAATGGGTTGAACATTACGCTCTGGCAAACAAGGCAAACACGATTTAACAAGCGCTGTCGCTAATGCAAAGTAAAAGGCCGGCAATCGCCGGCCTTTTACTTTTGACGAGATTGAGTCGACTCAAGCGTTTTCAGCCACTGAATGCGCGTACTTAATCATTCAGTGGAATCGAGAAACGGAGTTTCAGCAAAGTGCTTTCGCTTACGGCGTTCATGCCGCGGCCGATACCGAGCTGAAAGTCGCTTTCCCCGACATGGGTATCGAACACCAATACGCCAAAAGTCTGGCGGCGATTGCTTGGCAATGGCTGCGAAAGCGGGCCGGCATCGACATAGTATTCAAGGCCGAGTGAGTTTTCTCGCGTGACTTGATAGGACAGTTCAGCCGAAGGAGAGAAGTCGACACGGCGCGTGCTGCCGCCCACCGGCATGGTGATCCCAGGATTGAGAATGCCTTGCCATTGATCGATGCGGTAACCGAGGATTGAGCGCATTTCCCATTCCCATGTCGCAGGGTCGTCGTTATCTGTTCCCAGATCGCGACCCAGTTCGGTTCGACCACCCCAGTAGAAACCGCGCTCGGGGTTGTGCGGTGCAACGTATTGCAGTTCCAGCGTGGCGCCTGTCGTTTGCCAACCATCATTCATGCGTGCGGCGGGTAGTTGCAGGCTGAGCTCCCAGTTTTGGGCAACCCCGTAGGATATTTCGGCAAGGCTTGTGTACGCCGTGCCGCGGTCAAGTGATTTATTCGGCGAACGGGCTGCGGTACTGATGAATTCGAATTCGGTTTCACCAGCCTCGGTTACTTCATCGTCGAGCACACGCAGGTCGGCAGGTACCGTCGCATGCGCCAGCTGTGTACAGAGCGTCAAAGTGGCCAACAATACCGTCCAGCGCAATTGTTTCGAGGTGCACATTGATTGCCACTTAGTTGGCTGGCGCGTCTGCAGTGCGCGTGCATGCAAGCTTGCCATCGAAGCGACAATGGAACAGCGCCTTGCCGTGGCGGCTCCATTCAGTGATGTACCAACCATAACGCGTACGATCCATCGTCATGAAGCCGAAGTCGTGCTGCGTAAAAAAGGTCTCGACGACTGCACCCGGTGCAGGTTCGGTACCAGGCGGTAACTGTGCAGGGAGGGCCGCGGAAAGGTCGGAGCCAGAATTGCCACCGACCAAGGTGGCCGGCTGATTGCTGGAGAAGCCGAGCGCCTGGAATTGATGTACGTGTCCGTGCATGGCGAGGTCGATGCCATCGGCGAACAGGCGCTGTCCGTGCAAGGTGGTCATCACCGATTGCAGTCCCTGATTGCCTGGATTGATTTTGCCGTCGTCGGTAGCGGCGAGTCCGAGGATGGGATGATGGCTCAGGAAAATGCTCTTCATGCCCGGTTTCGCAGCAAGCTGGTCGACCTGGATCAGCAATTCCCGATAACGTTTGAAGGCCGCACTGTCTTCGGTATAGGCATTGGCGGAAGCTTTTGACGAATCGAATACGATGAGCTGACGATGTGCATCGAGCGGTACGGCATAAGGTACGGTGAAGTCGCCCTGCGCATCCTGCTTCGGATCATCACAATTCGAGTCGGCAGCGTAGGAATGCACATCCAGAAAGCGGAACCAGCCTTGGCCGGCGCGATTGCACGACTCGTGATTACCGCGTACGGCGACCCACGGCGCGGCTTTCCACAACGGTGCTGCTGGCTGGAACACGTCGGCATCCCAGACATCGTAGCCATAACCCCATGGGCTACCGGTGCAACCGGCATTGTCTGCGGGACAGGGGCTTTCACGGTAGTGATAGTCGCCGACATGGATGACGAGGTCTGGCTTGTGCGAAGCGGCGAGTGCACTGATCTTGGCGAATGGCCATTTGTCGCTGTCGTTGCACGACTGGTAATAGTTTTCCGACGCCTTGGCGCGGCAGCCGGTGTCGCCAATCACGACAATGTGGCGTGGTTCGGCAACAGGGACGGGAATCGCAATGTCGCCTACGCTCGCGTGGTGGGCCCGCACAGGGATATCGGCCTCGCAACTCGTCACTGGAAATGCAGCGGGCTTTGCATCCGGCTGATCGCCATTACGCGCCGCTGGTGTGCCTTTGGCAGCGCGTTCGTGCATGGCGAGGCGTTTGCTATCGACAATGAGCGTCGGGCATGTATCGCCGCGCGTAATTGCGCGTGCGATCGCTTGACCATTGATGCCCATCAACGTGTAGGCATGCAAGACATCCGTATCGGTCGTTGCGAGCGTCGATGCCGCTGATGTGGACGAAACAGGCAGCGCCGACATTGCCACCATGGCGAGTGTGATTGAACATTTAAACAACGAGCGGTACATGCGAGGTTTCCTTGAGTGTTTGCTTCAGAGGGCGTGTTTCAGCTCGAAGGACACCCAGATTTGATAATCGAGATCGCGCCCTTTGAGGCTTTCCGGCACGACCGGCGAAACAGCGTTGGCTACCGCTGCAAGCGCGGCTTGATCAAGTACAGCGCTGCCGCTGCCCTGTACAAGCTGTGCATGACTGATTACACCATCGCGGAAATGCAGGCTCACCTTGGTCTTGCCAGCGATGTGTGCCATGCGGGCCGTCGACGGATACACCATGGCGTTCTGGATCGCTGCGCGCAGGCGTGCCTCGAATTCTGCTTCGTGCGCCGCCGCGTTTGATGACGGGGTCGGCGGCGGTGGCGGGGCAACGGCTTCTGCTACTTCGCTCGGGGCGGCTGGCGCTTGGGGTTGCGGCGGTGTGGGGGCGACAACTTGCCTGATGTGCGGCGTCGGTACCGGTGGCAGTTTCTGCAGCTTGGGCATCGGCTTTGGCGGTTCGACGTGATGCTCGAGTTCCGGGTCGGCGATTTGCAGTTCGACAACATCCTGTTTCATGTCGTGCGACTTGCTTGCACTGCCAAGCGCAATGGCTCCCAGAATCAAAAGCGCTGCCTCCACACCGATGGCGATGAGGAGCGCTTTGGACCACGACATGTGCGATGTATCGGCTGTCCTGATCGGCATCATGGGCAGTGTGGCTTGCAGGCTAGTTTGCATTTTGCGTGGCCAGGCCAATCTTCGTGATACCGCTATGGCGGCAGATATCCATGACCTGCGTGAGCTGCTGCAGTTTGACGCCAGCATCGCCCGCCACCGTGACAACAGTGTTTTCACCGCTGGCGCTTTGCAGACGGGCAGGCAAATTGTCGAGACTCATAGGCGCTTGATCGACGAGCAGCCCACCATCGGACTTGATCTCGATCAAGATCTTGGTCTGTGGCAAATCCTGCGCTGTCGTGCTTGAGGGTAGATGGCCGATGAGTCCGCTGGCGGGAATCATCTTCATCGCCATCATGATGAAGAACACCAGCAGGAACAGCATGATGTCGATCATCGGCACGATTTCAATGCGCGGCTTCTTGACTTCAAAGTAACGCATGGTGATCAGCTTCCGGTACGGGCCAAGGTCATGCGTGAATGGTCTCCATTGCTGCCGTGACCACCTTCACCGGCGCCATTGCGGGCGAAGCGGTTGATCAGCATCTGCTTCAGGGTTTCAAGCTGATGCACGAGCAGGCGTACGCGATTGTTGAGGCTGTTCAGGAACACCATGCCGACCATGGCAATAAAAAGACCGCTGGCAGTGGCGATCAGTGCTTCAGCTACTCCGCCGGTGACTTGCGTCGGCACCGAGCCACCTTGGCCGAGTCCGGCGAAGGCGTTGAACATGCCGACGATGGTGCCGAACAGGCCGAGCAACGGTGCCAGCGTTACGGCCGTGTCGAGTACCCACAGCGCGCGATCCATCTTCGGTACTTCGTGCAGGATGGATTCTTCAAGGCGATCCGCCAGCGTGTCGCGGTCATTTAATTCCGGATGCGTAAGCACGACGGACAGCAGCGTTGCATGCGGCAAGTGGCCGGCGTGGTCGATTTCGTTCTGCAGCAGATCGGTGCGCATGCGCGGCAATTCGGCGATGCGTTCGTTCACGTGACGGCCGCCGGCCATGACGCGATACAGATACCAGGCGCGGTCGACGATCACGACCAGCGCGACGAGCAGCAGCAACGCCATCAGGTAAAGCGTGCCGCCGGAGTTGGTGGCCAACTGTGTGAGATAGGT
>DATJJR010000035.1:0-12125 GCA_035492055.1 Rhodocyclaceae bacterium | reverse complement strand
CGACGAGCCTGCCGTTCTCAATGGCAATGGCAACAGGTTTCATCTATTTCTTCTACCAGCGTGCACGCTTCGAAGAGTTGCGCCGTGAAGCGACAGAGGCTCAACTGCTCCTGCTGCAAAGTCAGTTGGAGCCGCACATGCTGTTCAATACGCTGGCCAATTTACGGGCGTTGATCACGACGGACCCGGAGCGTGCGGTTCAGTTGCTGGACCATCTCAATGAGTTTCTCCGCGCCACGCTGGGTGCTTCGCGTGTCGGGACCCATGCCGTCGGACGGGAAATCGAACTCCTTCGTGATTATCTGGAAATCATGGCGGTGCGCATGGGGCCGCGCCTTCGCTACCGGATCGATGTCGACGAGGGCGTTTCCAAGTTACCGATTCCGGCATTGCTGCTGCAACCACTGGTGGAAAACGGCATACGTCACGGCCTGGAGCCGAAACCTGAGGGCGGCGAATTGTGTATCGCTGCACTAAGGAACGGGAATGACCTCATTTTCGAAGTCCGCGATACAGGCATTGGAGTCCCGCCTGCGAGTGCGTCGTCCAATGGCTTTGGCTTGACCCATGTACGCGAGCGACTGCAATCACGGTATGGAACACGTGCCAACTTTTCTCTTCTGCCGCGTGATGGCAGTGGCACTATTGCCCGCGTAGTGTTGCCCATCGTTGAATAGCTATGCATGCCACTGCCCTGATTGCCGAAGACGAACCGCTACTTGCGCAAGCGCTGCGCATGCAGCTCGCTTCCTGCTGGCCAGATCTGGAAATTGTTGCGATGGTGAACGATGGCATTGCAGCCGTCGAGGAAACGCTGCGTGTGCGTCCGGCCGTTGTGTTTTTTGATATTCGCATGCCGGGCATGGATGGCATCGAAGCTGCCGCCGAAGTTGCCGCGCGCTGGGAAAGCAATAACGGGACGCTTCCGTGCATCGTGTTTATCACCGCGTATGACAACTACGCGGTGCAAGCTTTTGAGCGACAGGCCATCGATTACTTGATCAAGCCGCTCAAGCCCGCACGCTTGCAGCAAACGGTCGATCGCCTCATGACGCGCCTTTCCGCGCAGGAAAGTCAGACGACGACATCTGAAGGCTTACTGGCTCAATTGCGGGACATCGTCGCCGGGCCTGCCATGCCTCCGACGGGATTACGCCTGCATGTCATTCAAGCGGCCGTGAGCAATGCAAAAGGCACTGTGCTGCGCATGATTCCAATAGCAGAGGTGATCTATTTTGAAGCTGCGGACAAGTATGTCCGCGTGATTACGGCAGATGCTGAATACCTCATCCGTACAGCCATCCGTGAACTGCTGCCCCAACTGGATAACCAGATCTTCTGGCAGGTACATCGCGGCACCATCGTGCGCAGCGATGCCATCGATAGTGTCGTACGCGATGAGGCGGGGCATTTGACGATCCGCCTGCATGATCGTTCCGAAACGCTCCGGGTCAGCCGTCTTTATGCGCACTTGTTTCGATCAATGTAGAAAGCGTGTGCACGAGTCTAGGTAGACGCTATCTGCTTGAGCAAACGCCGGGACTGAGACAGCAATGTGTCACTCACTTTGGGCTCCACGTCCTTCAAGCTCCTTGCCACCGAAACGATGCCGATCATCGATGCTGCCAGCACCAGACTCATTGACTCGGCCGTTTTCGTATCAGGCGCTTCCAGAGCAGACTGGATCGTTTTGCTCAGTTCGTGAAAGGCTTGTGCGTAATTTTTCTTGAAGGCTTCGTCCTGACGGGCCGCTTCGCTGCCGGATGACAGGATTGGGCAACATTCCGCCATGTTGTCCCGATGGCGTGCCGATACATAGAAATCGACAATCGAGTTCAAGTCAGGCGCGGTCCCCGCAGCCTTGCTGATGCGGCCATGGCTCGCATGATGCCCGTGCAGAAATGCTTCTGCCGCCAGGGCTTCTTTCGAGCCAAAGTGAGAATAGAGCGCGCCATGCGTCAACCCTGCGGCATCGCATAACTGTGCAACGCCAACACCGTCTATTCCATGCAGCCGGAAAAGCTTTCCGGCTGCCTCAAGCAAGGCTTCACGGTTGGCGATGGATTGTTCCTTGTTCACTTTCATATTGATACGCCTTTTTAATTGTGATCGTCATCAAAGATGATTTATGATTGTGCTCGCAATTATTGCACGGGTAGCGGAGCTCCGTTGTCCCGCAACGATCGCTTGATTTCATCGAGTTGAGGACAGTCAATATGGGAAGAAATACAGGCATTACCTTGAAGAGAGCCGCGAGCGCCGCCGTGTTGGCGTGCGTCGGCTTATTGTCGGCATCGGTTTCATTCGCGCAGGCCAGTGCCGCGATGGCGCCGGCAATCACGCAGGCGGACGTCAATTACCCGAACTATCAATTCCGGGATGGTGAAAAGCTCAAGCAGCTGCATATTCATTACGCGACGATGGGAACGCCGCATCGCAATGCGGCCGGTGACATAGACAACGCGGTTCTTGTGCTTCACTGGACCGGCAATAGCGGCGCTTCGTTGCTGACGCCGGAATACGTCAACTCACTCTTTGCGGCCGGTAAGCCGTTGGATGCAAGTCGCTACTACCTCATCTTTCCCGACAACGTAGGTCATGGAGCATCAAGCAAACCCAGCGACGGTTTGCGTGCCAAGTTCCCGCAATATGGCTATGAGGACATCGTCGAGATACAGCACAAGCTGGTGACCGAAACACTGGGCATACATCAGTTGCACGCCATCCTGGGTATGTCGATGGGCGGCATGAATGCATGGCAATGGGCCGAGGAATATCCGGACGATGTCAAAGGCATCATGCCGGTTGTTTCGTTCCCGACTGCGGTGTCCGGGCGCAACCTCCTGTGGCGCACGATTGTGACGCGCTCCATTCGCAACGATCCCACCTGGAAGGGAGGGAACTACACGCAGCAACCGGAAAGCTTCAAGGAAGGCTATCTCATCCTCCGGTTCATGATCGATAGCGTTGCACGTCTCCAGATGCAGATCCCCGATCTGCAAGGCGCCGACAACTGGATGGAGACAGTGCTCAAGCAAGGTGCCGGCACCGACGCGAACGATTTGCTCTTTTCTCTTGAATCATCCAGAGACTACAACCCTGAGCCCGGCCTTGAGCGGATCAAGGCCAAGGTCTATGCGCTCAATTTCACGGATGATGAATTCAATCCGGATCAGTTCAAGATATTGCAGACGCAAATGAAGCGCGTGGCCGATGGCCGGTATGTAGTTCAGGAGGGGACGCAGAAGACGCCAGGGCATCTCACGATGATGTTCCCCCATCTGTGGGCCGATCATGTTGAGGAATTCATGCACAGTCTTGATTGAGACTCCGGCGTAAACGCGGGGCGGTGGTCTGTGATGACACCGCCCTCGTGAAATCCAATGCCGGGAATTCATTTTTTCATTTCATCTCACCATGCAGCGCTTCACGACCTCAGCACGCGTCCTGTCGCACTCCCAATGACGGCTTGGTGTGAAGCAAGTAGGTTTGCTTCTGCATCAATGGCTGCAGGACAGCCATGCGTTCTGCATATCAAGCACACCGTCAAATGCGCAATACAGAAAACAAGGGTTCAGCAATGGTGAAATGGACAAGTGACCAGATTCCTCTCCTCACAGGGCGTACTGCAGTGGTGACTGGCGTCGGCGGGCTTGGTTTTGAATGCGCGCTTGCACTGAGTCATGCAGGGGCCGAAGTGATTCTGGCCGGCCGTAATCCGGCCAAGGGGACCGAAGCAATTGCCTCCATCAAGCAAAGGAACGCTGGTGCGAAAATTAAATTCGAGACGTTGGATCTGGCCAGCTTGAACTCAGTCGCCGAGTTTGGCGCGCGTCTGCGGAATCATTATGAGCGCCTGGATATGCTGATCAACAATGCCGGCGTCATGGCGCCAGCAGCACGCGAGATCACCCGAGACGGCTTTGAGCTTCAGTTGGGCACGAATCATCTGGGGCATTTTGCACTGACAGCTCACCTTCTTCCGTTATTGCGGAGAGGTGATCGCCCGCGAGTGATCAGCTTGTCCAGTTTGCTTGCACGGCAAGGAAGGATCAGTTTCTCTGACCTTCAATACGAGCGAGGCTACAAACCTTTCGCAGCCTATGCGCAGTCGAAGCTTGCCTGTCTCATGTTTGCGCTTGAACTGGAGCGGCGCAGTTCTGTCGCTGGATGGGGCGTGGAAAGCATCGCGGCACATCCGGGCATTGCCAGGACAAACCTGATTGAAAACGGTCCGGGGCGTCATAGTGCCTTTGGTATTTTCAGTATCGTCGCGAAATTTCTCTTTCAATCGCCGGCCCAGGGGGCACTTCCCACGCTTTTCGCGGCAACGTCGCCCAGTGCAAAAAACGGGGCGTATTACGGCCCCGACGGACTGGGCGAAACAAGAGGATATCCTGCGCTTGCCAAAATTCCGCTCCAGGCACGTGATGATGGGGTTGCCCAGGATTTGTGGGAAATTTCTGAACGCCTCACGGGCGTGAGTTTTTCTACGGCGGCTCTCGGTATCTAGTCATTCAAAAATAGTCATCGTTTTACACAGCATATTTACGGAGATAACTGAGATGCGAATCCTGGTTGTTGGCGCCGGCGCGACCGGCGGCTACTTTGGGGCACGTTTGCTGCAGGCAGGCCGAAATGTCACTTTCCTGGTACGTCCGGGGCGAGCGGAAACACTGCGCAAGAAGGGGCTTCAAATCAGAAGTCCGCATGGCGATGCAAACCTGAACCCGACAATGATTACTGCGGACGAGATCGAGGCACCGTACGACGTAATTTTTCTGTCTGTCAAAGCGTGGTCATTGGCGGATGCGATGAATGATTTCGCGCCGGCTGTCGGAGCGCATTCGATGATCCTTCCGGTGCTGAATGGCATGAAGCATATGGATCAACTGAAAGCCCGCTTCGGTTCCGCCGTAATCGGCGGTGTTTGCAGGGTGGCTACCGATCTGGGGGCTGATGGAAGCATCGTTCAACTGATGCCATTCCATGAGCTCGCGTACGGCGAATTAAACGGGGAAAGCAGCGAGCGAATTCAAGCGCTCGACTCAGTGATGCAGGGCAGCGGATTCGATGCGAAACTTTCGACGGAAATTACGCGGTTGATGTGGGAAAAGTGGGCGCTCCTGGCCACGATGGGTGCCGCCACCTGCCTGATGCGCGGAAACATTGGCCAGATTGCATCCGCGCCGAATGGCGAATCGTTCATGATCAATCTCTTTGACGAGGTGGTTGGAACGATTGAGCGCGTAGGCTGCAAATTGTCCGATGGCTTTCTGCAATATGCCCGAGGCATGTTGACGCAGAAGGATTTGAACATGAACTCATCGATGAATCGAGATCTCGAAAAGGGTTCTCGAATCGAACATGATCAGATCATTGATGATCTTATTGCCCGTGCTCGCAAAGCTGGATTGCCAGTCCCCTTGTTGACGCTTGCCTCAACTGCGCTTTCGATCTACGACGGAAAACGTTCTTGAAATTCCGGTTTCATCTTCTACCCTGGTAGAAATGAATATCGAGTCTGGTCTGGAATTCGGGGCGAGTTGAGAAACAAAAAAGGCCTTGGCATTTTGCCAAGGCCTTTTTCATGCGACAGATAGTGTGACTTACTATGCTGCCTGCTTTTGTGCAGCCGCGATGAAGCGATGGCGCATCGGTGCGAGGATCAACTTGGCAGCGATGCCAGCACAGATCGCGATGATCGCCAGCGGCAGCAATATGTGGTCCCAGCTTTGCGTGGCTGCAACATATGACGCCAGCGGAACGACCAGACCAGCAGTGCCTTTGGCGGTATACAACACGGCGGCATTGCCAGAGGCGTACTTGCTGCCGAAGGTATCGCCACATGTTGCCGGGAAGAGCGAGAAGATTTCACCCCAGAACATGAACAACAGTGCAGCACAGATCACGAAGGTGAGCGGGCTGTGGCCGAAGTGCATGAGACCGAGCAACGCCAGGCCTTGGCCGATAAACACAACGAACATCGTGTTCTCACGGCCAATCTTGTCGGAGATGAAACCGCATACCGGGCGCGAAAAACCGTTGGCGATATTGTCGATCGACAGCGCCATGGCCAGCACCGGCAGCGTCAGGCCGAACAGCGTGATCGGCGTGGCGGCGACGTCATAGTTGCGTGCGATGGTGGCAAGTTCTGCCGTTGCGACTACTCCGCCGGCAGCAGCGGCAACGTAGATGATGTAGATCACCCAGAACACAGGGGTCTTCAGCATTTGCTTCATGCTGTAGTCGACACGTGAAGTTTCGACTTCAACCTTGTTGAGTTCGGTCGCTTGCGGTTCCGGCGTGAGCAGCAGGAACGACAAGATGATCACGCCGATCCCTTGCAGCAGGCCGAAGAAGATGAATGCGTGCTCGTAGCTCGAGTTCTGGATCATGTGCGTGATCGGCACGACGAACAGCGTACCGCCCGCGCCAAAGCCTGCAGCCGCAAGGCCCGCAGCGAGGCCGCGATTATCCGGGAACCACTTCAGTGCGCAGCCGAGGCACGTGCCGTACACCCCACCGGAACCAAGGCCCGAGATGATGCCTGCGAAGTAGAGCATGCCGAGCGAGTCGGCATGTGCATTCAGAATCCAGCCGAGTGCGGTGAAGATACCGCTGACAAAGACGACAGGACGTGGCCCGAAGCGATCGGAGAACCAACCCTGAATGGGGACCAACCAAGTCGATGCAAAACCAAAAATGGTGAAGGCAAACTGAATCGATTCAAGACTCCAGTGGTGACGATCGGCGATAGGCTCGACGAAGAGTGTCCATCCGTATTGCAGATTCGCAACCAGCGCCATGCACATGACGCCGATGGCCAGTTGAACCCAGCGATTTCCGAGGAGCAGCGAATTGGACAGCGAGGTGTTCTTGTTTGTAATGGTGTTGTTCATGGATCCGGATTTTCTCGTTGCTGTTGCGTGTTTATTCAGGGTGAAACCGAGGTTGGATTTCTATTCCGCGGATTTTTTACCCCTTCGAAATTATCTATCCGGATGTGTTTCGCGTTGATAGATTCGATTGCTGGCGAGATATTCGAAATTCGCTAAAAACCTTGCTGTAAGCTGTTCTACGCAAGCCTGGTGTTAGCTTCGTCGTCGGTGTTTTTCGTTTGCCTAATTTTTGAGCAATCAATTCCGCATGAGAATCCGGAAATGATTGCTCATGATTTTCAATCAGACGTCGGCCACATGCGGACAATGAATGCCGCGATGGATGTGGTGGTCGAGAACGCAATCACGGCGAGCCAGCCCCACGTCGCGAACAGGGCCGATGCGATGGCCGCGCCAATCGACATGCCAATGAACATGCCGACGAACAACACTGCATTCAGGCGACTGCGCGCAGCAGGTTCGAGGCTGTAGACGATCGTCTGGTGCGCAATCAAGGTGCTCTGCAAGCCGAGATCGAACGCGACGGTACAGAGTGCCAGCCACCACAGTTGGGCTTGCTCCGGGAGTAACGATGCAAGCGCCATGGCGGCAAACGACACTGCAGTGAGCGCACTACCGATGCGTGTGACAAGTGCCGGACCTTTCTTGTCAGAAATCTTGCCGGCAATCGGCGCCATCAATGCACCGGCCGCACCAGCGAGGCCAAAGCTGCCGGCGACTGCACTGCCGAGATGGAACGGCGCACCATGCAACATCACTGCGAGCGTGCACCAGAAAGCGCTGAAGCCCGACGAAATGAAACCCTGTGCCAGGGCGACGCGTCGCAATGCCGAATATTTTTTCAGCAGCGAAAACAGCGAGGCCAGCAGTTCAAGATAGCTATTTTGCGTAGTCGGTGCGAAGCGCGGCAGCCGGTGCCAGAGTGCAAACGCAATGACCGTAATGCTCGCGGCGGCAGCGAGAAACACCATGCGCCAACCGAAGGCTTGTGCAATGAAGCCGGACAGCACGCGCGACAGCAGAATGCCCATCAGCACACCCGTCATGACCATGCCCACGATCTTGCCGCGAATGTATTCCGGCGCCAGTGTTGCAGCAGCAGGAACAATGTCCTGTACCAATGTAGCGGCAAGACCAATGACCAGACTTGCGGCCAGCAATACACCCAGCCCTGGCGCAAAGCCGGCAGCCAATAAAGCCACGGTGAGAATCGCTGCCTTGATCAGGATGATGCGGCGACGGTCATAGCGGTCGCCCAGCGGCGCCAGCAACAGAATGCCGAACGCATAGCCGAGCTGATTGGCTGTCGGCAACAAGCCGATGGTGCGTGCACTGGCATGCAAGTCGGCACCGAGAATGCCGAGCATCGGTTGCACGTAATAAATGGTCGCCACTGCAAATCCGGCGGCTGCAGCCAGCGTCAGGACGAGTGACATGGGCAACGCATCCTCGACGGCAGGCGTTGTATGCAAGAGCGCGGGGTTATGTGTAGTTTGCATGGCAGTACATGAGTGTGTTGACGCCTGCATTCTGAATACAAGGGATTTGATTGAGTAGTAGCCTGTCTTGAACATCTGATATACGCTATGCGTATGAAGGAAGATATCCTTGCCGGAACGCCCGCGTCTGACCGCATTGCTCTGATCGAGACCTTTGTCCGCATCGTGCAGGCTGGCAGCCTGTCGGCCGCTGCGGCGCAAATGGGTACGACGCAGCCGACCATCAGCCGCCGTCTGCAGCAGCTTGAACGTACGCTGGGCGTGCGTTTGCTCCAACGGTCAACGCATGCGATGAAGCTCACTGAAGATGGTGAGCGGTGCTTTGAACGTGCGAAGGAATTGCTTTCCGGCTGGGATGCATTCGAGACCGACCTGCGGGGGGCTGGTGTTGAAGCCAGCGGCGCGCTCCGTGTGGTCGTGCCACACGCCTTTGGGCAGGACCAGCTGATCGGGCCGTTCACCGAATTCATGCGCCGTCATCCGCGCATCAACGTCGACTGGATGCTGCATGAGCGTGCGGCCGATTTCGTTACGCAAGGCATCGATTGCGCGATTCAGGTGGGCGAGGTCACCGATTCATCGCTGGTCGCAATCCATGTCGCCGATGTGCCGCGCATCATGGTGTGTGCGCCTTCGTTATTGAAAGGTGTACCCAAGATCAAGCATCCGAGCGATCTGAACATATTGCCGTGGCTCGCCATCACGCATTTCTACCGCCGCCAGTTCAGTCTGATGCACACAACGAGCGGCGAGCGCTTTGATGTCACCTTTCAACCGCGCATGGCAACCGACAACCTGCATGCCTTGTGTGCCGCTGCGCTCGAAGGCATGGGCGCGTGCCTTGTCTCCGAATGGATGGTGCGCGAGCACGTCGCAAGCAAACGATTGGTCGAGCTGCTTCCGGAATGGCAAGCGTCCGTCTTGCCGGTATCGGTGGTGTATCCCTATGCCCGTCACTATCCGGCGCGGCTGCGGTTGTTTATCGATCTCATGAAAGAAGCGGTGCCTGCTGCTGTCGGCATGGAGGCATATCGCCCGAAGCGCTGAATTGAAATGCGCCTGTCATGGACTATTTCTGTGGCTGAACATGTGTTTACACACAGCGCGATGCATGAGACACCGATATTCTGTCCGTCAACGCTTGCAATTCGTATTGCCTTTATTACTTCTCAATCGATATTTGTTGCCATGAACGCTCTCTATCAAAACAACGCTCAATGGATTTCAACTCGTCTCAAGCACGCAAAGCGATTGCTCTCGCTGGTCTTGCTGCTGGGTTGGGCGGGGATGGCGTGGGCGGATACCGTCGGAACAGTGACACACCTTGCGGGCATCATGACTGCGCGTCATGCCGACGGCGGCACCGTACAGCTCGCTGTGCAATCGCAAGTACAGCAGGGCGATACGTTGATCACCGACGCCAATACATTTGCCCGCGTGAAATTTGTCGACAGTGCCGAAATCGTGTTGCGACCGGATTCGCAATTGGTCGTCAAAACCTACCTGTATAACGCTGGCAAGCCGCAGGACGGAAAGGTGTTCATCAATCTGGTCAAGGGTGGCTTGCGCGCACTGACCGGACGTATCGGCCAGAGCAATCATGAGGCCGTGAGCTTCCAGACGCCTACGGCAACCATCGGCATTCGCGGCACCGATTTCGGCGCGCTGGTCTGTCAGGACGATTGCGCCGGTATGTCAACGGCGAATGGTCGTGCGCCGGAGAATGGAATGTACGTGGATGTGGCGCAGGGCGCCGTGGTAGTTTCCAATGCGGGCGGGCAGGGCGTTTATCAGGCCGGGCAGTTCTGCTACGTTGCCAATGCCAATACCAAGCCGATCCTGATTTTGTCGAGTGAAGCGGTGCCGGTGACAGTGCCGTCGTCACTCGGCAGGAATGAATCGTCCAATCAATAGTCGACATGCAGCATGTATTTCAACGGACGGCGATTTTTCGCCGTCCGTTCACTATCCATTGATTGTTGCTGCAGTGAATCTCAGCTGCGCGCCTGTTCTTCTGCGTCGGCAATAAAGCGACGGCGCATCGGTGCGAGCACGAATTTGGCCGACACACCGGCGACAATCGATACGACAGCTGCGCCGATGAACACGCGGTTCCAGTGCGCGCCCTGTGCCAGGAGCGAGGCAATGGGCACCAGCAACGCAGCCGTGCCCTTGGCGGTGTAGAGCGTACCGGCATTGGCGGAGGCGAACTTGCTGCCGAAGGTGTCACCACAGGTGGCTGGGAAGATCGAGAAGATTTCGCCCCAGAACATGAAGATCAGTGCCGCGAAGACAACGAAGGCCAGCGGTTCGTGACCGTAGGCCATCATGCCGAGCAGTGCCAGACCTTCGCCAACGAACACAATCAGCATGGTGTTTTCGCGACCGATCTTGTCGGAAATGAAGCCGCACAGCGGGCGTGTCAGGCCGTTCGCCACATTGTCGATCGATAGCGCCATGGTCAGCAGCGGCAGCGTGGTGGCGAATAGCGTCATTGGTGTTGCGGCGATACCGTAGTCATGCGCAATCGGGCCAAGCTGCGCGGTGGCCATCACGCCGCCGGCCGCAACCGCCACGTAGATGGCGTAGAGCACCCAGAACACCGGGGTCTTCAGCATCTGCTTCGTGCTGTAGTCAACGCGCGTCGTTACCACTGCTTTGTTGGCGGCGAGTTTTGGTGCTTGCGGACGTACCAGAAAGAGAGCCAGCACGAAGATGGCCACGCCCTGGAAAATGCCGAAGGTGAGGAAGGTTTTTTCGTAGCCCGAGCTTGCAATCATGTTGGCAATCGGAATCACCGTGATCGCAGCACCTGCACCAAAGCCTGCGGCAGTCAGGCCGGCCGCAAGGCCGCGCCGGTCCGGAAACCATTTCAGCGCGTTGCCCACCAGCGTGCCGTACACGCAACCTGCGCCGATACCGGAGACGATTGCCGCGGCATACAGTACCACCAGCGAATCAGCGAAGCTGTTGATGATCCAGCCCAACGCTGCGCACACGGCACCAGCAGCCACGACCGGGCGCGGCCCGAAGCGGTCGCCAAGCCAGCCTTCGATCGGCACCAGCCAGGTCTCGGTGACGATGAAGAACGAGAAGGCCAGTTGGATGCTGGCAATGCTCCATTGGTGCTTGTCGCTCATCGGCTCGACAAAGAGTGTCCAGCCGTATTGCAGATTGGCCACCAGGCCCATGCAGAGAACGCCGATGATCAATTGTGCCCAGCGATTTTTGTAGCCGGCACTGGAAGACACTTCGGTTTGTGCGATGTCGGTCATCTTTTCACCTTGTCTTGTAACGTTGAAGAAGCAAGCAAGGCCGTACGCTCGAATGCGCGGAGAGCGCCGACCATGCCCTGATGTTTCTTTCACGAATGAACCACATGGACCCAGTGTAGTTGCGGTGGAGCAGCGCAAGATTACATTTTTGTCACTCTTTCGTCACGCTGACGAAGTGATTGCCGTAAATTGATTGGGCGATGTTGATGACCCGCGTTGACGGTGAGGGCGCTTATTCAGTAGCCTCATCTCCTGAGCCTGGCGATGCGGCATCATGCCAGCATTGACTGCCTCATTTAACTGCGCCATCTCAAAAACGGAAACCTCATGGAAGTTTTGATTGCCCTCATTGCCGGCCTGATTGTCGGCGCCGGCCTGATTGCCGTCTTTGGCCGAGGCCGCATTACCGATGCGCATGCACGCGGCCGGCTCGAAGGCGAATCGGCCAC
>DATJJR010000034.1:0-11282 GCA_035492055.1 Rhodocyclaceae bacterium | reverse complement strand
TTCACCAAGACTTTCTAATCGCGGTATAGACAGTCAGGCATCAAAAATCCCGCCGGCATTCGGCCGGTGTCCGGCGGGAATTTGCCCCCTTGTCTCTCTACTCACAAAGAGGATGCACTCATGAAACTCGTATCAGCCATCATCAAGCCGTTCAAGCTTGACGAGGTGCGTGAAGCGTTGGCCGCCGTCGGCGTTCAGGGCATTACCGTCACCGAGGTCAAGGGGTTCGGCCGTCAAAAGGGCCACACCGAGCTGTACCGTGGCGCCGAATATGTCGTCGACTTCCTGCCGAAGGTCAAGATCGAAGCCGCTGTGCGCGACGATCTGCTGGAGCAGGTTGTTGAAGCCATCGAAAAATCCGCCAGCACCGGCAAGATCGGCGACGGCAAGATTTTCGTTTTCGATGTCGAGCAAGTCATTCGCATCCGCACCGGTGAAACCGGTGAGGAAGCGCTGTAAGGGGAAACCACATGAAAAAACTTCTAGCAATCATGATGGCTTCGCTGGCACTGAGTTTTGCCAGCGGTGCCTTTGCCGATGACAAACCGGCTGATGCGCCGGCTGCCTCGGCACCTGCAGCTGCTGCTCCGGCCGCTGCTGCCGCCGCACCGGCTGCGGCGCCTGCCGCTGCTCCGGCGGCTGTGCCGAACAAGGGCGACACCGCTTGGCTGTTGGTTTCGTCGGCCTTCGTCATCCTGATGTCGATTCCGGGTCTGGCCCTGTTCTACGGCGGCCTGCTGCGCAGCAAGAACATGCTGTCGATGCTGATGCAGGTCTTCACCGTATTCTCGTTGATCAGCGTGTTGTGGGTCGTGTACGGCTACACCTTGGCCTTCAACGGCGGCAATGCCTTCATCGGCAACCTCGACAAGATCTTCCTGAATGGTGTGACGCCTGATAGCGTTGCTGCAACCTTCAGCAAGGGCGTGGTTGTTCCGGAACTGGCCTACGTGCCGTTCCAAGGCGCTTTTGCCGCGATCACCGTGTGCCTGATCCTGGGTTCGCTGGCTGAACGCGTCAAGTTCTCCGCTGTCCTGTTGTTCGCCATCCTGTGGTTCACGTTCAGCTACCTGCCGATCGCACACATGGTCTGGTGCTGGGCTGGTCCGGATGCTTACACGGATGCTGCCGCTGCCGATGCTGCCAACGCAACTGCCGGTTACCTGTTCCAGAAGGGCGCACTTGACTTTGCCGGCGGTACCGTCGTGCACATCAACTCCGCTGTTGCTGGTCTGGTTGGTGCCTTCCTGCTGGGCAAGCGTACTGGTCTGGGCAAGGTCATCATGGCTCCGCACTCCCTGACGTTCACCATGATCGGTGCTTCCCTGCTGTGGTTCGGCTGGTTCGGTTTCAACGCCGGTTCCGCACTCGAAGCCAACGGCGCTGCTTCGCTGGCCTTCGTGAACACCTGGGTTGCTACGGCTGCTGCTGCGCTGACCTGGATGCTGGCTGAATGGCTGCTCAAGGGCAAGCCGTCGATGCTGGGTGCTGCTTCGGGCGCTGTTGCTGGCCTCGTAGCGATTACCCCGGCTGCCGGTTTCGTCGGTGTTGGTGGTGCTCTGGTCCTTGGCGCACTGGCTGGCCCGCTGTGCCTGTGGGGTGTCAGCGGTCTCAAGAAGCTGTTGGGTGCTGATGACAGCCTCGACGTGTTCGGCGTCCACGGCGTTGGCGGTATCTTCGGTGCAATGATGACCGGCGTGCTGGCTTCGCCGAGCCTCGGCGGCACTGGCATCTACGACTACGTTGCCAATGCTGTTGCTCCGGACTACTCGATCACCGGTCAATTGATGATTCAAGCCACGGCTGTTGGCGTAACCATCGTCTGGTCGGGTGTCGTTGCCTTCATCGCCTACAAGATCGTCGACATCATCGTCGGTCTGCGTGTGTCGGAAGACGAAGAGCGCGAAGGCCTGGACATCGCTTCGCACGGCGAGTCGGCTTACCACGAGTAATACATCGCGCTTCGGCGTGAACGAAAGGGCATCCTTCGGGATGCCCTTTTTGTTTGTCAGGCAGTGTTAGCATTCCCGCATTCCCCTTTGAAATACGATCATGGTTGCAGGCAGTCTCTTTATCGTCGCCGCCCCTTCCGGTGCAGGCAAAACCACGCTGGTTCGCAAGCTGCTTCTGCATGACGCTGCGGTCCAGCTTTCCATTTCCTACACCACGCGCCTGCCGCGGCCGGGTGAGGAAAACGGGCGCGAATACCATTTCGTCGACGTGCAGACATTTCTTTCCATGCGCGATCGCGGTGATTTTCTCGAATGGGCCGAAGTGCACGGCAATTTTTACGGAACTTCACGCGTCTGGCTGGCGTCGCAAATAGAAGCGGGCGCGGATGTACTGCTTGAAATCGATTGGCAAGGCGCGCAACAGGTAAGAAAGCAGTTTCCGGAAGCCGTTGGTATTTTTATCCTGCCGCCTTCGTTGCTTGAGCTTGAGCATCGCTTGCGCGGTCGTGGAACGGATGATGAATTGATCATCCAACGTCGTCTGGCTGCGGCCTTGGGCGAGATGCGCCATGTGGATGAGTTTGACTTTGTTATAATCAACAATGACTTGGATGAAGCGCTGAAGGATCTTGCCGCCGCCGTGCGTGCAGCCCGATTGCGCTGTGCACGCCAACAGGCACGCCATCCCGACGTATTTGCCCAGATAACCCGCTGATTTGAAACAGTACAAAGGAAACAATATGGCCCGCGTTACCGTAGATGATTGCCTCAAGCGCATTCCCAATCGCTTCCAACTCACGTTGGCTGCCACGTATCGCGCCCGTCAAATCACCATGGGTGGCAGCCCCTTGGTCGAGGCCGACAAGGACAAGGCGACCGTGATCGCCCTGCGTGAAATCGCCGCTGGCAAAGTGGGTCTGGAAATTCTCAACCGCCCGCAATCCTGAGTGATGAGGGGGATGTATGCCACACGGCTCCTTCGCATCCCCGTCCGCGGCAGCATCGCTGCCGCCTTCCGCGCACCCGCTTGACGACGATACGCCCTCGCCTTTCAAGCCGCAGGGCCCAAGTGTCAAGCATGTAGCGCGCGCTAAGACGCTGGATAGCGTCAACGCCGACTTCGAAAATTTCAAGGTTCGCCTCGCCACTTACCTCAAGCCAGAGGAAGTCGAGCGCATCAGCGATGCCTTTATTTTTAGCCGCGATGCCCACAACGGGCAATTCCGTTCCAGCGGCGATCCCTATATTTCCCATCCGCTTGCCGTGGCCCAATCACTGGCTGATTGGCATATGGACGTTCAGGCGTTGTGTGCAGCGTTGCTCCACGACGTCATGGAAGACACTGGCGTCAGCAAGGAAACATTGGCTGAGCGTTTTGGCCAGGCCACCGCTGATTTGGTAGACGGTGTATCCAAGCTTGAGAAGGTTGAGAACCAGTCATGGCAGGAGGCGCAGGCGGAAAATTTCCGCAAGATGCTGCTGGCGATGGCACGCGATGTGCGCGTGATCCTGATCAAGTTGTCCGATCGTTTGCACAATCTCAACACGCTCGATGCCGTACGCCCCGACAAGCGCCGTCGCGTGGCCAAGGAAACGCTGGAAATTTACGCGCCGATTGCCAACCGGCTTGGCCTGAACCAGCTGTATCGCGAACTGCAGGAAATTTCCTTCAGCCATCTCTATCCAGGCCGCTATCGCGTGCTTGGCAAGGCTGTACGCGCCGCCCGCGGCAATCGCCGCGAAGTCGTCGGCAAGATTCTCGAAGGCATCAAGGAAGCGCTGCCCAATGCCGGCATCGAGGCCGAGGTTATGGGCCGCGAGAAACATGTCTACGGCATCTACCGAAAGATGTGCGAGAAGAAGCTCTCCTTCTCGCAGGTGCTGGATATTTACGGCTTCCGCATCATTGTTGATGACATCCCCAAGTGCTATCTGGCGCTGGGCGTGCTGCATGGCTTGCTCAAGCCGATTCCCGGCAAGTTCAAGGATTACATCGCGATTCCGAAAGCGAACGGCTACCAGTCGCTGCACACGACCTTGATCGGCCCGTACGGTACGCCGGTCGAAGTCCAGATTCGTACGCGCCAGATGCATCACGTTGCCGAGTCCGGTGTGGCTTCGCATTGGCTGTACAAGGACGACAGCGCTGCGTCGGAAATGCATCAGAAGACGCACAAATGGCTGCAGTCCTTGCTCGAGATTCAGTCGTCGTCGCTGGATTCGACCGAGTTTCTTGAGCACGTCAAGGTCGATCTGTTTCCCGGCGAGGTGTATTGCTTTACGCCCAAGGGCAAGATTCTGGTGTTGCCGCGCGGCGCGACCGCCGTTGATTTTGCGTATGCCGTGCACACGGATATCGGCCATCGCTGCGTTGCGTGTCGCATCAACTTTGAATTGATGCCGTTGCGTACGGAGTTGAAAGACGGCGATCGCATCGAGATCATCACCGCCGTCAATGCCAATCCGAATCCGGCCTGGTTGTCGTATGTGAAGAGTGGCCGTGCGCGTTCCAAGATTCGCCATTTCCTCAAGACACAGCACACCGAAGAATCCGCGGCGCTCGGTGAACGCTTGCTCGGCCAAGCGTTGCGTCATGTCGGGCATTCACTGGCCGAAGTGGCAACGGCGCAATGGGATCGTCTGCTCAGGTTGAGCGGTGCGAAATCAAGGCAAGACGTGTTGACTGGCGTTGGCTTGGGCAAGCAGTTGCCTGCGATTGTCGCCAAGCAGTTGACCGATCAGATGGAGGATCAGGAGACGGGTGAGCATGCTCCGCATCCGTCCATTGTCATTCGTGGTGACGAAGGCTCGGCTGTGCTGCTGGCGCCGTGTTGCCGGCCGATCCCGGGCGATCCCATCGTTGGCATTTTGCGCAAGGGCCAAGGGCTGGTCGTACATACGCACGATTGCAAGACGCTGGCCAGGAATTGGGGTGATCGCGCCGACTGGATGGATATTGAATGGCAGCCGGCGACGGATCGCCTGTTCGAAGTCGGCATCCGCATTGTTGCAGGACATCAGCGTGGCATGCTGGCACGGATCGCGGCCGAAATTTCGGCAAATCATGCGGACATCATCAATGTCAGCCTCGACGCGAATCCAGACATGTACTCGTTGCTGCAATTCACACTCAAGGTTTCCGATCGCCAGCATCTGGCGCGTATCATGCGCAGCCTGCGCCGTTTGCCGGAAGTGGTGCGCATCCAGCGTGCCCGCGAACAATAATCTCAATCACTGACAGGAACAGCACCATGGCAATGTACGAATCCGAGCACACCAAGTTCATGCGTGAATGGATGGCAAAGAACCCGCAAGAGCTCGAAGAACAAAAGGAAGGTCGCGCCCTGTGGTGGGACAAGGGCGAACAGGATCTCGACACGGCACGCCGCAATGTTGAATCGAAGGTGCCGCAAAAGGCTTATTACTACGACATTGAAGGTTGAAGGCGGGCAATGGCGGAAAGGTATAATTCCGCTTTAAACAAGGACGCGGATTTTCTCGCGCCGCAGAAGCAATGAGCAAGAAGCTGTACATCCGCACTTTCGGTTGCCAGATGAACGAGTACGACTCGGACAAGATGGCCGATGTGCTCGCCGCCGGCGAAGAGATCGTCAAGACCGATACGCCCGAAGACGCCGACATCATTCTCTTCAACACCTGTTCCGTGCGCGAAAAGGCACAGGAGCGCGTGTTCCACGATCTCGGGCGCGTCAAGCAACTCAAGCAGCAGAATCCGAATCTGGTCATCGGTGTTGGCGGTTGCGTCGCATCGCAAGAAGGCGCGGCGATCGTGCAGCGTGCACCCTATGTCGATGTCGTATTCGGCCCGCAAACTTTGCATCGTCTGCCACAGTTGATTGCGGCCAAGAAGCAAACCGGCAAGTCGCAAGTCGACATTTCCTTTCCCGAGATTGAGAAGTTCGACCATTTGCCGCCGGCGCGCGTCGAAGGTACCGCGGCCTTCGTGTCGATCATGGAAGGCTGCTCCAAGTACTGCACCTTCTGCGTCGTGCCCTACACGCGGGGCGAAGAGGTTTCGCGTCCGCTCGACGATGTGCTGACCGAAGTCGCCAACCTTGCGATGCAGGGTGTGCACGAAATCACCTTGCTCGGACAGAACGTCAATGCCTATCGCGGCAGGATGGGCGGCGATCAGAATGATGGCCACCAGTTCGCCGACTTGGCGCTGCTGATCGAGCTGATTGCCGAGCTCCCGGAAATCCAGCGTATTCGTTACACGACGTCGCATCCGCGCGAAGTTACGCAGCGCCTGATCGATGCTTATGCGCGTATTCCGAAACTTGTTTCGCAATTGCACTTGCCGGTTCAGGCCGGTTCCGATCGCATCCTTGCGGCGATGAAGCGCGGCTACACGGCGCTCGAATACAAAAGCCTCGTGCGCAAGCTGCGTGCGGCGCGCCCGGATCTTTCCCTGTCTTCGGACTTCATCGTCGGCTTTCCCGGCGAAACGGAAGAGGATTTCGAGAAGACCATGCAACTCATCGAGGACGTGGTTTTCGACGGTGCCTTTTCTTTCACGTACTCGGCGCGCCCCGGCACGCCAGCTGCTGACCTGGCCGACGATACGCCGCAGGAGATCAAGCTTCGACGCCTCATGCGACTGCAAAAGCGAATCGACACGATGCAGCAGGAAGTGAGTCGCGGTATGGTTGGTAGTGTTCAACGTGTCCTGGTCGAAGGCAAAGCAAAGAAGGATGACAGCGAACTCGCCGGCCGCACCGAGAACAATCGCGTGGTGAACTTCCCTGCACCCAACCACACTGCGGAGCGACTGCTCGGCCACTACGTGAGCGTCAAAATCACCGAAGCCCAGCCGCACAGCTTGCGCGGCGAAATTGTCATCGCCGAATGAGCAGCAACAGATCAAATAACAGCACGAGTCGTCCACGCAGTCTTGAGCTGAGTTTCACACCCGTCGATAACGCGCGACTTGCCAACTTGTGCGGCGCTCTGGACGAAAACCTGCGCCAGATCGAAACGGCCTACGACATTGCCATTGCACGCCGCGGCGAACATTTTCGCGTCACTGGCATGAGTGAAAAGGCGCGTCTCGGCATTGCGGCATTGGAACGCTTTTACGCCCAATCGGCCGAACCGGTCAGTATCGACGACGTACAACTTGGCGTCATCGAGATCGCTCGTAGAGATGCCGAGCCGGGTCAGTCGGGTCACGTACCGTCAATTTCCCTAATCACCCGCAAGGGTGATCTGCATGGTCGCACACCCCGACAGGCTCAATATCTGCGCCAAATCCAGGAGCACGACATCACCTTTGGTGTTGGTCCTGCGGGTACCGGTAAGACCTATCTCGCCGTGGCGTGCGCTGTTGATGCATTCGAGCGCGATCAGGTGTCGCGCATCATCCTCACGCGCCCGGCCGTCGAGGCCGGCGAGCGCCTCGGCTTTCTACCCGGCGATCTGGCACAGAAGGTCGACCCTTATTTGCGCCCGCTCTACGACGCCCTTTACGATCTAATGGGCTTCGACAAAGTGACCAAGCTGTTCGAAAAGGGCAGTATTGAAATTGCGCCGCTTGCTTACATGCGCGGCCGTACCTTGAACCATGCGTTCATCATTCTCGACGAAGCACAGAACACAACGCCCGAGCAGATGAAGATGTTCCTAACGCGCATGGGCATCGGCTCCAAGGCGGTGATTACTGGCGACGTGACGCAGATCGACCTGCAGCGTGGGCAGAAAAGTGGCTTGATTGAGTCGCGTCATATTCTTGATCAGGTGCGCGGCATCGCCTTCACCGACTTTCTGGCGGAAGACGTGGTGCGTCATCCGCTTGTGGCGCGCATCGTTGCGGCCTACGAGAAGAACGAGGCAAAGAAGTGACCCTGTCTTTGTCCGTGCAATATGCCTGCAAAGATGAGGCGTTACCCTCGCGGCAAAAAATCCGTCGCTGGGTACAAAAATCCCTTGAAGGCGACAGTGCTGAAGTCACCGTGCGTTTCGTCGATGCCGAAGAGGGCCAGATGTTGAATCGCGAGTATCGCCACAAGGACTATGCGACCAATGTGCTGTCGTTTCCCTATGTGCCGAATCCCGACATGGCGGGCGACCTCGTGCTTTGTTTGCCGGTTGTCCTGAAAGAGGCACAGGCGCAGAAGAAGCCGGTCGATGCGCATTTCGCCCACCTGATCGTGCATGGTATGCTGCACCTACAGGGTTACGACCATGAAACCGGCGACGATGGTGATGAAAGCAGCGCTGAAGTCATGGAAGCCCGCGAACGTGAAATTCTCGCCGCGCTGGGCTACCCCGATCCTTACCTGAGTGAACGCGTGCTGAAGGCGTAGTACGAAACCCCGTACCAAGCCTTGGCTGCAAACGAAATGGACCCTTCCCCTAGTAAACCGAATCTGCTTGAACGTCTTTCCTCGCTGCTGATGCGCGAGCCCGAAGACCGTGAACAACTTCTCAGCCTGCTGCACGGGGCATTCGAGCGCAATCTGCTCGACGCCGATGCACTCTCCATCATTGAAGGCGCACTTGCCGTCTCCGACATGCAGGTTCGCGACATCATGGTGCCGCGAGCGCAGATGGATGTCGTCGACATCAACGATGCGACCGAAAAAATCGCTGCCGATGTCATTGCTGCAGCGCACTCGCGCTACCCCGTCATTGATGAACACAAGGATGATGTCATCGGCATTCTCCTTGCCAAGGACTTGCTCAACTGCTTCGTCGACGGCGAGTTCGACTTGCGCGGCACCTTGCGTCCCGCCATCTTCATTCCCGAAGCAAAACGCCTGAATGTCCTGCTGCGCGAATTCCGCGCCAGCCATAATCACATGGCCGTGGTTGTCGATGAATACGGCGGTGTGGCCGGGCTTGTCACGATCGAAGACGTGCTGGAGCAGATCGTCGGCGACATCGAAGACGAGTTCGATTTCGACGAAACCGCCGACAACATCGTGCTCGACAACACTGGCCGTTATCGCGTGAAGGCGACGACAGAAGTCGAAGATTTCAACGAGGCATTTGGCTGCGATCTTACACACGACGCCTACGATACCGTCGGCGGTTTCGTGATTCACGAACTTGGCCGCCTGCCGAAGCGCGGAGAAACCTTGTTCCATAAAGACTTGCGCATTTCCATCCTGCGTGCCGACAGTCGCCGTGTACATACGTTGCTGGTTGATCGTCAGCGTACGTTGCCATTGGACGACAAGAGCGCTGAAGACGACAAAAAGGACTTGGCCGACGCATGATGCGCTGGCGGCAATTGCTGCTGGTGTTTGTCGCCGGGGTCTCGCAGGTGGCGGCATTTGCACCGCTTGGCTGGTGGCCGTTGGGCCTGTTTTCCTTGGCGGTATTATTTGCCAGTTGGCGTGATACAACGCCGCGCGAAGCTGCCTGGCGCGGTTTTGCCTGGGGTCTTGGTTGTTTCGCCGCTGGCGTATCGTGGGTCTACGTCAGCATGCATGATGTCGGCGAAATGCCGGCGCCGATTGCCGTGGTGCTGACGCTGCTCTTCGCCGCGTATCTCGCCATCTATCCTGCATTTTCCGCCTGGCTGGCTACGCGCTTGCGTGGCGGTGTTTTCGTTGCCGCGGCAGCGTGGACTTTGGGAGAATGGCTGCGCGGCACGATTGCGACAGGCTTTCCCTGGCTCGCTGTCGGTTATGCACAAACGAACAGTCCTTTGGCCGGTTACGCGCCGCTGTTGGGCGTCTATGGTGTGAGTTTTGCCGTGGCTATCATTGCTGCCGCGGCTGTGCATTGGTGGCATATGCGGTGCGCATGGATGCTGATTTTTGCATCGTCTGCATTGCTGATTGGCTTTGGCTTGCGCGCGGTTCTATGGACGCAGCCGATCGGTGCGCCGTTCAGCGTAAGTCTCCTGCAAGGCAATATTCCACAAGCGCTCAAATGGGATCCTGCGCGCCTGGATTTGTCACTGCGTGCGTATGCCGATCTGGCGCATGCGCATCCTGCACAATTGCTGGTGTTGCCGGAAACGGCAATTCCCTTGATGTTTGTCGATATCGATCACGACTACCTGCGCAGCCTGACGAGTGGCGAACGCAATGTGCTGCTCGGCGCAGCGGTGGGTGTGATGGATGGCGACCATGCCGGCTATGCCAATGGCGCCGTCATGCTGACACCGCAAGGGCTGCCAGATCGCGCGTACTTCAAGCACCACCTCGTTCCTTTCGGTGAATTTACGCCCAAGGGTTTCCAGTGGTTTCTTGACCTGATGCAGATTCCGATGTCCGGCTTCACGCCCGGCGCAGAAACCCAGAAAGCCTTGTCTTTCGACGGACAGACGCTGATGCCAAACATTTGCTACGAAGATCTGTTCGGCGAGGAAGTTATTCGCGGCGTGCCGCAGTCGACCGTGCTGGTCAACCTCTCCAACACTGCCTGGTTCGGCCATTCGCTGGCGCAGCCACAACACCTGCAGATCTCGCAGATGCGTGCCATTGAAACCGGCCGCATGATGCTGCGTGCCACCAACACCGGCATGACGGCGGCGATTGCGCCTGATGGCAAGGTGCTTGCCGCATTGCCAGCATTCACGCGCGATGCGTTGACGGTAGAGGCGCAGGGCTACACGGGAGAAACGCCGTATGTGCGAATCGGCAATGCCGGCGTGCTGCTACTGGTCTTCGGTGTGATTGCCGGCGCGGTGTATCGACGCCGTCAGTGCTTGCGCAAATCGCCGTGATCGATCAGCCAGGTGGCCATGCCGATGGCGATTTCACGTTCGCCGGTAATGGCATGCGTGGCGCCGACTTCAAGCAGATGCTGCGCCTCTTCGCCGGAATGGGCACGCGCAACGATGCGCAATGCAGGATTCATGGTGCGTGCCAATTCCACCAACTTGGCTGATTCGAACACGTTCGGAATCGTCAGCAACAAACATTTTGCCGTTTCAACGCCAGCCAGTCTGAGCACTTCTGCCGACACGCCGTCACTGTAATAGGCGTCGATGCCCTGCGCGCTCAGCGCCTGCACTTCGCTGTCACCGTCGTCGATCACGGTATAGCCCACCGCGCTGGCGGCCAGTCCTTCCGCAACCAGGGATCCGACGCGGCCGTGGCCGACGATAACAACGTGATCGACAAGTTGTGTCGGTATGCGTACTGCCTCGGCTGTTGCGTCACCCTGTGGTTGCAGCCAGCGCAGCAACGGCTTGATCGGCGCAAACACAAAGGGATTGACGACGATAGAAATGATTGCGCCCGCCAGGATCAAATCCTTGCCCGTTTCCGACAGCAGGCCCATGTGCAGGCCAACGCCGGCGAGAATGAAGGAGAACTCGCCGATCTGCGCAAGACTCGCGGCGACGGTCAG
>DATJJR010000033.1:0-57820 GCA_035492055.1 Rhodocyclaceae bacterium | reverse complement strand
AGCAGGTGCGCGCTGCTACCACCGGTGGCGATGGGCAATACGGCCTTGCCGCGCAAGCCGAATTGCGGCAGCAGATCGATGAAGGTCTTCAGCAGGCCTGAATACGAGGCCTTGTAGACCGGCGTCGCGATGATGACGATGCTGGCTGCGTCGATAGCCGCCAATGCATCGGCGATGGCGGAGTTTTTGGTATCGGCCGCGAGCAATTCAGCAGCAGGCAATTCACGCACGGCGATGTTGTGGGTGCGAAAACCTTCGCTGTGCAGACGTTGCGTGGCGAGATCGAGCAGCGCGGTCGATTTCGAGTTGGCGCCGGGGCTGCCGGCAATGGTGACGACGGCCATGATCAGCCTCCGTTCACACTTTGGCCAGCGACACTTCGGTCGCCTTGACCAGCGCCAGCACTTCGGTGCCGACCGTCAGTTTGAGATCGCGAACCGAGCGTGTGGTGATGACCGAGGTGACGATGCCGGCCGGCGTTTCGACATCGACTTCGGAGACAACCAAACCTTCGATGATCTCGACGATCTTGCCGCGAAACTGGTTGCGGGCATTGATGGCGTGAATGGACATGAACTGCTCCCCAAGTGTTGGAAATTCAACAGAGGGAGCGAATCTACGGCCGCTCGCTTAGCAGGAAAACGAATTTCTTTGCATGCGCTTATTCATGGCGCATGCATATGCTTATATAAAAACTAGGGTTGCTGACTATGCCGCCGTACGACGGCAAGCAAGAGAGTGAGCGCGGCAAATTGCGCGCAGATAAAGCCAGGCACATCAGCAGGGCGGATGCCAACAAAAGTGTCGGTCAGCATGCGCGCAATGCTGACGGCAGGATTGGCAAAGAAGGTTGAAGACGTGAACCAGTAGCCGGCAGTGACAAGAAGAGCGACTACAAGCGGAGTCTTCTCGCGCGCATGTTTTTGCGCCAGATGAATTGTGCCGACCAGTAACAGCGTGGCAATGAATTCCGATGCCCATTGGGCGATACCGCTACGCGGTTTTTGCGAAATTTGCAGCAAAGGCAATGCGTAGATCATGTGCGTGAGCCATACACCAATCACTGCGCCGGACGTTTGCGCCACGATATAGGCACCGGCTTCATGCCACGTGAGCGCTTTTCTTGCATGGCAGAAAAGTGTCACCACCGGATTGAAATGCGCGCCGGAAATCGGACTGAGTACCGTGATAAGTACGTAGAGTCCGGCACCGGTAGCAATGCTGTTGGCGAGCAGAGCGACAGCCGTATTGCCCATGGCGAGGCGTTCGCCGCTGATGCCGGACCCGGTGACGATCATCAACAACAATGCCGTGCCGAAACATTCAGCGAGCAGCTTTTGTTTCATGATTGAGCTTTCGCCGGCCGCTCGCCAATGGCGCGGAGTTCCTGCTGTATTGCCTGTCGATCCAGTGTCGCCAGGGGCAATGCAGCAAAGGCGCGTGCGCGGCATTCGATCTGATGAAACACTGCGTCGAAAGCCCCGCGTTTTTCCTCATCACTTCCTTGAATTGCAGCGGGATCGCGGAAACCCCAATGTGCGGAGATCGGCTGCCCTGGCCATATCGGACAGACTTCGCCGCCGGCCTGATCGCAGACGGTGATGACGAAATCCATTGTCGGTGCGCCGGCGACGGCGAATTCGTCCCAGCTTTTGGAGCGCAGTTTTTCGAGGGGATAACCGAGGCTGCCGACTTTTTCGATCGCGAAAGGATTGACGTGTCCGGTCGGATGACTTCCCGCGCTGAATACATTGAAGTGGCCTTGGCCCAAGGTATGAAGCAGCGCCTCGGCCATGATGCTGCGCGCGGAATTGCCAGTGCAGAGAAAGAGGACGTTGAAGGTTTTCATTGAACTTCCGGGACTGAGAGGGTTTTGCGTTTCTTTGGTACGGCGGCTTCGCTAGCCTGCGGGGCACACGACTTGCCTTGGCAGCAGTTGGCGGTGAGAAAACCAAGCAAGGCGTTCATGGCAGCGTAGTCAGTGGAGTAATAAATGAAGCGGCCATCGGGCCGAGCACTGACAAGGCCGACGCGAGACAGATGCGCGAGATGGAAGGAAAGCGTTGCCGGCGCCAGCGCGAGGCGCGTACCAATGACGCCTGCATTCATGCCTTCGCCCCCCGCCTGGACCAGCATGCGGTAAATGGCGAGGCGGGTTTCATGACCAAGCGCGGCAAGGCACTCGGCGGCGGTGGACGTGTTCATGGCGATAGCCCGTTAATTCAATATTTCCAGAATAATGGAAATATATTGCACGACTATTACGGTCAGGAAATTGATGCCGCGGATGTGGGTTCAATCCCGTGGTTTAGATATGGGAAATCCCGGTCTCGGTAACGATGCAGTCCACCGGGATGTCGTGCGCCTGTGGCACTACGCTGGAAACAACACCAAGCGAAAAACCGATGCCGAGGGTGTACGGCTTTGGGTCGAATGTCGCGAGGGTGCGATCGAAATAGCCGGCACCATAACCGAGGCGATAGCCCTGTGCATCGATGGCATTGAACGGCAGCAGCAGCACGTCGGGCCTGACGAAGTCGCCGGCTTGCGGTGTGGCGATGCCATGTCGATCCGGCGCCATCGGTGTTTGTGGCGCCCAGGTGCGAAAGCGCATGGGCCGGGGATCAGCGGCACGATCGTCGACCACCGGCAGGCAAGCGCGCCAACCTTGATCAAGCAACCTTGTGACCAAGGAACGTGCATCGAATTCTGCGCGAAACGGCCAGCAAAAAGCGAGCATTCCCGGCGGACGTTGCGCCAGTTCGTCTGACACATGTTGCGCGATACGGGCCGACAAGGCGGCGTGTTCGACAGCAGGCAGCGCTTCACGTGCAGCAATGCACTGGCGGCGCAATTGTTTGCGCAATTCGTCTGGGTTTTCCTTTGACATGTTCACGCGAGCAGATGAACGGTATTGAAAAGTGACAATTGAAGAAAGTACAAGACTACACGATCGGAAATTTGGCAAGTGTGTACGAAGCCCGTTCAAACAGGGTTTTCGGGCCGTGTTTGCAATGGTTTGGCAAAGACGCTGTGCTACTCTCGAATGATGAAATTTCGTATTCCCAAGCTTCTTCCGCTGCTTCTTTCTTTCGGTGTTGCCACGGCTTTTGCCAACCCGGGCGACGATGCCTTCCTGCAGGCACGAACGGCTTTCGCCAAGGGTGATCTTCCGCGTGTGACGCTTGCCGTCGACAAGATGCAGGACAACGAGCTGCGCATGTGGGCCGTGTATTACCAACTGCGCTTGCAGATCGACAATGATCCGCCGGGCGTGCCCGAATTCCTGTCGTTGAACGCCGGAACACTGGCGGCTGAGCGCTTGCGTTCCGATTGGGTCAAGTCGCTCGGCAAGCGTGGCCGTTGGGACGATGTGCTGCGTGAGTATCCGAAGCTGCAGCAGCCTGATAACGAAGCGCTGTGCTACGACTTGCAGGCGCGCATGCAGGGTAATGATGCGGCTGTGCTCGATGATGCCAAGCCCTTGTGGGCATCGGCACCGGATTTGCCGGATGCGTGCAAGCCGATCGTCGATCTGCTCGCACGTCAGGCGGGTAACGATGCACTATGGCTGCGCGTGCGTCGCCTGCTCGAACTGCGCAAGCCGCAATCTGCACTGAGGATTGCGAGCTATCTGCCCGACGCGCAGGCGCCGGATCCGCGTGCGCTGGATGCCACGGTGGATAATCCGATCCGCTTTCTCGTACGTCTGCCCGCCAAGTATTTCAGCGACGCCAAAAATGACCGCGGCCAGCGTGAAACTCTGCTGTTCACGATCGATCTTATTTCGGATAACGATCCTGCTGCGGCTGCCGATCAATTCTCGAAGTTCGACAATAACTTTTCGGCGAGCGAACGTGCTTACGGCTGGGGACAGATTGCGCTCGATGCGGCGAAGAAGCTGATGCCCGAGGCGCTGGGCTGGTATGCCAAGGCCGAGCAGGCCAACCTGTCGGACGAACAGCTTGCCTGGTGGGTTCGTTCCGCGCTGCGCGCCGGCAACTGGAGCACGGTGCGGCGCGTGATCCAGCGCATGTCGTCGACGCAGGCAGCCGAACCCGACTGGATTTACTGGAACGGCCGCGCGCTGGATGCGCTGGGCAAACATGCCGAAGCTGTTGTCCTGTGGCGCAGTATTGCCGGCCAGCCGAATTTCTACGGCAGTCTTGCCGCTGATGAAATCGGCCAGCCTATTGTGTTGCCGCCACGCGCCGCGCCGCCGACACCAAAGGAAATCGGCGAGGCCATGGCCAACGAAGGGTTGCGGCGTGCGCTGGCGCTGATTCGTGTCGATGCCCGTCTCGACGGCGTGCGCGAATGGAACTGGAGTTTGCGCGGCATGAGCGATCGCCAATTGCTTGCTGCAGCGGAACTGGCACGCCGCAATAACGCCTGGGATCGTGTCATCAATACCGCCGATCGTACGGTGACTCAACATGATTATTCGCTGCGGTATCTTGCGCCGTATCGAGACAAGGTTGAACCCAAGGCGCTTGAGCTCCAGCTCGATCCGGGCTGGGTGTACGGCCTCATGCGCCAGGAAAGCCGCTTTGTGATCCAGGCCAAATCAGGTGTCGGCGCACAGGGGCTCATGCAGGTGATGCCCAAGACGGCGGCTTGGGTGGCGAAGAAGATCGGTCTGATCGGCTATCACCCCAAGCACGCAATGGACATGGATACCAACGTCACGCTCGGCACCAACTACATGCGCATGGTGCTGGACGGTCTCGATGATCATCCGGTACTGGCGTCCGCTGCGTACAACGCCGGTCCCGGCCGGGCGAAGAAATGGCGTGCCGATGTTCCGCTTGAAGGCGCGATCTACACTGAATGCATTCCGTTCAACGAAACACGTGATTACGTGAAGAAGGTGATGAATAATTCTGTCTATTACGACGCGCTGTTCGAAGGCAAGCCGCAGTCATTGAAAGAGCGTCTCGGTGTTGTGCGGCCTCGGGGTGCCGGCGACAGCGGCGCTGACGTGCTGCCATGAAAACCTACGCCGTCGGCGGTGCCGTGCGCGATGCATTGATGGGCTTGCCCGTCAGGGATCGCGACTGGGTCGTCGTCGGTGCCACGCCGGAGGAGATGGTGCGTGCAGGGTTTCGCCCGGTTGGGCGTGATTTTCCGGTGTTCCTGCATCCCGATACACACGAGGAATACGCGCTGGCACGCACCGAGCGCAAGACTGCACCCGGTTATGCAGGCTTCGCATTTCATGCTGCGCCCGACGTCACACTGGAAGAGGATCTGCGTCGTCGCGACCTGACTGTCAACGCCATTGCATGCGATGAGGTAGGTGCGTTTGTCGACCCTTACGGCGGCCGTGCCGACATTGCCGCCAAGGTGTTGCGCCATGTCTCATCTGCGTTTGCCGAAGACCCGGTGCGCATTCTGCGCGTTGCCCGTTTCGCGGCCCGCTTTGCCGATTTCACGATTGCACCGGAAACCATGACCTTGATGCGCCGGATGACCGACAGCGGTGAGGTCGATGCACTTGTTGCCGAACGCGTCTGGCAGGAGCTGGCCAAAGGTTTGATGGAGAAAAAACCGTCACGCATGTTTGCCGTATTGCGCGAATGCGGCGCGCTGGCACGCATTCTGCCCGAGGTTGACGCGCTCTATGGCGTGCCGCAACGTGCCGAATGGCATCCGGAAATCGATACTGGCGTACATGTTGAAATGGTTGTCGACATGAGTGCACATCTGGATGCACGGTTGCCGGTGCGCTTTGCAGCGCTGACGCACGATCTTGGCAAGGGCGTGACACCCAAGGATGTATTGCCGCGACATCATGGACACGAAGCGGCGAGCGTGAAATTAATCGAGCCACTCAGTGATCGCCTGCGCGTGCCGAGTGAATGTCGTGATCTTGCGCGACTGGTGGCGCGCTACCATGGCGACATCCACCGCGCTGCTGAATTGCGGCCCGAGACGATGGTCAAGATGATCGAACATGCCGACGGTCTGCGTCGGCCGGAGCGTTTTTCACAGATGTTGCAGGCCTGCGAATGTGATGCCCGCGGCCGCCTCGGTCATGCCGACGACTACTACCCACAGAAGCAACGCATGATGATGGCGCTCGACGCGGCGCGTGGCGTCGACGCCGGCGCGATCGCAAAAGCGTGCAGTAATCCGGCACAGATTCCGCAACATGTGCATGCGGCCCGTGTTGCTGCCGTGGCTGCAGCAATGACTGCTGCGTTTGGCGAAGATGTGAAATGACCTCAATCCTGATTCACGGTTGGGGCCAGCACAGCGGTGTGTGGCGTGATCTTGCCTTGCCTGAGGTTGTTTGCCTTGATCTTCCGCAGACGTTTGCACTGGAGCGCATCGTTGATGATTTTTCCCGCAATGCGCCGCAGTCATGTGCGGTGATTGGTTGGTCGCTCGGTGCGCAGATTGCCTTGCGCTGGGCACAGAAATATCCGCAACAGGTACAGAAATTCGTATTGATCTCCGCTACGCCGTGCTTTGGCCAGCGCAGCGACTGGCCGCATGGTTCGCCCGAGGCCGTGCAGCAGGCTTTTGCCGCGCAGGTTGCCGTATCGCCGGAGCGTGCGCTACAGCGCTTCACTGATCTCATGATCGACGGTGAGGTGGATATGCGCACCGCGCGCAAAATCCTGCGCGCCAGTCGGGCAGAGCGGCCTTTGCCGCCGACCGAGGCTTTGCTTGACGGCCTGCGGTTCCTGGCCGAGACCGATTTGCGCGCAAGCCTGACAGCGGAACCACCATCGCAGCCGGCGCTGATCATTCATGGTGCCGTCGATACAATTACGCCTGTCTCCGCCGGAGAATGGCTGGCCGACATTTTGCCCAATGCGCAACGCCTGATCCTGCCGCACTGCGGTCATGCCCCGCTCCTTACGCATGTGGAGACAGTGCGCGCTGCAATCCTGGAATTCCTGAATGCCTGACTTTCATTTTCAACGCTCGCACGTACGTCGCTCCTTTGATCGTGCCGCGGCGAGCTACGATCAGGCAGCGGCCTTGCAGCGCCGCGTTGCTGATCATCTTCTGTCCGTTGTTGACGGCATTGTCGAAACTGATCCGCCGCGCATTCTTGATGCCGGTTGCGGTACGGGTTACGGCGCCGTACTGCTGGCACAGCGTTTTCCTTGCGCTGCATTGAGCGGTTTCGATCTCGCCCCCGGCATGTTGCACGCCACGCGCCAGCGTTTGCCGCACATGCCCTTGTTTTGTGGCGACATGCAGTCCTTGCCTCTGGCCAGTGACTGTGTTGATCTGTTCTGGTCAAGCTTGATGCTGCAATGGTGCGATCGTCTTGATCTGGCCTTTACGGGTGCGCGGAGTGCGCTGGCCTTGGGCGGCCGCTTCGTGTTCAGTACCTTCGGCCCGGCAACATTGAGTGAATTGCGCAACAGCTTTGATGACGGGCATGCGCACGTCAGCCGATTCGCTGCGCCGACGGAGCTGGAAAAGCATTTGCGGACAGCAGGTTTTGTCGATGTACATATCGAAACACGAACGGAAATCCTGCATTACCCGGACGTAAAAAGCCTGATGCTGGAACTCAAGGCCATCGGTGCGCACAATGCAGCCGCTACGCGCAAACGCGGATTGACCGGTAAGCGTGCGTGGCAGGCAATGCTGGCGAACTATGAGTCGCTCCGTAGCGATGCCGGCCTGCCGGCGAGCTATGAAGTGGTCTACGCCGTCGCCAGCGCCTAGGATTTGTGGCTTATTCGAGATTCTGCACTTGCTCGCGCATCTGCTCGATGGCGAGTTTTAGATCAAGCGCAATCGCCGTGATTTCTGCAGAAACAGATTTAGAGGCCAGTGTGTTGGCTTCGCGATTGAGTTCCTGCATCAGGAAATCCAGGCGCTTGCCGACGGCGCCACCCTTGCCTAGGACACGTTCCAGCTCGTCAAGATGTGTGTTGAGGCGCGCCAGTTCTTCGGCAACGTCAATCTTGGCGGCGAAGACGCCAATTTCCTGGCGGATGCGATCTTCGTCGAGGTTGGCGACAGCTTCGCGCAACTTGAGTGTCAAACGCTCGCGATAATCAGCCAGCGCCTGTGGCAGCAGCGGTTCAGCCTGTTTTACCCAGCCGCGCATTCTGGCGGAAATTTCACGCAGCACGCCCGCGAGCTTGGCGCCCTCGCGTTCGCGTGTTGCCACGAACTCGCCGAGCAATATTTTGAGCAATGCCAGTGCTTCGGTTTGCAGCGCCTCGGCGGTGATGCTGTCTTCGGTCAGTACACCCGGCCAGCGCAGTACTTCATTGACGCTCAACGGTGTCGCGGCAGGCAACGCAGCGAGCACGCCTGCCTGCAGCTGCACGAGTCGCGCAATGGCGGTCGGGTTCGGCGCAGCGGATTGTTCGTCCTTGTGCGCTGAAGTGTGCTGCGTTTGCAACCATGCACGGCACTCAAGCTTGCCGCGCGCAACCTGCGCCGTGATGAGTTCGCGCATCGGCATTTCGATGGCGCGCAATTCCTCGCTCATGCGGAAGGAAAGGTCGAGGAAACGGGAGTTGACGCTTTTCAGTTCGATGCTGAGAACGGCACTTCCCAGATCACGGTTACCGGCGGCATAGCCGGTCATGCTGTAGATCATGGCAAAGGAATCGTCAGTATGGGAGAATCCGCGCGAGTATAAGGGAATCACCGAACAACCTGCCACGCGACCGTGTTACGGCGTTGCATCGAGAAGAGAGAAGGGCGTGCTTGACCCTTCCGGTCGCTACGGTTATTCAGCATTCCACGCCCCATGTCGACATGACCACCACGCAGATCAATCACGCATTGCCGCCAGGTTTCCAGCTCGATCGCTACCGCATCGAGCGACAGATTTCGCTCGGCGGTTTTTCCATCGTCTATCTTGCCTATGACGATAACGAGACGCCGGTTGCAATCAAGGAATATTTGCCGAATACGCTCGCGCTTCGTGCTGAAGGCGCGATCCTGCCGGAAATTCGCGACGAGCACCGGGCGGCGTTCAATCACGGACTCAAATGCTTCTTCGAGGAAGGCCGCGCGCTTGCGCGCCTGAATCATCCGAACGTGGTGCGCGTGCTGAATTTCTTCCGTGCCAATGCCACCGTGTACATGGTGATGCAGTACGAGGAAGGGCATACATTGCGCGAACATGTGATGAAGAAAACCGGCAAGGTCAGCGAGAACTTCATGCGTATCGTGTTCTCCCGCCTGCTGAATGGTTTGCGCGAAGTTCACACACAGCGCATTCTGCATCTCGACATCAAGCCCTCGAACATCTACCTGCGCACCGATGGCAATCCGGTTCTGCTCGATTTCGGCGCCTCGCGACAGGCGCTGGAGAATGACGCGCCATCGTTGCGCCCGACCTATACGCCGGGCTTTGCTGCGCCCGAACAATACGAGGCGCAAGACACGCTGGGACCGTGGACCGATATTTATGCCATTGGCGCGACCATGTATGCATGCCTTGCCCATTCATCGCCACCCGCATCAAACCAGCGTGTCGAGAACGACACACTGGTGCCGGCTGCGCGACGCTGGCAGGGGAAGTACAGTGAACAACTGCTCGGCACGATCGACTGGTGCATGCAGATCGATCGTCAGAAACGCCCGATGAGCGTCTTTGCCTTGCAGAAAAACCTGATGGATCCTCCTGGCGGGAAGCAGGCTGCTCGCCGTGTGCGTGATAAAACTCAGTCATGAAGTTCACGATCTATCAGGAAAGCCGCATCGGCACGCGCGCATTGAATCAGGACCGCGTTGCGTACTGCTATTCGCGCGACGCCTTGCTGCTGCTTGTTGCTGACGGCATGGGCGGTCATGCCCATGGGGAAGTGGCGGCGCAGGTTGCGGTTAACGCAATCGCCACTTTCTTCCAGCAGGAAGCGAAACCGAATCTGCCCGATCCGATGTTCTTTCTGTCGGCAGCACTGGAAGCAGCACACCAGGCGATCCATGAAGAGGCGGCGCGCCAGGGGTTGTCCGATTCGCCACGAACCACGTGTGTCGTCTGTGTCGTACAGCACGACGTGGCGTACTGGGCGCATGTCGGCGATTCGCGGTTTTACCTGATTCGCGACGGACGCGTACTGTCGCAGACGCGCGATCATTCACTGGTACAAACGCTGGTCGATAGCGGATCCATCACCGCCGAACAGGCACGGCAACATCCCGCACGCAACCGCATCTTCAGTTGTCTTGGCGGGACGCAGACACCGCAGATCGATTTTTCGCGCAAGACACCTTTGCGTGACGGTGATCAACTGGTGCTTTGTACCGACGGCGTGTGGGGCCCGCTTGAAACCGATCTTTGCGCGCAGATTGCCCACACCAATGTCATGACCAGTGTGCCGCGCATGCTTGATGAGGCGGAGCGCCGCGCCGGCAAGAGCAGTGACAACCTCTCCATTATTGCCATCAACTGGGAGGATGACGAGGTTCAGGCATTGACCTGCAACAGCGATATGCCGACCATGCCGATGGACGTCTACACCATGCCGCCGGCTAACAGCACACAGGCAGTCAACAAGCTTTCCGACGACGAGATCGAAGAAGCCATCGAAGAGATTCGCAACTCGATCCGTCTCAGTACATTCACCCGAAACCAGGAAGACACATGACGCGACATTCCGGTCGTGCAGCCGACCAGCTGCGCCCGCTCAAGATTACCCGCCAATACACCATGCATGCCGAAGGCAGCGTGCTGGTCGAGTTCGGCAACACAAAAGTGTTGTGCACTGCCAGCGTCGAGGAAGGTGTGCCTAGTTTCATGAAAGGCAAGGGCGAAGGCTGGGTCACGGCCGAATATGGCATGCTGCCGCGCTCCACGCATACACGCAGCGGGCGCGAAGCCGCGCGCGGTAAACAGACCGGCCGTACGCAGGAAATCCAGCGCTTGATTGGCCGCTCTCTGCGCGCCGTCACTAATCTGGCTGCGCTGGGCGAACGCCAGGTCACGCTCGATTGCGATGTGCTGCAAGCTGATGGCGGTACGCGTTGCGCCTCGATTACCGGGGCTTGCGTGGCCCTGTATGACGCGTTCGATGGGCTGGTGAAGAGCGGCAAGCTGCCAGCGAATCCCTTGCGCGATTTCGTGGCGGCTGTCTCGGTCGGCATCGTCGAAGGCGTGCCGGTGCTTGATCTCGATTACCCGGAAGATTCGGCCTGCGATACCGACATGAACGTTGTGATGACCGGCAGCGGTGGCATGGTGGAAGTGCAGGGTACCGCCGAAGGTGCGCCGTTTTCGCGCAAGGAGCTTGATGCATTGCTCGGCCTTGCCGACGTCGGGATTGCACAAATCATTGCAGCGCAGAAGCGTGCGCTAGGTTTGTTGGCATGAAGCAAAAACTCGTTCTTGCTTCCAACAACGCCGGCAAGCTGCGCGAGTTCGGGCAGTTGCTGGCCGAGATCGATTTCGAAGTCCTGCCGCAATCGGCTTTCAATGTGCCAGAGGCGGAGGAGCCTTATGTCACCTTCGTCGAGAATGCATTGACGAAAGCACGCCACTGCGCGCGTCTGACGGGTTTGCCGGCACTGGCCGACGATTCCGGTCTGTGCGTACCTTCACTCGGCGGTGCGCCCGGTGTGCATTCAGCACGCTATGCTTCATTGGGTACGAATCAGCCGAAATCGGATGCGCGTAACAGTGCGCATCTACTTGCGCAGCTTGAAGGCAATACCGATCGCCGTGGCCACTATGTGGCGGTGCTCGTCTTCGTACGCCATGCCGATGATCCGCAACCCTTGATTGCCGAAGGCGAATGGCATGGCGAGATTCTGACGGCGCCGCGCGGCGAAGGCGGTTTCGGCTATGACCCGCTGTTCTTCATTCCGGAACTGAATGCAACTGCGGCGGAATTACCTGCTGAGCGAAAGAACGCATTCAGTCATCGCGGCATGGCGCTACGGCAATTGATCGAAAAATTGAAGCGCCAGTGAAACGCGTTATCCCGATTGCCGCTGCACCCACTTTGTCGGGTGCGCTCGCAGCTACGTCCACTGTGGTGACGGCGAGCGGCTTGCAAACGCCGCCACCCTTGTCGCTGTATATTCACTGGCCGTGGTGCGTCAAGAAATGTCCCTATTGCGATTTCAATTCGCATGAAGCGAAGGCCGAGATTCCGGAAGCGGCCTACATCACTGCGTTGGTCTCCGATCTTGAAGCTGCATTGCCCAAAATTTGGGGCCGTCGTGTCGGTACGATCTTCATTGGCGGCGGCACGCCAAGCCTGATCTCGGGCGCGGGCCTGGATGCTTTGCTGACGGCGATTCGTACGCGCGTGACGCTGATCCCGGAAGCCGAAATCACGTTGGAAGCAAATCCCGGTACGGTTGAGGCCGATAAATTCAAAAGCTTCCGCGATGCCGGCGTGAACCGAATTTCGATCGGCATCCAGAGTTTTGACGATGCGAAACTGCAATCGCTCGGGCGCATTCACACCGCGACCGAAGCCGCACGTGCCATCGAGATTGCGTTGAATCACTTCGACAACGTCAATCTCGATCTCATGTATGCCTTGCCACAGCAAACGATGGAAGCCGCTCGGCGCGATATCGAGACGGCGATTTCCTGCGGCACGACGCATCTTTCGGCCTATCACCTGACGCTGGAGCCAAACACGCTGTTTTATCGCGATCCGCCGCCGTTGCCGGATGACGATCTGTCGGCCGACATGCAGGACATGGTCGAGGAGACGCTTGCAGCCGCCGGCTATGTGCATTACGAAACGTCGGCCTTCGCCAAGCCGAGGCGAGAGTGTCGCCACAATCTCAACTATTGGACCTTTGGCGATTATCTCGGCATTGGTGCCGGCGCACACGGCAAGATTTCCGACCACGCAGGCATTGCACGCGAAATGCGGCACAAGCATCCGCGCGCTTATCTCGATGGGGCGGACAGAAATGATTTCATTCAGGAGCAGCGTATCGTGACGGCAGCCGAATTGCCGGGCGAATTCATGATGAATGCATTGCGTCTGACCGAGGGGTTTCCATCAGGCCTGTTCAGCGAGCGTACCGGCCTGCAACTGTCGCGCTTGCAATCTGAACTGCTCGCGGCACAACGCGAGGGCTTGCTCGAAGTCACGCCCGAGCACATCCGCCCGACACTACGCGGGCAGCGGTATCTCAATCATTTGCTGCAGTTGTTCCTGGGCGATTGATGAGTTCCTTGTTCCTTTTCTTAGAAAAGGAACAAGGAGCGTTCGCGCCTAAACCGCGCTCTTATTTCTTTCTGAACACTACATCCCACACGCCATGACCAAGGCGCAGGCCGCGCGTCTCGAACTTGGTTTGCGGGCGATAGTCGGGCTTGGGCGCAAAGTCGGTTGCTGTGTTTTCCAGCAGCGGCTCGGCGGTATACACTTCCAGCATCTGCTGTGCGTATTCTTCCCAGTCAGTGGCGCTGTGCAGATAGCCGCCGGGCTTCAGATGTTCGGCAATCGCATGCACCATCGGGCCCTGCAGCAGGCGGCGCTTCTGCTGTTTCTTCTTGGGCCACGGATCGGGGAAGAACACATGTACACCGGCGAGTGAATCGAGTGGAATCATGTCGCGCAGTACTTCCACCGCGTCGTGCTGAATGATGCGGATGTTGGTGATGCCCTGTTCGTGGATGTCCTTCAACAGGCTGCCCACGCCCGGCGTATGCACTTCCAGCGCGATGTAGTTGTTCTCGGGATGGTTCTTTGCAATGGTCGCCGTGGTCTCGCCCATGCCGAAACCGATTTCGAAAATCGTCGGTGCACTGCGCCCGAATACCTGCGCGAAATCGATCATTGCCGGCGCATAGGGAATACCCCACACCGGCATTAACTCATCGTGGCTACGGCGCTGGGCATTGGAGACACGCCCCTGACGCAACACGAAGCTGCGGATGTGGGCATTGCGGTCAGGGTGTTCCGTTGAACTGTCTTGATCAGTGACCGGATCGTTCGCTGGGTCGCGCTTGTTCATTGGCGGGCTCTTTGAAGAATTTCAACAGGTGATCAATGGCTTGATCGAAGATATTCGGTGGCGCGGCGTCTTGCGATTTTTCCGGTGCCGACGCTTGTGCCATGGCCCCGGTTTTCGCCGCTTCGATTTCTGCCGGCGTCTGCGGTGCTTCCATCGGAACAGGATTTTGCCTGCTTTCCGGCACCGGCCCTGTCGTGGGCATCTCTGCATTGCCGGTGCCCGATACATCGACGGGCGGCGGTGCTGGTGCGAATGCTTGTTCAATCGTGGCGGCTGGCGTGTCGAGCCAGTCGGCGAGTTTTTCGCAGGTGGCCTGCGGCGGGTTCGAATATTTGTGGCGCAATGCCTTGATCACATCGTCGGCTTCGCCGGACATGGCATTCGCGACCCATTCCTGATCCAGGCGCGCACGTGCCTCGGTCGCTGCTGCGTTCTCACGTGAGGCCCAGGCCGCGTAATGTTCAGCCAGTATGGCGCCGTCGTGGTCAGCCAAGCGCGTGGCGCACACGTCATGCTGGGTCTCGACGCGTATTGCCAGTGCGTTTTGCGCCAGCGCGGCCTCGAGCCGCAAGCGTCCTGCAATGTCGTAACGCGCCTCCTGCAAGGCTTGCGGCAGCGATGCACAGGCTTCCTGCAAACGTTCGGGTGCAAGATCGAGGCGGGGACGCAGATTCAGCGTGCTGGCAACATTGGCCCAACTGGCGTCGGCGGCATGCGTGCCGTAATAAAAGACAGCCAATTCATTCTTGATGGCATCGAGCGGTTCACGCTGGCGTTCCCGCCATTCTGCATACGCGCTGGTGACGGCGGGATCGGGATGACATGCTTCGGCAAGCAGTGCCACGCCGTGGGCAATACCGAACAGGCGTTGCTCCGCCAGCACGCGCGGAAATTCGAAGGCATAGCCTTGGCGCGTGTTCGACACCAGTGGCGGCGCTTCCTGCGCATGTGCAAGACCAGCGCCACTTGTAACCAGAATAGATACTGCGACTGCAAGCCGCGCCCAAGGTGTGCGCATGAGTTTGTAGCGGCTTATTTGCCGATGAGCCCTTCGGTCGGCGAGCTCGGAATGGCCGAATACAGCTTTTTCGGCATGCGCCCGGCGAGGAAGGCTTCGCGGCCGGCGACGACGGCCTTTTGCATGGCAGCAGCCATCAACACTGGATTCTGCGCATGCGCGATGGCACTGTTCATGAGCACACCGTCACAACCGAGCTCAAGCGCAATAGCGGCATCCGATGCGGTGCCGACCCCGGCATCGACCAGTACAGGCACTTTGGCCTGATCAATGATGAGACGCAGGTTCCACGGATTCAGAATGCCCATGCCGGAGCCGATCAACGAGGCCAGCGGCATGATGGCGCAACAGCCGATGTCTTCGAGCATCCTGGCCTGGATCGGATCGTCGGCGCAGTAAACCATGACGTCGAAGCCGTCCTTGACCAGCGCTTCGGCAGCTTTCAGGGTTTCCGGCATGTTGGGGAACAACGTATGCGGATCGCCGAGCACCTCGAGCTTGACCAGTTTGTGGCCGTCGAGCAGTTCACGCGCCAGGCGCAGTGTGCGTACGGCCTCGTCGGCGGTGTAGCAGCCAGCGGTGTTTGGCAGCAGCGTGTATTTGGACATCGGCAGCACGTCGAGCAGGGATGGCTGGTTCGGATCCTGGCCGACGTTCATGCGGCGTATGGCGACAGTGATGATCTGGGCGCCGGAAGCTTCGACGGCGGACTGGGTTTCGGCGAAATCCTTGTATTTGCCGGTGCCGACGATCAAACGGGAGTGATACGCCTTGCCGGCGATGGTGAGGAAGTCGTTGCTCATGCTAAGTCCATTCGGGGAGCGCCGCGCCTTAAAGAAGACGCGGCTGTGGCGCTAAAGCGCGTGGAGTAGCCGAATTCTAACATGTGCCTATTTCGGCCCTTGGTGCGGGCACTGGCGAGCGTTGCCCGGAAACCCACGCGCTGCACCGCAGGAGTGCGCTTGTCACAATCCCTGATTCAAGCTGGCGCATCTTTTGCACCAACCCGTTTCCAAGCGCTTGAATTCATTGGAAATGATAGTTTGGCATAAGTGTTGCATAAGGCTGGTGATTATTTATCGGAATTCGTACGATGGCCCCGAACTCACTATCGCAACGCTGTTTCCGTTTCCTGATGCGCAGCCTGTTCATGGCTGCCCTGCAATTTTCCGGTTTGAGCTATAGCCATGCACAAGCTCAGGCCCCGGCCCCGGCGACTGTTACGCCGCCTGCGACCCAGACAGTGGCCGATCCGCAGCAACAAGCGCCTGCGCCCGTTGCTGCACCGGTACCAGCGCCTGTTGCGGCACCTGCTGCGCCTGCGGCTCCGGCCGCGCCCGAACAAAAGCTCGACAGCGGCAATACCGCCTGGATGCTGACCTCGTCGGCGCTGGTGCTGCTGATGACGATTCCTGGGGTGGCGTTGTTCTACGGCGGGATGGTGCGCAAGAAGAACGTGCTGTCGATGTCGGCCCAGATCGTTGTCTGCGCCGTGATCACAACCATCACCTGGACACTGATTGGTTACAGCCTTGCATTCCGTCCGGGCAACGGGATCATCGGTGGGCTTGACCGTTTCCTGCTTGACGGTCTGACGCCGACCAGCCTTGCAGGCACCGACGGCGCGAACATTCCCGAATCCGTGTTCTGGATGTTCCAGCTCACCTTCGCCATTATCACCACGGCGCTGACGCCGGGCGCCATGGCCGAGCGCATGAAATTCTCCGCACTATGTTGGTTCGCCGCGTTGTGGTCGATTTTTGTCTACGCACCGATTGCGCACTGGGTATGGGAGCCGGGCGGCTGGCTGGCCAAAATGGGTGCACTCGATTTCGCCGGTGGCACGGTGGTGCACGTCAATACTGGCGTTGCCGGTCTGGTGTGTGCACTGGTCATGGGCCGTCGCCGAGGTTTCGGGCGTGAGCCGATGAGTCCGCACAATCTGGTGCTCACCATTGCGGGCGCAGGCCTGTTGTGGGTGGGCTGGTTTGGTTTCAACGCCGGCTCCGCTGTGGCGGCCAATGGTACCGCCGGCATGGCCATGTTGGTGACGCAGGTTGCGACCGCGACCGCTGCTTTCTCGTGGATGTGCATCGAATGGGTAGTGCGTGGCCGTCCCAGTGCATTGGGCATCGTGTCGGGTGCCGTGGCCGGTCTTGTGGCGATCACGCCGGCGTCCGGATTTGTCAGCCCGATGGCGTCGTTGTTCATCGGTGCGGCTTCTGGCGTGGTGTGCTATCTCGGTGCAACCACGCTCAAGCGTCGCTTTGGCTACGACGATTCACTCGACGTATTCGGCATTCACGGCATCGGCGGTGCGCTTGGCGCTTTCCTTACCGGTGTGTTCGGCGTGGCTGATCCAAGCATGATTGGTGCACAGGTTGTCACGCAAATGACCGCAATTGCAGCCGCAGCCATTTACAGTGCGGTTGGCACATTTGTCATCCTGGTGGTCGTCAACAGCATCACCGGTTTGCGTGTGGAGAGTGACATGGAAACGGAAGGGCTGGATCGAATGGAACACGGGGAGCATATTGAATAAGGCATTGCGAATAACGCAGTGCCCATCATCAGGTCGCTAGCTTCCCCCGCCGCATGTGCGACACCGGGGCGGATCGGCCAATTTTGAAAGGGGCGACATGGAATCCGATTCGCATATCTACGGTCTGCTTGGCCGTATTCACGTCTTGATGCGGCGCGTCCTCAACCGCATCACGGATGTCGAATACATGCGCATCAGCGCTGACTACACGCGCGAAATCCTGCGCATTGCAGAGGCGACTGACAACCCTGAACTGCATGAACTCTGCGCGAAGTTGCGCGCGGCGATGGAGTTGGATGGGCCGCCCGCCAAGCGAGAGGAGAAAGGAATGGCCTTCGGTTTCGGCACGAAGAAAAAGCCGGACGAGGAGGAAGGCGACGATCGCTACATCCGCTCGTTGCGTTGAGTTTTTATTGAGCAATATCTGCTGCTGATTTCCCTCTTGCGCGGGCCGCTGTACGGGTCCGCGTTTTTCTTTTCTGCCACAGCTATAATCGCCAGCCCAAGCGGGCGTCGTATAACGGCTATTACCTTGGCTTCCCAAGCCAATGACGTGGGTTCGACTCCCATCGCCCGCTCCACCTTCCTTCCCGAATCGCACATGGACAAGACAACGCCCACGCAGGACGCGAGCGCAACGGGGGCCGTCGAGCCCGAGAATCTTGCTGTCGCGGTTTCTTTTCAGGAGTTCAAGAACGGCTTGCCGTTCGGCCGTTTCCGCCTGATCGTCAATCCGGACAAGGCGTATCGCTATGTCCGTCACCGTCTCTATCTCAACGGCGTGTCGATCCCGCTACTCGGTGCCGGTGTTGCTTGCGGGCTGGTTGGATACCATGTCATCGGCGCGATCTTGTGCGTGCTGGGCTTCGGGATGCGCTGGATCGTCAAGCGCCAGGGGCCGCAGATTCTGTTACACCTCGTACAGAACGATGCGAAGACCTATCACGACGCCATCGAATACGAAATCATGGAAGTCCGCATGGCGCGCGATTAATCATGAAGGTGACGATTTTCCATAATCCTGGCTGCAGCAATTCGCGCGGTGCGCTCGACATCCTGCGTGCGGCAGGCATTGAGCCGACGATCATTGAATATCTGCACACGCCACCATCGGCAATCGAGTTGAAGCGACTCTTGTCGGCAATGCAAATGCCGGCCCGTGACTTGTTGCGCGAGAAAGAGGCCGAGTACGCGGTACTGGGACTTGGCGATGCGAAATGGACCGAAGCGGAATTGATCGACTTCATGGCCGCGCATCCGGTACTGATCAACCGACCGATTGTCGAAGCGGCGAAGGGTGTGCGCCTGTGCCGCCCGCCGGAGATCGTGCACGAGATCATCTAATGCATTGTTGGAAGGTGCCGAAGCGCGAAGGCACATGAAAAAGGCGGAGCTGGTGAACGGCTCCGCCTTTTTGTTTTTCGGAAATGTTCCGGCGGGAGCTCAGCCTTTGGCTTCGACGTCCAGCACCGAATGGTGCTTGGTGTCGCGCATGGTCAGATACACCAGTAGCGAGATAAAGATCATGCTGGCGAGATAGTAGTAGAACCAGGGTTCGTGACCGATGGTCTTGAAATACAGCGCAATCGCCGGCGCCGTGCCACCGAAGATGGAGACGGTCAGCGCGTAGGGCACGGCAATGCCGGTGGCGCGTATCGTCGCCGGGAAGAGTTCGGCCTTGACCACGGCGTTGATCGATGTGTAACCGGCAGTGAACACCCAGGCGCCGCAAATCAGCAGGAAGGCGATAAAGGGTGATTGCGTGTGTGACAAGGTCGTGAGAATGGGCACAGTGAGTAAGGTGCCGGCGACACCGAAGAACACTAGCAAGGGCTTGCGGCCAATGCGATCGGACAGCGCACCATAAATTGGCTGCAGGATGGAAGCGAAGATCAGACTGCCGGCGATCACGTAGGTAGTGGTCAGGTTCGACAGGCCGACGGTCTGCTTCACGAAAATCTGCATGTAGGTAGTGAACGTGTAGAACGCCGCCGTGCCGCCTGCCGTGAGGCCGATGACGAGCGCGATTTCCTTCGGATATTTGGCCAGTTCTTTCATCAGGCTGCCTTCGCGCGGTTTCTTGTTGGCCTGCTTGAATGCCTCGGTTTCATACAGTTCGCGGCGCATGACGGCGGTGAAGATGGCGAGCAACGCGCCGATCACGAAGGGAATGCGCCAACCCCAGGCAAGCAATTCTTCATGCGAAAGAAATACGTTCTGTAGCAGCAGCAACACGATGACTGCGCAAAGCTGTCCGCCGATCAGCGTGACGTAGAGGAAGCTTGAATAAAAACCGCGCCGCTTTGGATCCGCCACTTCGCTGGTATAGGTCGCGCTGGCCCCATATTCGCCGCCGAGGCTGAGGCCTTCGACGACACGTGCGATGGTGAGCATGACGGGTGCCCAGATGCCGATCATGTCGTAGGTCGGTGTAGCCGCAATGATCAACGAACCGAGGCACATCATGACGACCGAAATGGTGAGTGACAGCTTGCGCCCGTAGCGGTCGGCGAGATAGCCGAACAACCAACCGCCGATTGGGCGCACGATGAAGCTTGCTGCAAACAGTGTGGCGGCGTTCAGCTGTTGCACGACCGGATCGTGCGAAGGAAAGAAAGCTGGCGCGAAAAACAGCGCGAAGGCGGTGTAGGCGTAGAAGTCGTACCACTCGACGAGATTGCCGGCCGATCCGATGAAGATCGCCTTGATGCGACGTTTGACGTCGGCGACGTCGATACGTTCGTTCATGTTTGTACCTCGCTGGTTATCTGCGTGATGGAACATCGATGCATGGGTGCATCGGCTCAGGGCTGCAGTGCTGCGTAGCGGCTGCCGTGGAATAGCAACGGTGCACCGGGACGGACTTGATAATGTTCAACGTAGCCGACGAGAATCAGATGATCTCCACCGGGATACTGGATTTCATTGCGGCATTCGAAACTGGCGATACAGCCTGCAATCAGCGGGCTGCCGCCGGGGCCGAAGCCGTAGTCGAGATCGGCGAACTTGTCGGGACTGGAATTGGCGAAGCGATTGGAAACGTCGACCTGTTCTACACCGAGGATATTGATGGCGTAATGGCTGCAGTCACGAAACGCCGAAAACGAAGGCGTGCTCATGCTGATGCACCATAGCAATAATGGCGGCGACAGTGACACTGCAGAGAAGGAGTTCGCCGTCAGGCCGACCAGCTTGCCGTCGGCATTGCGTGTGGTGACGACGGTAACACCCGTGGCAAAGCTGCCAAAAGCCTGGCGCAATTCGGCGGGAGCGAAGACGTCGGTAGCGGAGTCGATCGAGGGCATCGGGTAAAATTCTGTTTTTGAAATGCCGCAAACTGGTCTGGAAATGCCCATGAGTTCGTCCCGCATCGGAACGCCCCTGTCCCCGTCCGCTACCCGTGTCATGCTGCTGGGCTGCGGCGAGCTTGGCAAGGAAGTGATTATCGCATTGCAGCGTTTGGGCTGCGAGGTGATCGCCGTTGATCGTTATGAAAATGCGCCCGGCATGCAGATTGCGCACCACAGCCACGTCATTTCAATGACCGACGGCACCGCCTTGCGTGAACTTGTCGAACGCGTGAAGCCGCACTACATCGTGCCCGAGATCGAGGCCATCGCGACCGATACCCTTGCTGAAATTGAAGCTGCCGGCATGGCGACTGTCGTGCCGACCGCGCGAGCAACGCAACTGACCATGAATCGCGAAGGCATTCGCCGCCTGGCTGCTGAAACACTGGGCCTGTCGACCTCACCGTATCGCTTTGCCGATACGCAAGAGGAGCTGCAGGCGGGTGCCGATGCGGTTGGTTATCCCTGCGTGGTGAAACCGGTGATGTCATCTTCCGGCAAGGGCCAATCAGTGGTGCGCTCGGCCATGGATGTTGCCAAGGCATGGACACACGCAATGGACGGCGGCCGCGTTAAGAGTAAAGACGGAAATGGCCGCGTCATCGTTGAAGGTTTTGTCGACTTTGAGTATGAAATTACCTTGCTGACCGTGCGTGCAAAAAATGCGGCCGGTGAGATCGAAACCCAGTTCTGCGAACCCATTGGCCATATTCAAAAGGATGGCGATTACGTCGAGTCCTGGCAGCCGATGACGATGTCGCCACTGGCATTGCAGAAATCACGCGACATTGCCGCGGCCGTGACCGGCGATCTTGGCGGGTTGGGCTTGTTCGGCGTGGAGCTGTTCATCAAAGGCGACCAGGTCTGGTTTTCCGAGGTCAGCCCGCGTCCGCATGACACGGGACTGGTGACGCTCGCGTCGCAACGCTATTCGGAATTCGAATTGCACGCGCGTGCAATCCTCGGCTTGCCCGTTGATGCATCGTTGCGCGCACCGGGTGCGTCGGCAGTAATTTACGGCGGCGTGGACGCGCAAGCCATTGCCTTCGAGGGTGTGGCCGAGGCCTTGTCGGTACCTGAATCGGACTTGCGTCTTTTCGGCAAGCCCGAGAGCTTCGTCAAGCGGCGCATGGGTGTAGCTGTTGCCACCGGCAAGGATACGGATGAAGCACGCCAACGTGCCAAGCTGTCTGCATCGAAGGTCAGACCCGTTGTCGTCTGATTTTGCCCAGCGTCTGATAGCCTGGCACAAGACGCACGGGCGCAAGGGTTTACCGTGGCAGAACACGACCGACCCTTATCGCGTCTGGTTGTCGGAAATCATGTTGCAGCAGACGCAAGTTGCAACCGTCATTCCTTACTACCAGCGTTTTCTTGATCGTTTCCCGACGTTGGCCGATCTTGCGGCGGCGCCGGTCGAGGCGGTAATGCCGCTGTGGAGCGGCCTCGGCTATTACGCGCGGGCGCGCAACCTGCACAAATGTGCGCAAATGGTTGTGATGCGACATGGCGGTGAGTTTCCGCGCGACGCCAGCTTGATTGCCGATTTACCAGGCATTGGCCGTTCGACCGCGAATGCGATCGCCAGTTTTTGCTTTGGTGCGCAAACGCCTATTCTCGACGGCAATGTAAAACGTGTATTCGCACGCTGCTTCGGCATCGACGGTTTTCCAGGTAGCGTGTCGGTCGAGCGTGAAATGTGGGCATTGGCAGAAAGCTTGATGCCGGCCAAAGAAACCGGTTTTTACACGCAAGCGCAGATGGACCTGGGTGCGACGGTGTGTACACGCGGCAAGCCTTTGTGTTTGCGTTGTCCGCTCAACGATATCTGTATCGCGCATCGCGACAATCGCATTCCCGAATTGCCGGCGCCGCGGCCGAAGAAGGCGGTACCTGAACGCGAAAGCATTTTTCTCGTCATGCAAAGCGAGCACGGCATTCTGCTCGAGCAGCGTCCGCCAAGTGGCATCTGGGGCGGTTTACTGTGCCTTCCGGAGCTACCCCAGGGGGCGGATGCGGCGCAGTATGCTGCACGACACTATGGCGTGGTTGCAACACAATGGCATGAGCAGCCGGCATTGCGTCACGTCTTTACGCATTTCCGCCTCACACTGCGCCCGCTGCATGCACGCGTTACCCCTGCACCGGCAGTTATGGAAAATGATCGGCGTTGGCTGTCGGCCGATGCGTATGCCGAAGCAGCTTTGCCGACGCCAATTCGCACCTTGCTGGCGCGAACTTTCGGCGCCTGAGATCCGTGCATGCATGGCTGCCCTTATGAATCAATATTGAGGTGATCGGATGAAACTGTCGCGCTACCTGGGTTTGCTTTGTTTGTTGTGCGTTTCATTGCTTGCGCACGCCAATAGTGATGTCATCGTCAAGCTTGATCGTTCAGGCAAGGCACCGCTTTACTACATTGCAACGGCACCGGATACGCCGACCAAAGTAGGCGCCATTTTGTTCGCAGGCGGCGATGGCAGCCTGCATCTCGCAGAAAAACAAGTACCGGGCGGGGATAACTTCCTGGTCCGTTCGCGCGGATTGTTTGCCGATCAAGGCATTGCAACGGCTTCTTTCGATCCGAGCAGCGACAGCGGTCCGCTGGTCGATGGCATTCGCAAGTCCGATTTGCATGTACAGGAAATCAGCGAGGTACTCGCTGATTTCAAGCGCCGCTTCAACCTCGACCATGTTTTTCTGATCGGTACGAGCCGTGGCACCGTATCGGCGGCCTATGCTTCCCTGCCGCTGCGCGATCAGATCAGCGGCGTGGTCCTGACTTCATCGATATTTGAATCGAGTCGCCAAGGTACTGGCCTGGCGGGTTTCGATTTCACCCGAATCTCGGTGCCTTTGCTGTTCGTCCATAACTGTAAGGACAGTTGCAAGTTCACGCCGCCGTATGATGCGGAGCGTTTGCAGGATCGTTTCACCGTCGTGTTCATGGACGCCGACGCCGTGGGTGGTGGTGATTCCTGCGGCCCATTCAGCGCGCATGGCTATCTGGGCAAGGAGAAGGAAACCATCGGCGTTATCAGCGACTGGGTCTTTGCGCACGTGCCATCCGGACCGGCACATTAAGGAGCAAGGCGTGGGGAAAAATCGGCTGGAAGCCTTCAGCGATGGCGTCATCGCCATCATCATCACGATCATGGTGCTGGAGCTGAAGGTTCCGCATGGCAGTACCTTCGCCGATCTGCAACCGTTGACACCAGTATTCCTGAGTTACTTGCTGAGTTTCATCTACGTCGGCATCTACTGGAACAATCATCATCACCTGCTACATACCATCGACCATGTCAGCGGCGGATTGCTGTGGGCCAATCTGCACCTTCTGTTCTGGATGTCCCTGATCCCTTTCACTACCACATGGATGGGCGAAAACCATTTCTCGACAGTACCACTGGCGCTCTACGGTTTTGTCATGCTGATGTGTGCCTTTGCGTGGTGGTTGCTGCAAAGCTGCATGGTGAAGACGCATGGCAAAAATTCCACACTGGCGCGTGCCGTCGGGCGCGACTTCAAAGGCAAAGTTTCTCCGGTGCTGTATCTGGCCGGCATTGCCGGTGCGTTTTTCAACGGATATTTTTCCGAAGGTATGTACGTGCTGGTGGCCTTGCTGTGGCTGATTCCGGATCGACGCTTCGAGAAAATTCTGCATGAAGACTGATTCCGTTCAACGCTGTGCCTGGTGCGGTGACGACCCGCTCTATGTGGCCTATCACGACAAGGAATGGGGCAAGCCATGCCATGACGAGCGCATGTTGTTTGAGCTGCTGATCCTTGAGGGCGCACAGGCTGGCCTATCGTGGATCACGGTGTTGAGGAAGCGCGAAAATTATCGAAAGGCATTTGACAATTTCGATGTAAGGAAAATTGCGCGCTACGACGACAAGGACACCGCCCGCCTGCTTGCCGATCCTGGCATCGTACGCAATCGCCTCAAGATTGCCGCGACCATTGCCAACGCAAAAGCCTGTCTTGCGCTATGCGAGGAGCATGGCAGTTTGGATGCTTATTTGTGGGCATATGTCGACGGCAAGCCTTTGCAGCCGCGCTTTGCCAGCATGCAAGAACTCCCGGCAAGCACGCCGCTGTCGGATGTGATTTCCAAGGACCTCAAGAAGCGCGGCTTCAAGTTCGTCGGATCGACCATCATCTATGCATACATGCAGGCGACAGGCATGACGAACGACCACGTACTGCATTGCCATCAGCATGCACCAAGAATGGGCGCACCGAAGTAAGGACTGCTTCGACAGGATTGTTCGTGCTGTTGGTTCCGTGGAAAAATTGGCTTATGCTGAGAACGTAATTGGTACCTCCGCAAATCTCATAACTGCCGTAGCAGTTTGATGCCATGACCAGTGGATTGACCGACACGAACGAATTGACTGCGCGTCTGCGCAACAGCGAAGCGATGCGGCAAGCTGCCTGCAGCATTGGTCATTTTGGCGCCTGGGCCTATGCACTCAACGGTGGCCAGTTGGTGTGGTCGGACGAAGTGTGCGCGATTCATGAAGTGGACGTGAACTACACGCCCGATCTGGATGGCGCCATCGCCTTTTATCATCCAGATGATCGCGAGCGTATTGCCCGGATGTTTGCTGACTGCCGTGATCACGGCATTGCGTTCGACGACGAATTCACGTTGATTACCGCACGCGGGAACGAGCGGCGCGTCCGCAGCATGGGGCGTGCAGTGTGCAATGTCGATGCGCGCATCGAATGGATCGAGGGCGGAATTCAGGATGTGACCGAGCAATATCGCCGCCAGCGTCGCCTTGCCGAAAGCGAAGCCACGCTGGCGGCAATCTTCAAGCAGTCATATCTGTTTAAGGCACTGCTTGACAGCCAAGGTCGCTTGCTTGAAGCGAATCCGGTTGCCTATGATGCATGCGGTTACAGGCCGGATGAAGAGACGGGCTGTCTGTTCTGGGAATGCAGCTGGTGGCACGGCGATATCGATGTTGCCGACAAGGTGCGCGACATTGTCATGCGTGTATTGGCCGGTGAGATCGTCACTGATGAGATTGATTATTTCGTCGCCGATGGCGAACGGCGCCACATCCTGTTGTCGGCCGTGCCGATTCAGACTGATGGCGGCAAGACCCGGCGTGCGCTCATCAGCGGCATGGACATCACTGCCCGCGTGCGTAATCAGACTTTCTACAATGCCTTGCGTGGCGTGCTTGAAAAGATCGCACGATTGCGCCCATTGCCAGAGACCTTGCTTGACATATTGCGGCTGATCGAGAACCAATTCCCGCGCAAGCTTTCCACCATCAATCTGCTGACAGCGGATGGCCTGACCATCTCTCACGGGTACAGCAACAGCCTGCCGGCGAGTTATCTGCGCTTGCTCGAAGGGCTGAACATTGGTCCCAAGGCCGGTTCCTGTGGCACGGCCGCATTTGAACGCGAGACCGTCGTGGTGAGTGACATACAAAGTGATGCGCGCTGGGACGCCTACCGTGCTCTGGCCGAGCCGTATGGCTTGCGCAGCTGCTGGTCGATGCCGATCTTCGATGCGCGTGGCCGTGTGTTGGGCACTTTTGCCATTTACGGTTACGAACCCTCCATGCCGAGCCCGGACGAATTGGCATTGGTTGCCGATTGTGCGCATATCGCCGGCATTGCCATCGAGCGCGCGCAGGCAGATGCGCAACTACGCGAACAAGCTTCGCTGCTCGACAAGGCGCACGATGCCATCATCGTGCGAGCACTCGATCATCGAATCCTTTTCTGGAACCGTGGCGCAGAGCGACTCTACGGCTGGTCGCCCGACGAGGTGGTCGGCCTGCACATCAATCAGCTGCTGTATGCCGATACGAGCGGTTTCGAGGATGGTACGCGTCGCGTGCTTGAGCACGGTGAATGGCTGGGTGAACTGGAGCAGATCACCAAGAGCGGGCAATCCATCTGGGTCGAGGCGCATTGGAGCTTGGTGCGTGACGATGAAGGACGGCCGCGTTCGATCCTTGCCATCAATACCGACATCTCCGAACGCAAGGCATCGGAACGTGAAATCTACACACTGGCCTTTCATGACAGCCTGACTGGTCTGCCCAACCGGCAATTGCTGCAGAACCGCCTGGGACAGGCATTGAGTGCTGCCGACCGCAGCCATGCGAACGGCGCCATCCTGTTTATCGATCTCGACAATTTCAAGTCACTCAACGATACGCAGGGCCATGATGTTGGCGACAAGTTGCTTGTGCAGGTGGCACAACGGCTTAACCTGTGCGTGCGCGAGAGCGATACGGTGGCGCGCATCGGTGGCGACGAATTCGTCGTCATGCTCGGTGATCTGGGACAGTCGCGCACCGATGCTGCCAATCAGGCACAGCATGTGGCGCGCAACATCATGCAGGCGTTCGTGGCGCCGTTTGATCTTGACGGGTATGAGTGCAGCTCGACGCCAAGTATCGGCATTGCCATGTTCAGCGATGCGCAACTTGGTGTCGACGAACTATTGAAACGTGCCGATCTCGCCATGTATCAATCCAAGGCGGAAGGCCGCAACACCAGCCGCTTCTTCGATCCGGAAATGCAGGCTGCGGTTTTGCTGCGTGTGCAGATGGAAAAGGATTTGCGTCGCGCCATCAGCCAAGGAGAGTTCGTTCTCTACTACCAGCCGCAGATCAATGCCATGGGCTGCCTGATCGGCGCCGAAGCCTTGATCCGCTGGCAGCATCCCGAGCATGGCCTGGTTTCGCCCTTCAACTTTATTCCGGTGGCCGAAAGCAGCGGCATGATTCTGCCCATCGGCGCATGGGTACTCGAGACCGCGTGCCGGCAATTGGCCCTATGGGCGCAGCAACCGGCCTGCGCAGCATTGTCGATCGCCGTGAATGTCAGTGCACACCAGTTGCAACATCCGGATTTCGTGGCACAGATCGGTGCTGCACTTGCACAAAGCGGTGCCAACCCGTGCAGGCTCAAGCTGGAATTGACCGAAAGCCTGCTGCTCGAAAATATTGAGGAAACCATCGACAAGATGCATGCCCTGCAACGGCTCGGCGTCCGTTTCTCGCTTGATGACTTTGGTACCGGCTATTCATCGCTCTCTTACCTCAAGCGACTGCCGCTGGCGCAATTGAAGATCGATCCTTCCTTCGTGCGCGACATCATGAGCAATGCCAGCGATGCCGCGATTGTTCGTACCGTTATTGCGCTTGGCCAAAGCCTTGGCCTGGAAGTGATTGCCGAAGGCGTCGAAAACCAGGCCCAACGTGAATTGCTGCTCAGCCTCGGCTGCACGTGCTACCAGGGCTACTTGTTCAGTCGTCCCCTGCCGATCGAACAGTTCAAGCAGCTTGAATTCAAGTCGACCAGTATGTGCGCCGGAGATGCTCCGGCCTAATCCAGGCCGTGATCTTCAATCTTGCCGGCGGCACGTCCGGCGTGTGGCGCCAATTGCCAGAAGATGCAGGCCGACGCGCAAGTGATTAATCCGACCGTGATGAAGGTCGCATGGAAGGCGGACAGGGCAGTCCCGGGCAATGTGTTGTCGAAGGCGGCGAGCAGGCTGCCGGCGACGGCGACGCCGAGACTCATCGAAAGCATCATCACCATCGAGAGCAGGCCGTTGCCGCTGCTGGCGTTGGCACCATCCAGGTCGAACAGTGTGACGGTGTTCATGGCCGTGAATTGTAATGAATTGACGAGCCCGAAACAGCACAGGTGCAGCATGAGTAACCATATCGCCGGATGGGCGGATATCGTTGCGAAGCTGACGATCGCGCTGCCGACCAGCAATGTGTTCACGAGTAATACGCTGCGATAGCCGAAGCGGCGTATCAACGCCGGGCCGACACGTTTGCTGAGCATGGCCGAGATCGCAACTGGAATCATCATCAAGCCCGCTTGCGCAGGCGTGTAGCCGATGCAAACCTGCAGCAGGAGCGGAATCAGGAAAGGCATTGCACCGCTGCCGATGCGCGCAAACAAGTTGCCCAGAATGCCGACACTGAACGTGTTGATCGAAAACAGACGCAGGGGAAACAGCGCATCCTCGCGTCGTGCGGCACGCAGCCAGTAGGCGGCAAGCGCAGCAAAGCCGAACATCAGAAGCAGGATTACCGTGATGTGGCCGAAGCCAAGGTCGGACATGCCGTCGACGGCAATGGATACCGCCACCATGCTGAAGGCGAGCAGTAGATAGCCGATCAGGTCGAAGCTGCCGACATCCTCGCGACGAGCGTCGATCATGTAGCGCCAGGCCATGAGGCAACCGATCAGGCCGACCGGCAGATTGATGAGGAATATCCAGTGCCAAGAGGCGAACTCGACCAGCCAGCCGCCGAGCGTCGGGCCGATCAAGGGACCGATCAGGCCTGGCACGGTGACGAAGGCCATTGCTGCAAGAAAGCGTTCGCGCGGAAACGCGCGTAATACGGCAAGGCGTCCGACCGGCAATAGCATCGAGGCCCCCATCCCCTGCAACACACGTGCGCCAACCAGTCCGGGCAGAGAAGAGGCCAGCGCGCACAACAGCGAGCCGACGCTGAAGAGGAAGATTGCACCCATGAACACGCGCCGCGTGCCGAAGCGATCGGCCAGCCAGCCGGATGCCGGAATCAGGGTGGCCATCGCCAGCGAATAGGCGATGACGACTGAATGCATGCGGAGCGGGCTGGTCTTCAGGTCGACGGCAATCGATGGCAGCGCGGTATTGACGATCGTCGCGTCCAGCGTCTGCATGAAGAACGCGATGGCAACGATCCAAAGCAGGATACGAAGGCGGTGTTCCTCATCCATCTTGTTTCTCCGATTTAGAGAGAGGGGAAAGGATTGACGCGCCGTAGCGAGCGGACGGAGAGCAAGGCGTCTGGAGCGCAGCAACCGGAATGTACTTTAGTACATGAGGATTGCGAGCACCTAAGCAACGCAGCTCTATGGCCGCGCAGTAGGCGATTCAATGCTTTCTATCGGATGCCGAGGTCTTTCAGCTTCCGGTAAAGGTGTGTGCGTTCCAGGCCAGTACGTTCGGCCAGTCGCGTCATGTTGCTGCCATCGACGGCGAGGTGGTATTCGAAATACATGCGTTCGAAAACTTCGCGTGCCTCGCGCAGCGGCAAGTCCATGACTTCTGGTGCCAGGCCGGGCAGCGGATTGCTCGGGTCGTGGCCCAGCAGACGTGCGACTTCTTCGCCGGAGATTTCTTCTTCGATGGCACCGAGTGCCAGCGATTTGACGATGCCGCGCAACTCGCCGTAACCGCCGGGCCAGTTGTGCTGGCGCAGGCCGTTTTGCGCAGCGGTGGACAGGCGGCGCGGCGGGGCTTCGCCGGCTTCGACCAGCAGGGTCAGCAGATGTGCGGCGATATCGGGGATTTCGTCCTTGATTTCAAGCAATGAAGGCACGCCAAGCGCTACGTCCGAGAGGCGCTTCAGGGCCGTTTCTTCCCAGCCACTTGCGAGCAAGGCCGCATGGTCCATGCTGCTGGCGACGATCATGCGCATGCCGAGTTTGTCGAGCCGGTCGGCGGCGAACAGCAAGTTCTTTTGCTGCAAGCGCGTCAGACGGCCGATTTCTTCCGCATAGAGCACGCCACCATGGGCGGCTTGCAGTGCGTCGAGTGAGAGCGGGTTGGAGTCGGCGGACAAATCGATCCATGCCTTGCCCGGCGTATGTAATGTGCGCGCGACAAGTTCTGCCAGACTGCCGTTGCCGCAGCGAAGCATGACAAGGCGGCTGCTTGCAGCGATTTGATCGATGCGACGTTTGAGATCGCGCAGCGGCCCGGAGCGCGAGAAGGCGGCGAGCGACAGGCCGGTGGCGTTGGGGCGTGCAGTGCGTTCGAGACCGCGTTTCACGCCGGCAAGCAATTTCTGCATGCCGATGGGCTTTTCGAGAAAATCGAGCGCGCCGATCTTGGTCGCTTCAACGGCAGTGTCGATGGAGGCATGGCCGGACATCATGATGACCGGCATATTGAGCTGACCGGCGGCCGACCATTCCTTGAGCAGTGTGATGCCATCGGTGTCTGGCATCCAGATGTCGAGCAATACCAGATCGGGACGCTTCACTTCGCGCGCGAGGCGTGCTTCGGTGGCGTTCTCGGCAACGCTGACGTCATGTCCTTCGTCGCGCAAGATTTCCGACAACAATTCGCGGATGCCGACTTCGTCATCTACTACAAGGATATTCGCCATTCTGAGCCTTACTTTTTACTTATCCCTTGACCGCTTTCCGTGGAAAGAGGCAACTGCGCTTCGCCATTCCTTTCGGAACAACGCCTGTGGTGCTGTACCAGCCTTGGAGGTGGGGCGACACGGGGATCGATGTCCACACTCCATATGGCGGCGTAGCCTACATGAACTCTGCGGGTTTTTGACATCGAAGAAGCGTGAAACTTGCAGGACTTCGGGGCGCTTTCTTCAGGCTTCCGGAGCAAAGGGCAGGCGAATGGTGATTTCTGCCCCACCGAATTCGCGATTCCCAACGCGGATTTCACCTTTGTGGTCATCCACGATTTTTTTCACGATGGCAAGACCAAGGCCGGTGCCTTTGGCTTTGCTCGTGGCGTAGGGCTCGAAGGCACGGGCGAGGATCTGCGGCGAAAAACCGCTGCCATTGTCGCTCACGGTCAGGGTCATGCCGTGCGAACCGGCATGCGTGGCGATGACGATGCGCGGTTCATCTGCTTCGGCAACCGCGTCTTGTGCGTTGCGCAGCAGATTGTGGATGACCTGGCGCATCTGGTTGGCATCCGCGGACACCGGTTCAAGCTCGGGTTCGAGATCGGATTCGATGCGTACCTTGGCATTTTCGTACAGGCTGAGTACGTCGCGTACGAGCTCATTCAGATCGACAGGTTTCAATACTGGCGGCGGCGTGCGGGCATAGTCGCGGAATTCGTTGACCATGTTCTTGAGCGCTTCGACCTGGTTGACGATGGTGTTGCTTGCACGCTCGAGCATTTCCCTGCCGGGGCCGTCGAGCTGATCGGCGAGTTTGCGCTGCAGACGCTCGGCCGAGAGCTGGATCGGTGTCAGTGGATTCTTGATTTCGTGTGCGAGTCGGCGTGCCACTTCGCCCCAGGCAGCAGTGCGTTGCGCCGAGAGCAGATCGGAAATGTCATCGAAGACCACGACGTGACCGCCGCCCACAGTCTGAGGCAGCGTCGTGCCGCGCAACAACAGTGTTTGCGAGACGCCTTCACTGATGTTGATTTCAATCTGTTTTTGCCAGTCGCCCTGATTCTCGCGGAAACCATCGAGCACTGCCTCGGCGAATTGCCTGTGCTGCGGCCATTCGGAAAGCTTCAACTGCTCGACGGCAATCAGGTCGCTGCGCAGAATGCCGACGGCCCCAAGATTGGCGGCGCGCATGCCGAAGTTACGATCGAATGCAATCACGCCGGCGGACAGATTGCCGAGCACACTTTCGAGGTAAGCGCGTGCCGATTCAGTGGCGGCGCGATGGCGCTCGGTCTCGCGCCGCGCGTCGTCAAGCTGGCGCGTCATTTGATGGAAGGAGCGTGTCAGAACGCCCATTTCGTCGTTCGACTCAACGGCAGCGCGCGGTGTGTAATCGCCGGCAGCGACGGCTTGCGTGCCTTCGGCAAGTACCAGCAACGGCTTGATCAGGCGTTCGGCCAGCAGGATGGCGACGGTAATGGCTGTGAGCAACGCGAGCAATAACGTCAGCGTCAACGTGAGTGTGTAGATGCGCTTCAAGCCCTGTTTGCCGAGCTGAAGCTCCTGATAGTCGCGGTAAGCATCCTCAACGCTGGCCGCACTGCTGGCAATGTCGGGCGGGACGACATCGGTGAGCTGGAGAATGCGAATCTCGCCCCCAGCCAGATAGACCGGCACCAGTGCACGCACAATCAACCCATCGCCGACATCGCCATCGGTGGTGGCGATACCGCGCCCCTGACGCGCCTGACGTAGCTGCGACAGGCTGGGCATGGGCGGAATCAGGCTGCTGTCGCTTGATGTGGCACTGACCAATGTCTGTCCGGTAGGTGAAAACAGGGTGAGCGTCTTTGCGCTGACCCGTTCGCGCAGACGCGACATCTGCTGTGCAGAGATGAAATCGCTGTCACCCAGTTCAAGCGAGAGGCCGCGACCTTTGTCGAGCAAGCCCGACTGCTGGGCATCCAGCACGCTACGTCCGAGCGCAAGGCCACCATCCAGCGCAGTGTCGACGCGCACATCGAACCACGATTCGATGCTCTTCACCGCGAACTGCATCGAGACGCCATATACCAATGCGCCCGGCAACAAGGCCATTACCGCGAGCATGACAACCAGGCGCAGCTTGAGGCGCGAGCCGAAGACGCCGGCACGATGTTCGCGCCAGAGCCGGCGCAGGCGGATAAAGACAAGTACGAACAGAATGGCCGAGATCAGTGCGTTGGCACCGAGCAATAGCGCGTAGTGCTGGGAAAACAGCGGGCTGTTGGCACTGGCCGTGGCCAGCATGAACAAGAGGACGATACCGAGCCCGAAGCCACCGAACAGGATGTACTTCATGGCTTGGCATCGCCAGGCGGCGGCAACGGCGCTGCCGGCATGGTCAGCGCCGCCGGTACTGTGAGTGGTTGTGTCCATGCCGCTGGGGTGTAGTGCCAGCGCAGTACGCGGGTATCGACTTGCCAATCGCGATCACCGATGGCGTCGACTTGCAACGGCTTTGGCAATTGATTCTTGTCCAGCGCAAGACGCAGGGCGGCATCGTAGGTGTCACCCACCCTGAGTGCTCCCTTGTCGGCAATCTGCAGATCTACGAAACGCGAGAGCACGCGCAAGGCTTCATCCAGCGTGGCGAAGTTGCGATGCAGGTTGCCCGTGGATAGCCGGTACTGACGTGTCAACGCGGTATAAGTCAGGCGGAAACGGATCGACTTGCTGACGATGTATTCGTTCGACCAGTACCAGCGTGGCCGCGTCAATTCGAATTCCAGTGAAAAATACAGAGGGACGCCGCGCGAAACGGCGTCGACCAGACGCGGGCCGAGATCGATGGCGAATTCCGCATTAAGCACCGTGCTGCCGTCGTCGGCATACGAGAGAACGCCTTTCTTCGGTTCGATGCTGCCGGCCATTGCTGGTGTTGCGAAAGAGAGCAAAAGCGCGAGCAGAAACCCTGCGCAGAAAATCGCGCGCAGTCGCTCAGCGACGCTTTTCCAGCAGGGCGTAATAAAAACCATCCTGTTCCGAGTCGGGTGTCAGTTGCAGTTCAAGTTGCCCGTCGATGTCCACGCCCATATCTATACGTATGGCATCGGCATGACGCCCGACGAAGGCGGCGACCTGTTTGCCGTTTTCCTGCGGGAAGATCGAACAGGTGCAGTAAAGGATTCTGCCACCGGGGGCGAGCGTGCGCCACAAAGCATCGAGAATGCGCTGCTGGCTTGTGGCAAATGTGCCAATATCGGCCGCGCGACGCAGCCATTTGATGTCAGGATGGCGGCGTACAACGCCTGACGCGGAGCAGGGCACGTCGGCCAGAATGCGGTCAAACGGTTTTCCGTCCCACCAGTCGTCAAGATTTGCACAATCTGCAACCTTGATTGCTGCTTTCAATTTCAAACGTCGCAAATTGTCTTCAATACGTGCAGCACGCTTGGCATCGAGTTCGAGTGCGGTCAGTTCGATATCTGCGGTTTCGAGCAGATGTGCCGTTTTGCCACCGGGCGCGGCACAGGCGTCGAGAACGCGCATGCCATTGCGAACATCAAGCAGGCGCGCGGCGCGTTGGGCACCGAAATCCTGCACCGATACGTGACCATCCTGAAAGCCCGGCAGTGCATCGACGGCATGCGGTTTGTCCAGCATCACGGCGGTGCTGTCGAGCATGCGTGCGGCGATATCGGCGGCAGCGAGGCGCTGCACGTAAGCCACCGCATCGCCATGCCGGCGATTGACGCGCAGCGTCATGGGCGGCCGACCATTGGCCGCGGCCAGGATGTCTTGCCATTTATCGGGGTAAGCCGCTTTGACGGCCGTGATCCACCACGCCGGATGCTGCCATCGAGCTGCTTCATCGAAAGACTGTTCGATGCTTTCCCGCTGGCGCAAGGCATTACGCAATACCGCGTTGACGAGGCCGCGGTATTTGCCACGGGCGAGCGTGGCCGCTGCCGCAACTGCCTGATCGACAATCGTGTGTGCGTCGTCCGGGCGTGCATCGAGGCGATGCAATGCGACCAGTAGCAGCGCATGCGTTTTCGTGTCATCAAGTGGCGTGCGCAACAACTTGGCGAGAAAAGCGTCACCACGCTGGCACGCGCGGAGCGTGCCGTACGCCAGATCCTGAATCGCACCGCGTTGTGCCGGCTGCGGCGTGTATTTTTGCCAGCACGCCGCAAGCGCTGCATCCAGCGTGCGACCGTCGATGACAGCGGCAACGGCTTCTGCTGCACGCAGCAGCGCGAAGGCGAGTGAATCGTTACGCAAGCTGCTCATATCAGTGCGGCACCCAGCATGACGGCGCCCGAGACAAGCATCAGTGCATCCATGAATAGCTGGAAACGCTCGGCAGGCAGTCTGATCATGAAGCGCTTGGATAGCCAGGAACCGACCATCAGCGACGAACCGACGATCAGGCCTTTAACGAAAATCGGCCACGGCAACACCCCGAACTCACGGAACACGACGAGCTTGGTTGCGTAGATCGCCAGCGAGCTGGCCGCTTCCGTGGCGATGAAGGCGCCCTTGATCAAGCCGTGCGCGAGAAACAGCGGCACGCTGATCGGGCCTGTCGAGACGGCGATGCCGGTGATGTAGCCAATGAAGAGACCGGCGACGGCGAGATGGACACGATTGATGACCATGTTGCGGCGTTTCAGCCAGTGGCGCAACGGAATCATGGCGATGAAAAAACCACCGAGCGCACCTTCGATCATGTTTTGCGGCAGCGCAACCAGTGTACGCGCACCCAGCGAGGCACCGATGATGCCGGTGACGGAATAGGCCGCGCAGGTGCGCCAATCGACTTCGCGCCACCAGATCATTACACGCGAGAGATTGGCCATTGCGGCAGCGACTGCCATGATCGGCACGGCCGTGACCGGGCCGAACTTGAGCACCAGTACCGGCATCAACATGATCGACGAACCGAAGCCGACAATGCCGCTGACCGTGCCGGCGATCAAGCCGACGGCGAGAATGAGGACGTAATCCACTGCCGCTTATTTTCTGTTCGAACCGGCGACGATGTCGAAGCGATACAGCCGACATTCAATCGGGCCGTTGAACAGCGGCACTTTGCGGCTTGGCTTCAGGCCGATCAGCTTGGGCAGTCGTTCGTCGGCCGTCAGCAGCCAGCATGACCAGCCGGGGAACTGTTGCTTTAGTACATTCCCCAATTTTGGATAGAACGCCGCGAGTTCATCGGCTTCGCCGAGGCGTTCGCCATAGGGAAGATTGGCCACAAGAATGCCTGTTGTGGCTGGGGCAGTGCGCTCAAGCATGTCGCATTGCGTGACGGTCACGAGATCATCTACACCTGCGTAAGCCAGGTTTTGTTCTGCGCGCTCGACGATGGCCTGATCGATGTCGCTACCCCAGATCGGCAGCGTGTCAGGATTTGTGCGCATCTGCGCAGCCTCTTCGCGCAGCGTGTTCCAGAGTGTTGCATCGAAACCGAGCAGACGCTCCAATGCAAATTCACCCGTATCACGGGCCAGACCGGAAGCTTCGTGCAAGCTTTGCTGCGCGGCTTCGAGCAGGAAGGTACCGCTGCCGCACATGGGATCAAGCAGTGGCGTGCCTGGTGTCCAGCCGGCGATTTTTAAAATACCGGCGGCGAGGTTTTCCTTGATTGGCGCTTCGACCTTGGCGATCTTTTGCCCGCGCAGCCACAAGGCTTCGCCCGACGTGTCGAGATAAAGCGTGGCTTCGCCTGTAGTAAGGAAGGCGTGAATGCGTACGTCGGGATTGCTGGTGTTGACGCTGGGGCGACGACCGGTGTCGGCGCGGAAGCGATCAACAATGGCGTCTTTGATCTTGAGCGTGGTGAATTCGAGGCTTTTCACTGGCGCACGAATGGCCGTGACGTAAACACGAATGGTGCGATCGGCGTCAAAACGCTTGGACCAATCGACATCGCTGGCGATCTGGTACAGATCGGACTCGTTGCGATAGCTCGCATGCGCCACACGCAACAGAATGCGCGTGGCGAGGCGCGAATGCAGATTGGCGAGATAACAGGTCTCACGCGTGCCACTGAAATGCACACCACCCGGCACGATGCGCGCCTGCTTGGCGCCGAATTTCTGTAGCTCTTCGCTCAGCGCTTCTTCAAGGCCACGCGGCACAGGCGCGAACATCTGCCAGCCGGAGGTTTTGGCAGCGGGTTGCTCAACCTTGCTACCACTCTGCAATACGCCGGAAGGTACGCGTCGGACGATGCGCGCGCGTGGTTTGTCTGAATCGCTCAATTTCGAATCACTTAAAACGGTTTCACTACGACAAGAATCACGATCGCGACTAGCACGATCACGGGAATTTCATTGAACACGCGATACCAGACATGGCTGCGTGTGTTGCGGCCGGCAGCGAAGTCGCGGAGCAGGCGGCCGCAGTAGGTTTGATATGCCACGAGACCGACGACAAGTGCCAGCTTGGCATGCAGCCAACCCCCTGCGAAACCATAAGCGAGCCACAGCCATAGACCAAAAATGATCGCCAGCCCCATGAGCGGGTGCGTGAAGCGATTGAGTTTTTCCGCCATCAATAGCAGGCGTTCGCGTTCGGCTACGCTTTCATGCGGAACCATGGCCAGGTTGACGAAAATCCGCGGCAGATAGAACAGGCCCGCGAACCAGGCAACGACGAAAATGATGTGGAAAGCTTTGATCCAGAGCATGGCTGTCGGAATGGTTAAGGACTGGGGGCGAGATCAAAGAACAGCGGCAGTTGGATCTCTTCGCGACGCGGTTTCTTCTTGCGTTTCTTCACCGACTTCTTTGCAGTGGTCTTGGGTTTAAGGTTCTTTGCCGATGTGTTCTTGGATTGCGAACCTTGAGGCTTTGTCGTCTTGGGCTTGAGTGGCTTGGGTGTTTTGGCCGGCGTCGGTTCGGCAACCACGGTCGCAGGCGTTTGCTTTGCCGAGGCAAGGCCTTCCTGCACGGTTGGATAGGCCAGCCGCAAACCCAGCTCGCGTTTGATGCGTTCGTTGTTCAACTGGCGCGATTCGCGCATGAACGACAGCGTTGTGGGTGAAAGCGTTTGTTCAGCTTCATTGCGATGAACGCGTCGAGGTACGGGCAAATCGAAACTCTCGGCCAGTGCCGTGAACCAGTCGCCCATCTTCATGCGACTGTCGTCGCTGGCGTTGTAGGTACGATTGGCGCGGCCGCGCGTCAGCGCGAGTACGACAGCCTCGGCCAGATCGTCGGCATGTATGTGGTTGCTGTAGCTGTCCTCGGCATCATGAAGGATCGGATCGCCGCGCTTGATGCGCTCCAGCGGAAGACGATCTGCGGCGTAGATGCCGGGTACACGCAGGATGCTCACGACGACGCGCGTCTGCAGTCCGAATTCGCGCAATGCCGTTTCTGCAGCAATACGCCGTTGCGCACGCTGGCTTTCCGGATTTGCGCTGCGCGTTTCGTCGACTTCAACGCCACCACAATCGCCGTACACGCCGCTGGTGCTGATATAGACAATGCGGCGCGGCAGGCTGCCGGCCTTGAGTGCAGAGAGCAAGTGGCGTGTACGCGTATCGTCGGCGCTATCGCCGTCCGCCGGCGGTGCACTGTGCAACAGCACGTCGGCAAGGCCGGCAATGCGTTTCAAGCTCGCGGGCCGGTCCAGATCGCCTACAATCTGCGTCACTCCCATGGCGCGCAAAGCTGGATCGCTCTTGCGCACCAGCGCATAGATGCGATAGCGGCGCAGCAGCCTTGGCAAGGCCCGCCGCGCGACATCTCCGCACCCGATAATCAATAGTCTCTGCACCTCGTCATTATCTCATCATGTCTCACCGAATCACCCTGCAACCCAGCGGCCACGTTTATGAAGTCGCGGATGGACAACCCTTGCTTGATGCAGCGCTCGATGCGGGCTTTGTCCTTCCCTATGGCTGCCGCAATGGCGCTTGCGGCTCGTGCCGTGCCAAAGTCATGTCAGGTGCCGTCGATCATGGCCGTTCGCAAGCCGGGGCCTTGCCGGATAATGCTCGCGCAGAAGGCTACATGCTGTTGTGCTGCGCTACTGCGCAGTCCGATCTCACGGTGGAATGCCGTGAGCTGGCCGACAGCAATGAATATCCCGTTCGCATCATGCCGTGTCGCGTACAGGCGCTGACAAAACTGGCCGGTGACGTGATGCTGATGGAGTTGAAATTGCCCGTCAACGAACGCCTGGCATTTCGTGCCGGCCAGTACATCGAGTTCATGCTGAAAGGCGGTGGCCGCCGCGCCTTTTCCATTGCCAATGCGCCGCATGATGATGGCCTCTTGCAACTTCACATCCGCAGGATCGAGGATGGCAAGTTCACCGGACATGTTTTCGATACGATGCAGGTGAAGGAGATTCTGCGCTTCGAAGGTCCGCATGGCAGTTTCCATTTGCGTGAAGATTCCGACAAGCCTGTCATTTTCCTTGCAGGCGGTACCGGTTTTGCACCGATCAAATCGATCGTCGAGCACGCCATCCACAACAACATCACGCGGCCGATGAAGGTGTACTGGGGCGCGCGAAATCGTGCCGGGCTCTATTTGCATGATCTTGCTGCGCAATGGGCCGCAGCGTATCCGCATATCGAGTTCATTCCGGTGCTGTCAGACGTGTCAGCGAATGATGCATGGAACGGACGAATCGGTCTTGTTCATCGCGCAGTGCTTGACGATCACGCTGATCTTTCCGCACATCAGGTTTATGCTTGTGGCGCACCGGCGATGATTGATGCTGCTCGCGCAGATTTTTCGGCGCATGGTTTGCCGACCGAGGAATTTTTCGCCGATGCATTCACTTTCGCGACCTGAACCTTAGTGCCTCAATTGCCCATTCACGTGTCAGCCGACGTCACTGAAACGCACGAGATTCCGCCGTTCCGCTACCCGCGGATCGAGCGCCACCTGAAAGCCATCCTGATCGGCGCCTTGCTGCTGATCAACGCGGCCGTGATTGTCTATGCTGCGCTGAGTCTCGAACGCAGTCGCGCCGCCGGCATGGCCGAGGCCGCTGTACGTACCAAGACGGTTGCGTATGCGGTGGATCAGGGCATCAGCAGCAGCGTGGATACGATTGATCATTCCCTGCAAACGGTGGTGCACGAAATGGAATGGCAGCGCCGCGGCCATTTCAACGGAGAACACATTCGCCTGGTGCTCGAGGATCAGACTCGACTCCTGCCCGAGGCGGCAGGTTTTCGCATTACCGATGAAAACGGGCGTGTGATTTTCGGCATCGGCGAGAACAGCCGCAAAAACCTGAACCTTGCCGACCGCGATTATTTTCTCGAACTGCGAAAGGAAAACCGTCCTGGCCTGGTCGTGAGTAAACCGGTAAGCGGGCACGTATCCGGCAAATGGATCATTCCTTTTGCACGCAGCTATCGCACGCCCGATGGTCGCTTTGCCGGCATCGTTTCGGTCCCGATTTCAATCGATTTCTTCAATCGCATGCTGGTGCGTTTTGACGTTGGCCCGGGTGGCAATGTTTCCCTGCGCGACAAGGATCTTGGTCTCATTGCGCGCTATCCGACGTTCTCGGCGACGGGTGAGTTGATGGATGTGGGCAGCAACAACGTGTCGCAAGCGATGCGTGACCGCCGTGCATCGGGCATCAAGGACAGCACCTACAACGTGCTCGATCCCTACGATCAGACCATGCGGGTGAACACATTTGCGCGGATTACCAACGCGCCGTTCTATGTCATTGCCGGCGTATCGCAGACTGTGTACCTCAAGGGTTGGCATCGCGAGCTGTTGCAGACCGTCGTCTTCATGCTGGCGTTCATTCTGGTGACGTCGTTACTGGCGTGGATGGTTTATCGCGCATGGCGTGGGCAGGCCAAGGGCAACGTCGCCTTGCGCGAGCGCAATACCGAATTGGCAAATACGCTGGTGCTGCTGCGCGAGAGCCAGGAGCAAGTCGAGCATATGGCGTATCACGATCGCCTGACAGGCCTGCCCAATCGTGCCCTGCTTGCCGAACGCTTGCGACTTGCATTGGCCCAGGCGGATCGTGACGGCACGATGCTTGGTGTTTGCTACCTTGACCTTGACGGCTTCAAACCGATCAACGACGACTGGGGCCATGATGCAGGCGATGCGCTGCTGTTCCAGGTCGGCCAGCGTTTGCAGGAAGGTGTCCGTGGCGGCAACACGGTGGCGCGCATTGGCGGTGATGAGTTCGTTGTCCTCATCGGTAATGTGACCAACGAAGGCGAATTGATCAAGACCCTGCAACGTTTGCTCGATGCAATTGCGCGGCCTTTCCGCCTGAATGACTGGGCCACGGCGAGCCTGACCATGAGTGTCGGTGTCGCCATTTGGCCGCAGGAATCAATGAATGAGCCGGACATGCTGATTCGTCATGCGGACCACGCCATGTACGTTGCCAAGCGCACCGGCAGAAATCGCATTCACGTGTTCGATCCTGCGGCCGAGCGTCGTTTGCGCGAGCGTATCGACCTGCAGGCAGGCATACAGGCAGGCCTTGAGCGCAATGAATTCGTGCTGTATTACCAGCCGAAAGTAAATATGCGTACGGGAGCCATCATCGGCGCCGAGGCACTGATCCGCTGGGAGCATCCAATCCGCGGTCTGCTTATGCCGGCCGCCTTTTTGTCGGCAGTCGAAGACAACGAGCAGGCTATTGTTATTGGCGAATGGGTCCTGCGCGCTGCGTTGCGCCAGATGCAGGCGTGGAAGCAAGCCGGACTGGAACTGACGGTCAGCGTGAATATATTCGGTCGGCATCTGCAATGCGCTGACTTTGCTGAACGCTTGGGCATGATTCTCGGCGAGTTTCCCGACGTCGATCCGGCACGGCTGGAGTTGGAACTTCTTGAAACAACGGTGATGGAAGACATCGATGAAATGTCGATCCGGCTCAATGAATGCGGTGCCTTGGGTGTCGGTTTTGCGTTGGACGATTTTGGCACTGGATATTCATCGCTCGCATATCTGCGCCGCCTCCCCACGCGCACGCTCAAGGTCGATCAATCCTTCGTGATCGACATGCTCACCAATCCTGACGACAAGGCGCTTGTACAGGCCATTATTGCCATGGCGCATACCTTCAAGCGCGAAGTGATTGCCGAGGGGGTCGAGTCGATCGCGCATGGCGATGCACTGTTGGCCTTGGGGTGTGACTTGGCGCAGGGATTCGGTATTGCCAAGCCGATGCCTGCGGCACATTTCACGGGCTGGGCGAATGAATGGACTCCGCCAGAAAGCTGGGCGCAGACACCGCTTCACACACCTGCTTAAGCGCCACTTGGGCGGTTGTTTACGTGCCGAGATAAGCGGCACGCACGCGCGAATCGGCAAGCAGTTCGGCAGCATTGCCTGTGAGTGTGATGTGCCCACTTTCCATGACGCAGGCGCGACTGGCGGTTTCCAGGGCGAGTCGCGCATTCTGTTCGACCAGCAACACGGCAACGCCTTGTGCGGCAACGGCACGTATCACCTCGAAAATCTTTTCCACCATCAGCGGCGCAAGACCCATCGACGGCTCATCAAGCAGCAGCAGGCGTGGTTTGCCCATCAATGCACGTGCGATTGCAAGCATCTGCTGTTCGCCGCCGGACAATGTGCCCGCCAGCTGCGTCATGCGTTCTTTCAAGCGCGGCAGCAGCGCGAACATGCGCTCGATGTCGGCGTCGGTTTCGCCACGACTGCTGTCACGCCCATATGCGCCCATGCGCAAATTCTCCGTTACGTCCATGCGCGCAAACACGCCACGCCCTTCCGGCACCAGCGCAAAGCCACGCGAAACCAGTGCATGCGGCGGTAGCGTCGACAAGTTTGTGCCGTCATAGCGCAATGTTCCGGCCGCCGGAATCAATCGTGCGAGCGCTTTCAGCGTTGTTGTCTTACCGGCACCGTTGGCCCCGATCAACGCAACGGTTTCGCCAGCATTGACCGTGAAGCTGATACCTTTCACAGCAGCAATCCCGCCGTAATGGACTTCGAGATTTTCAATCGACAGCAGCGGCACGTTACTCATGTGCCACTCCAAGATAAGCCTCAATGACGCGTGGATCGCGCTGTACAAGGCCTGGGACATCCTCGGCGATTTTCTCGCCATGATCGAGGACCGCAACGCGATCGCACAAGCCCATGATGAGTTTTACATCATGTTCGATCAGCAATACGGTCACACCATCGGTGCGTATTTTCTCGATGAGGGTACGCAGGCCTGCGGTTTCGATGGCATTCATGCCAGCGGCGGGTTCATCCAGTGCAAGCAGTCTTGGCGCCATGGCCAGTGCGCGCGCGATTTCGAGCCGACGCTGATCACCATACGACAGGCTGGCCGAGCGTATGTTTGCTTTGCCTTCAATTCCGACATAGGCAAGCAAACTCAGCGATTTTTCCTTGATCGCAGCCTCTTCCTTGCGCGTGGCAGCCGTTCGCAGAATTGCACCGATGGCGCTGCTGCGACTTTGAGTGTGCAGACCGACCATGACGTTTTCGAGTGCGCTCATTTCCTTGAACAGGCGAATGTTCTGGAAGGTGCGAGCAATGCCGGCCAAAGCGACTTCGTGTGGGCTGGCAGCATGCAGCGCGTGTCCATCGAACGTGATGTCGCCACCGTCGCGCTGATAGAGACCCGTGACGACATTGAAAAAAGTTGTCTTTCCAGCACCGTTGGGGCCGATCAGTCCGTAAATTTCACCGGTGTTGATGGTCAGTGATACATCCTTGAGTGCGCGTATCCCGCCGAAATGCTTGGCGACGTTGCTGGCGGAGAGCAGTACGCTCATGAATGCTGCTCCAACTCGGCCTTGCGTCGTGAAGCCGGCAGCAGGCCCATCGGACGGACACGCATGACGACGATCAATGCAACGCCGAACATGAGCAGACGCAGCGATTCCGGGTCGATGAAGGTCTTGCCGAACAGCGCGATCTGCATCGGTTCTGCCCAGCGACGAAAAACTTCGGGCAGCACCGTCAACACCACGGCGCCGAGAATCACGCCGGGCACATTGCCCATGCCGCCGAGTACGACCATGCACAACACCATCACTGATTCGAACAGACCAAAGCTTTCCGGCGAAACGAATTGCTGGAAGCCGGCAAACAAGCCGCCGGCGACACCACCGAAACTCGCCCCCAGTGCGAATGCGAGCAGCTTCACGTTACGTGTGTTGATGCCGCAGGCCTTGGCGGCGATTTCATCTTCACGAATGGCGACCCAGGCACGTCCGAGCCGCGAATTTTCCAGACGTAATGTGACGATGATGATGACGATCGCCAGCACGACGAAGATGTAATACGCTGCATACAGGCCGTTACTGCCGAGCAGGCCGGGCACGAGCGGATCGATGCCGGAAATGCCCTTCGGGCCGTTGGTGAAGTTGACCGGTGTGTTGAGGTTGTTGAGGAAAATGCGGACGATTTCACCAAAGCCGAGCGTGACGATGGCGAGGTAGTCGCCGCGCAGGCGTAGCGTCGGTGCACCGAGCAACATGCCGAAGATGCCGGCGACGACTGCGCCGATCGGCAGGATTGCCCACAGCGGCCAATGCATACCGCCGGGGAAAAGCGCAGGGAACGCAATACCGAGATGCGGCGAAGCGAGCAGCGCGTAGATGTACGCGCCGACGGCATAGAAGGCGATGTAGCCGAGGTCAAGCAGGCCGGCAAACCCGACCACGATGTTGAGGCCGAGCGCCAGCATGACGTAGAGCACGGCAAAGTCGAGCATGCGCATCCACGCATTGCCGATGCCCATGCCGACGATGAATGGCAACACGATTAATGCGGCGGCGATCAAGACGATGCCGAGATGATTTTTCCGTAGCGCGTCCCCTCGGAGGACAGCGAACAGCGTTAGCAGTGAGCGTGTGGGCTTGATTTTGTTCACGCGCGCTCCGAGATTTTCTCGCCCATCAAGCCCGAGGGACGGAAGACGAGCACGGCGATCAGTACGAGAAAACTGAATACGTCCTGATAGTTGCTGCCCAGGAATCCGCCGGTGAGATCGCCGATGTAGCCAGCCCCCATGGCTTCGATGATGCCGAGCAAAACACCGCCGAGCATGGCGCCGCCAAGATTGCCGATACCGCCGAGTACCGCGGCGGTGAAGGCCTTGAGACCGAGCAGGAAGCCCATTTGGTAATGCGCGATGCCGTAGTTTGCACTGACCAGTACGCCGGCGAGTGCGGCGAGTGCGGAGCCGATGACGAAGGTGAGCGCGATGATGCGATCGGCATCTACGCCCATCAAGGCAGCCACCTGTGGATTCTCCGCGACCGCGCGCATGGCGCGACCGAGGCGAGTCCGTTTGACCAGAATGATGAGGCCGATCATCGCGATTGCCGCGGCGAGCATGATGACGATTTGCACGTCGCCGATGCGTGCGCCAAGGACATCATGAATGCTGCTCGGCAGCAATGCAGGCACCGCGTGATAGCTGCGCCCCCAGAACAGCATGGCAACTTGCTGCAGCACCATCGATACACCGATGGCGGTGATGAGCGGTGCAAGGCGTGGTGCATTGCGCAGCGGCCGATAGGCGATCCGTTCGACAGCCCAGCCAAGCGCCATGCAGACACAAGTCGCGATGCACAGGCCGATCATGAAGACGAGCGGCGCAGGCAAGGTATTGCCCAACGCAGTGCAGACAGCCAATGCTGACAATGCGCCGATCATGACGATTTCGCCGTGTGCGAAATTGATGAGGCCCAGAATGCCGTACACCATGGTGTAGCCCAGCGCGACGAGCGCGTAGATGCTGCCGAGGGTGAGGCCGTTGACGAGTTGCTGGAGAAATATTTCCACGAGGCCGGATATTACAGGGATGCCAGACTTAACAGGATGTGGCGCACATCCGTTGGAGGCTTTGCGCCCCGATCTTTCGCTTGCGAAGAGACCGAGGTCGCGAGATTTTCATGTACTTCAGTGAATTGTTTCCACTTGCACCCACTTACCGCCCTTGGCGACGTAGAGCGTCACGGCTGCATCCTTGATGTCGCCACGCGAGTCGAAGCCGATATGTGTGGTGACGCCCTGGTAGTCGGTTTGCGGCAATGCGGCGAGGATCGCTGCACTATCGGCGCTTTGCGCGCGTTTGATGGCTTGCACAATCACCATCACGGCGTCATAGGCATACGGCGCGTAGAGTTGGATGGGGGCATTGAAGCGGGCCGTGTACTGATTGATGAAAGCCGGGCCACCGGGCATTTGGTCAACAGGAACGCCAGGCTTCGAACAATACTGGCCTTCGGCAGCGCTACCCGCGTTCTTGAGGAAGTCGGCGGTACATCCGCCATCGCCCATCAGGAAGCGGGCGTCAAGACCAAGCTTCTGCATCTGCAATGCCATTGGGGCTGCCTGCGGGTCCATGCCGCCAAAGAAAATCAGGTCGGGATTGTCGCCCTTGATCTTGGTGAGAATGGCGGAGAAGTCGACCGACTTGTCGTCGGTGTGTTCTTCATCGACGATCTGCGCGCCGCGTGCCAAGGCCGCTTTCTTGAATTCGGTGGCGATGCCTTCGCCGTATTGCGTCTTGTCGTCGATGATGGCAATTTTCTTCATGCCAAGCTTGTCGGCGGCAAAGCTACCCAGCGCCTTGCCTTGCGCCTCGTCGTTGGTCATGACGCGGAAGGCTGTCTTGTAGCCGTTGCGGGTGTATTCGGGATTGGTGGTTGATGCGCTGACCTCCGGAATCCCGGCATTGGCATAGATCACCGATGCGGGAATCGATGTGCCGGAGTTCATGTGGCCGACCACGGCATTGACGTGTGCATCGACGAAGGTTTGTGCCACGACCGTGCCCTGTTTCGGATCGGCCTGATCATCTTCGCCCATCAACTGGAACTTAACCGTCTTGCCGCCAATCTGGATGTTCTGCGCATTGGCGTCATCAATTGCCATGCGTGCACCATTTTCCGTGTCCTTGCCGATATGCGCCTGCGGGCCGGTTAACGGCGCCGAGTGGCCGATGGTCACGAGAAGTGTATTGGGATCGGTTTGCGCGGCAGTGTCATGCTTGCCGCAGGCAGCAAGCAGTAGCGCAGCAGACAAGGGCAACAGCAGGGTTTTCATGCAATCTCCGGGGCGAGAAGGTCGGAATGGCCGCATTCTGCCTTGTCGTTGCCTTGGTGCAAACCCCCAGTTCGCTCGTTTTGCCCTGCCAATTCAAGGAAAGCGACAATTCTTTGCGGAAACCCTGTGTGAATATGGGCGAAATGAGAATGGCTTGCATCCTCATGCCGTATTGGGCATAATGAGAACCGTTATCGTTATAACCCGAGTTCCAATAATGATCGTTTGCGTATGTCACGGCGTCAGCGACCGCGAGATCAAGACTGCCATCAAGAACGGCGTGAACAGCGTTGAAGCGCTGGGCGCCAGCTTGGGTGTTGGCGGCACCTGTGGCGCCTGTCGCGGCATGTGCGGGGAAATGATCGAGGAACATGGTTGCGACAATTCGTGTGCGACCTTCCGTTCAGCCTTTCCGGTATTCGACCTGACCCCGGTTGCTGCGTAGTTGCGCAGCTGATTTGCATACCCGGGCAGCAAACGGGAATCGTTACCACACGCCCGGCTTCTTTCGTCTAAGCTCCGCGCATCTCAACTCACCGGAGCGGAACCATGAAGGGCGACGTCAAGGCCATCCAGTTTCTCAACGCCCAGCTCAAGAACGAGCTGACCGCGATCAATCAGTATTTCCTCCACGCGCGCATTTACAACCACTGGGGCCTGGATAAGCTCGGCAAGAAGGAATACGCCGAATCAATCGGTGAGATGAAGCATGCCGACGCGCTGATCAAGCGCATTCTCATGCTCGATGGTCTGCCCAATCTGCAGGATCTCGGCAAGCTGATGATCGGTGAAACCGTGCCGGAAGTGCTCGCTTGCGATCTCAAGCTTGAGCAAGGCGCGCAGCAAACCGTGAAGGATGGCATCGCCCACTGCGAATCAGTGCGGGACTACGTTTCGCGTGACCTGTTTCAGATGATTCTCGACGACACCGAAGAACACATTGATTGGCTTGAAACGCAGATTGACCTGATCGACAAGGTCGGCCTGCAGAATTACCAGCAGAGCATGATCGAGCCCGAGACTGAATAAACCCGCCCGCGCTTCTGGCGCAGGTCCCGTCGATTCGGTGAATCGACATTGCAAAAAGCCGGGCATGCCCGGCTTTTTGTTTTCCCCACTCCGTAATCGGACAGCGAGCGCTGCGATTCGTCAGGTCTTGTTGTAGCGATCAGGCTTTTGGCCGGATTGCATTCTTCGGGCGCCATCCAACGACAACGCTTTCGTTCGTTTCGATATACGGCGCCCCAATCAGATCAAGGCAATACGGCACGGCAGCAAAGATGCCGGGGACGCGTTGCTTCCCGTCCGCATCTTTCACGCCTTCCAGCGTTTCCTTGATTGATTTCGGCTGCCCCGGCAGGTTCATGATCAGCGCGCTCTTGCGGATCACGGCCACCTGGCGCGAGAGGATCGCCGTCGGCACGAAGTTCAGGCTGATCTGGCGCATTTGCTCGCCGAAGCCGGGCATGAGCTTGTCGGCTACGGCCAGCGTGGCTTCGGGCGTCACGTCGCGTAGGGCCGGGCCGGTGCCGCCGGTGGTCAGCACGAGATTACAGCCGATCGTATCTACCAATTCTTTCAACGTTGCTTCAATAGTTGGCTGATCGTCGGGAATCAGGCGTATTTCTTCTTCCCACGGCGATGTCAGTGCGTTGTTCAGCCAATCGCGCAAGGCGGGAATGCCCTTGTCTTCGTAGATGCCACCGGATGCACGGTCGGAAATCGAGACCAGGCCGATGCGGATCAGATCACCGCTCATGCGTTTTCGCCTTCATTGAAATTATCATCGTCCGCAAAATGCTCGACCGGCCCGTTTTCAAGCTCGCGCAGCACGCGATAGATTTCCCGATACGACTTCGGCGGCTTGTTCTGTTCATGTTCGCGCAGCGCATTGCGACGCAGTTGACGCAACTGCTGGATATCAACCTGCGGAAACTTCGCTGTGATTTCATCGAGCACACGTTCATCGGCGATGAAGCGGTCACGCAAGCGTTCGCGCTGATGCATGCGCGCATTCTCTGCCGCCGACAATCCGGCAATGCGATCCAACGCCGCCTGCAGCGGTGTCGGATCGACCTTGCGCATGATGCGGCCGATGTATTGCAGTTGACGTCGCCGCGCTTCGGTACGTGCGGGAATACGCTGTGCTTCGCGTAGGGCGGCGCGCAGCTCGTCGGGCATGTCGGTTTTCTTGAGCTGGTCGGTGGACAGCTCTACCAGCTTGGCGCCAAGTTCCTGCAAGGCATCCATCTCGCGTTTTTTCTGCGATTTGCTGGGGCGGCCGTAAAAGCCTTCGTCGCTGAGTTCGTCGGCGTCGGGCTGCTCGTGATCGGGGTTGGAATTTTTCATACGGGTAGAATTATAGCTTTCCGCCCATAGATACCTGCCATGTCCGGCTTCAGCCATACACAAGATCATCTGCGCAACCTCGCCGAGGACGTGCTTGCCCATGCCAAGAAAATTGGTGCAACCGCTTGCGAGGTCGACGTGTCGGAGGGCTACGGTCAGTCGGTATCGGTACGCAAGCGAGAAGTCGAGACCATCGAATACAACCGCGACAAGGGTATCGGAGTCACCGTTTACATCGGCCAGCAGCGCGGCCATGCCAGCAGCTCCGATTTCGCGCCGGAAGCCTTGCGTGCCACGGTCGAGGCAGCCCATTCCATTGCTCGTTTTACTGCCGCAGATAATGCCGCTGGCCTGGCTGACGCAAAGTTGCTGGCCAAGAAATCCATGGCGCTGGACTTGTATCACCCGTGGAATTTGTCGGTCGAAGATGCCATCGAACTCGCGCGGCGAACCGAAGCTGCGGCGTTTGCCGTCAGTCCGCTGGTGACAAATTCCGAAGGCGCGAGTGTGTCCGCGCAGCAATCACATTTCGTGTCGGCCAACAGCCTTGGTTTCTGCGATGGCTATGCCAGTTCGCGTCATTACCTGTCGTGCTCGGTGATTGCCGGCAAGGGCGACGATATGCAGCGCGACGATTGGTACAGCAGCCAGCGCAAGGGCAGTGAGCTTGCTGCGCCCGAAGTCATTGGCGACTACGCCGCGCGCCGCGCCTTGTCACGATTGAAGGCACGCCAGCCCAAGACGGCGCAGGTGCCCGTGTTGTTCGAGGCACCGCTGGCAGCGGGTTTGATTGGCAGTTTCGTGCGTGCCGTCAGCGGCGGATCGCTGTATCGGAAATCATCTTTTCTGCTCGATTCACTGGGCACATCCGTCTTTCCGTCTTTCATGCAGATCAGTGAACGCCCGCATCTCAAAGGTGGTTTTGCCAGTAGCCCGTTCGACGATGAAGGTGTCGCCACGCGTGACCGTGAAGTGATCAGTGACGGTGTGCTGCAGGGGTATTTCCTGTCGTCGTATTCCGCACGCAAGCTCGGCATGCAGACCACGGGCAATGCCGGTGGCAGTCACAACCTCATCGTCAAGTCGGGTTCCGTGGATTCCGCCGACCTGGGCTTTGCCGAGCTGATCAAGAAAATGGGCCGCGGTCTCATCGTCACTGAACTGCTCGGTCAGGGCGTCAATTACGTCACCGGCGATTATTCGCGCGGTGCCGCAGGCTACTGGGTCGAGAACGGCGAGATAGCCCATCCGGTTCACGAGTTCACCATTGCCGGCAATTTGCGCGACATGTTCAAGGGCATTGCGGCGATTGGTAACGACGTGCTGGTGCGCGGTTCCAAGCAGGTTGGTTCGATTCTGATTGATCGCATGACGGTGGCAGGGAAGTAAGCACATGAGCCATTTGTTTTCGCCGTACGCACTGGGCGACTTGCAACTGAAGAATCGCATCGCCATTGCGCCGATGTGCCAATACTCCGCCGTCGATGGCAATGCTAGCGACTGGCATTTGATTCATCTCGGCCAACTGGCTTTGTCCGGTGCAGCCTTGCTGTGCCTGGAAGCGACGGCGGTGACGCCGGAAGGACGCATCTCCGCTGCCGATCTCGGCTTGTGGTCGGACGAGAACGAGGCCGCGTTGGGTTCCGTGCTCGACAGTATTCGCAAATATTCAGCCATGCCGCTGGCGATTCAGCTCGCGCATGCCGGCCGCAAGGCATCGAGCAATGTGCCATGGGCTGGCGGCGGATTGGTGACGCCGGCCGACGGTGGCTGGCAGACCGAGGCACCGTCGGCGATTCCCTTTGCATCGAAAGATCCGGCACCGGCGGCGCTCGACAAGGCCGGAATTGTGCGCGTGCGCGAGGCCTTTGTTGCCTCGGCCAAACGTGCGGCGCGACTGGGTCTCGACATGATCGAAGTGCATGGTGCGCACGGTTATCTGCTGCATCAATTCATGTCGTCGCTATCGAATCGGCGCGACGACGAATATGGCGGTTCGTTGGAAAACCGCCTGCGCTTTCCGCTCGAAGTGTTCGATGCCGTGCGCGCCGCTTTCCCCGCTGGCAAGCCTGTCGGCATGCGCATTTCGGCGAGCGATTGGATCGAAGGTGGTTGGGACGTCGAACAGAGTGTGGCGCTGGCGGTTGAACTCAAGCGCCGCGGTGCGGATTTCATCCATGTTTCCAGCGGCGGTCTTTCGCCGTTGCAGAAGATCACGTTGCAGCCGGGTTATCAAATCCCATTTGCCGAACGCATTCGCCGCGAAAGTGGTTTACCAACGCTGGGCGTCGGCCTGATCACCGAAGCCACGCATGCGGAAGACATCATCGCCACGGGCCAGGCCGACATGATTGCGCTGGCGCGCGGCATGCTCTACAACCCGCACTGGCCCTGGCATGCGGCGGCCGAACTCGGCGCGCAGGTTGAGGCGCCGAATCAATATTTGCGCTCGCAACCATCGACCTACCCGAATCTGTTCGCCAAGAAATAAGGCTGTGAGTTCCACCCGCATTTGCATTGTTCGCCACGGTGAAACCGACTGGAATGCCGATGAGCGCATTCAGGGGCAGACGGACATTCCCCTGAATGCTGTCGGTTGCGCACAAGCCCAGGCTGTTGCATCGGGCTTGGCAAGCGAAAGATTCGCTGTGTTGTACAGCAGCGACCTGCAGCGCGCCCGCGATACGGCAACAGTTACCGCGCAAATTCTGAATTTGCCTCTGCAACTCGAACCCGGCTTGCGCGAGCGTCGCTATGGCGAATACGAAGGTCTGACGCGCGAGGAAATCAAGCAACGTGGGGACTATGGCCGCTACATCACACGCGACCTGGACTTTGATTTCTGTGGCGGCGAGTCACTGCAGACCTTTGCCGAGCGTGTTGAAAATACGATCGGGCGTTTGGCAAAGATACATGCAGGCCAAAGCATTCTGATCTTCACTCACGGTGGTGTACTCGACATCGTCTATCGTGTGGCAATGCATCAGCCGCTCGACACAAAACGCGAATTCCCGATTCCCAATGCGGCATTGAACTGGATTTCCGTCGGCAACGATGAGCGCAACACCGGCTGGACCGTGCTGAGCTGGGCCGTACAGTCTCATCTGGCCGCAACCCGGGAGCTGACGGTCGAGTAGAATCAATCTCTCATTTCTCCATCACCGGATACGCCATGTTTGCCAAGAAGAACACGCTCGCCAAGACCGATGCCGAACTATGGGCCGCGATTACGGCCGAGAACACGCGCCAGGAAGACCACATTGAGCTGATTGCTTCGGAAAACTACGTCAGTGCTGCCGTACTCGAAGCGCAAGGCTCGCAACTGACGAACAAATATGCCGAGGGTTATCCGGGCAAGCGCTATTACGGCGGTTGTGAACATGTTGACGTTGTCGAGCAACTGGCGATCGATCGACTGAAGGCACTCTTCGGTGCCAGTGGCGAAAAATTTGCGGCGAATGTGCAGCCGAATTCTGGTTCGCAAGCGAATCAAGCCGTGCTCATGGCGTTTGCCGAGCCCGGCGACACCATTCTTGGCATGAGTCTCGCCGAAGGCGGCCATCTCACGCACGGCATGAAACTCAACATGTCCGGCAAGTGGTTCAACGCCATCGCCTACGGTCTGAACGACAAGGAAGAAATCGACTACGACCAGATGGAAGCGCTGGCGCGCGAGCACAAGCCGCGCATCATCGTTGCCGGTGCCTCTGCATATGCATTGCGCATCGATTTCGCGCGCTTTGCCAAGATTGCCAAGGAAGTTGGCGCGATTTTCTGGGTCGACATGGCGCATTACGCCGGCTTGATCGCTGCTGGTTTCTATCCGAACCCGGTGCCGCATGCCGATGTCGTTACCTCGACCACGCACAAGACCCTGCGCGGCCCACGCGGCGGCGTGATCATCATGAAGGCTGAGCACGAGAAGGCCATCAATTCTGCAGTCTTCCCCGGCTTGCAAGGCGGTCCGCTGATGCATGTCATTGCCGCCAAGGCAACTTCGTTCAAGGAAGCGGCGACACCCGAGTTCAAGCAATATCAGGAGCAAGTGGTCGAGAACGCCATCGTCATGGCCAAAGTGTTGACCAGTCGCGGTTTGCGTATCGTCTCCGGCCGCACTGAGTCGCATGTTTTCCTCGTTGATCTGCGTGCCAAGAAAATCACTGGCAAGGATGCCGAAGCTGCACTCGGTGCCGCACACATTACGGTGAACAAGAACGCGATTCCCAACGATCCGGAAAAACCCATGGTGACGTCGGGTATTCGTATCGGCACGCCCGCCATGACGACGCGCGGTTTTACCGAAATTGAGGCCGAGCGTGTCGCGCACTTGATTGCCGATGTGCTGGAAGCACCGACCGATCCAGCCGTGATCGAGAAAGCCAAAAAAGAAGTCGCGGCGCTGTGTGCCAAGTTTCCGGTCTATGGGGCCTGATCAGGCGGCGACTGAAAAATGAAATGTCCGTACTGTGGCGATCTGAACACCCAAGTCGTTGATACCCGCCTCAACGATGAGGAGGATACGGTTCGCCGCCGCCGCCGTTGCCCGGCTTGCGACAAACGCTTCACCACCTATGAGCGCGTCGAGTTGCAGATGCCGGCGGTAGTGAAAAAGAACGGCAGCCGTACCGAGTTCAGTCGCGACAAGCTGAAGGCCAGTTTCATGCTGGCATTGCGCAAGCGCCCGGTGATGACCGAGAACATCGATGCAGCAATGGACCGTGTAGTCGACAAGCTGGTGACCTCGGGCGAACGCGAAATTGCTTCCGATCGCATTGGCGATCTTGTGATGCGAGAGCTGCGCAAGCTCGATATGGTCGCCTACGTACGTTTTGCTTCCGTCTATCGCAACTTCACCGATCTCGACGAATTCTCGGATGTGATTCGCGAAGCCAAGACGCCGAAAGCTGTCCCCAAACCGGCGCCGGCGAAGAAGAAAGCCAAATGAGTTTCTCGGCCGCCGATCACACCTACATGGCACAGGCGCTGCAACTGGCGCGCCTTGGCCTTTACACCACGACGCCAAATCCGCGCGTGGGTTGTGTCCTCGTGAGAGACGGTGTCGTCGTCGGCACCGGCTGGCATGCAAAGGCTGGCGAGCCGCATGCCGAAGTGCATGCCTTGCGTGAAGCTGGCGAAAAGGCGCGCGGCGCCACAGCGTATGTCACGCTTGAACCGTGCAATCACACCGGCCGCACGGGACCGTGTTCGGAAGCCTTGATTGCCGCGGGTGTGAGTCGCGTTATCGCGGCGATGCAAGATCCCAATCCATTGGTGGCGGGCAGCGGACTGGCACGATTGGCCGCAGCCGGTATTCAGACACAAAGCGGCCTGCTCGAAAACGAGGCCATCGAACTCAATATCGGCTTCGTTTCGCGCATGACGCGCGGCCGGCCGTGGCTGCGTTTGAAAACCGCTGCCAGCCTGGACGGCAAGACCGCGCTGAACAACAACGCATCGCAATGGATTACCGGGGAAGCGGCACGGCAGGACGGCCATCGCTGGCGTGCGCGTGCCTGCGCCATCCTCACCGGTTTTGGTACGGTCAAGGAAGACAATCCACAACTCACGGTGCGAGGTGTGGACTATGGCGACCTTGCGCCGCGCCAGCCGCTGCGTGTGGTGGTCGACAGTCGCCTGCAAATCTACCCAACCGCGAACGTACTCAAGAACGGCAATGCGCTGATCGTCGGTGCTGTCGAAGATCACGTGCGCATCGATGCCTTGAAGGAAGTTGGCGCGGACGTGCTGATCCTGCCCAATGCGAATGGAAAAGTCGATCTTGCTGCCATGCTGCGAACGCTGGCGGCGCGCGGCATTAATGAAATTCACGCTGAAGCCGGTTTCAAGTTGAATGGTTCACTGTTGCGCGAAGGCTGCGTCGATGAATTCCTGATTTATCAAGCGCCTTTGCTCATTGGCGATGCCGCGCAAGGCATGTTCGATCTTGCCGAGCTTAGCAATCTGGCTGATGCAAGGCGGCTGAAAGTAATCGACCGGACAATCATCGGTCCTGACATGCGGCTGCTGTTGCGGCCGCTCTGACTGATTCACCGATGCGAGGCTTTTCATGCAGGTGCTGCTTGTAGAAGATGATGCCCTGCTGGCGGATGGCGTAAGCCATTTCCTGCGCGCATCGTCCTTTTCCGTGGTGTGCGTCGATAGTGCCGAAGCCGCCGCTGCCTTGCTGGCCAAGGACGATTTCGATCTGATGCTGCTCGACATCGGCCTGCCCGGCATGGATGGCATCACGTTCCTGCAGCAATTGCGTGCTACGCATCATGACTTGCTCGTGATGGTGCTGACGGCGCGCGATGCGCTCAATGAAAAAGTGCGCGGCCTGAATCTCGGGGCCGACGATTATCTGTCCAAGCCTTTCGCCAGCGAAGAGTTGCTGGCGCGCATCCAGGCCTTGTGTCGTCGCCGCGACAAACCGATACGCCAGCGGCGTGTGCATGGCCCGTTGATGCTCGATCAATCGTCACATCGCGCGTGGCTCTCTGGCGCACCGCTCGATCTGCCCATGCGTGAATGGACGGTACTCGATCTGTTGCTCGACAATGTTGAGCGCGTGGTCAGCAAGGAGCGTATCGTGCGCCGCCTGTGCGACTGGGATCAGGAACTGAGCAGCAATACCATCGAGATTTATGTCTCGCGCCTGCGTGCCAAGTTGTCGCCGAGCGGAATCGACATTCGCACGGTACGTGGCATCGGCTACATGCTTGCCGCCTGGCAATGACGAAGGACAGCCTTCACTACAGGCTGCTGCGCCGACTGCTGATTTCGGCGAACGTTGCCATTCTGGTCTTGCTGCCAGTCATCTATCAGGTTTTCAAGAACTACGCGGTGGAGGCTTACGACGTCGAGCTATCGGAAGAAGCGTTCTCGCTTGAACCGTACCTGCTCATCAAGGATGGCAAGCCGGAGTTCGTTCTCACGCGAGAGGCAGAGTTGTCTTTCCGCGGAGATGCTGTCGATGACGAGTTTTTCCTTGTGGTTGATCCTCAGCGCCGCGTGATTGCCGGTGATGCCGATTTGCCCATCGAGGTCACGGACAGTGCCTGGCACAAGCAATCACCCTATGTTTTCTACGATGCCGAAATGCGCGGCGAGCCGGTGCGTGTCGTTGCCTTGCGCGATATTGTCAATGGCGAGGACTATCTGGTGCTGGCCGCCGAGACCGTGCACAAGCGCAGGCAGATCGAGCTCAAGATTCTGTTGGGCCTGATTTTGCCCCTGCTCGTTTTGTCGCTCGTCAACGGCTTCACCATCTGGCGCGGCATCCGGCTTGCGCTGTCCCCGCTCGAGGACGTGCGCGAAGCACTTCAGTCTATGCAACAAGGTCGCTTGCACGGCTTGGATGACACCACGTTGCCTTCGGAGATCAGGCCACTGGTACAGGAATTCAATGCCTTGTTGGCGAAGATGGACACGGCGGCAGCGGCGCAACAACAGTTCGTCGCCAATGCGGCGCATCAACTACGCACGCCACTGGCTGGGGTGCGGACACAGCTTGAGCTCGTGCGGGAACAGACCCGGGAACCGGAGCAACTGCTGCGCGTGAACCGCAGCATCGATGCCATTGGCCGCTTGAACCGCCTCGTGCAGCAGATGCTTGCCTTGCTGACGGCAACACCCGGCGCACGCGATGTTGCGCCGGAAACCGTGAGTGACGTGGTTGAAATCGTGATGGAACGTTCGTCTGAATGGGTGCGAACAGCGTCCTTGCGCAATATCGACCTGGGTTTCGAATTAACCCCCGCGTTCGTACGCGGCGACGCTTTGTTGATTGGCGAGATGATCGCCAATCTGCTCGACAACGCGATCAACTATGCGCCGGTCAACGGCCGTGTCACGGTTCGTTGCCGTACCGACGTGGATCACATCCTTATTGAAGTGGAAGACAACGGACCGGGCATTCCGGCCGAGGAGCGCGAGCATGTGTTCCAGCGTTTCTACCGCCTGCCCGGATCATCGCGCACCGGAAGCGGTTTGGGACTCGCCATCGTTGCCGAGATCGTGCAGGGCCTGAACGGGACGGTACGCATCCTCAAGCCGATTGCGCATCAGGGTTGCCTGGTTCGCGTCATCCTGCCGTTGGAGGAGTCTGCCGATCACGATTGATCCAACCATTATTGAACTGAAATACAAAGCGCCTGCGGGCGCTTTTTTGTTGCCGAAGCACGAACAAAAGGAAAATTTATTTAAGCATCAGTGTTGTTTCTGTATCAGATGAAAGGTTTTGTACGGGAAGTGTAAAGACTCACTGGATATCGTGCGCCCACACGGATAAGCGGGGAACGCCGAGAGGTTGCCTGCAGTGTTCGTTGCATTCAATCCCGAGGAGGAAACCCCTGATGTTTAAAGCACGTACTTTGGCAATCGCCGTGGCAGCGGCTTTCGCCAGCCAAAGCGGTATCGCACTGGCCGATAGCAAGACCGACCAGCAA
>DATJJR010000032.1:0-6285 GCA_035492055.1 Rhodocyclaceae bacterium | reverse complement strand
GGCGGCGTGGTGCATTGCATCGAACTGGCGGAAGCCTTGACACGTCAAGGTCACGACGTGACGCTGCTGGCACCGGCGCGGCGCGGGCAGGTATTGTTCCGCACTACCCATTGCACCGTTCGCCTGATCGAAGACGATGGCGTGCATGACAGCAGCCTACTCGATCTCGTGCAGCAACGCATCGCGCTGTTTGAACGCTATCTCTCGCAACCCGGACATGCCGATTACGACGTATTTCATGTGCATGACGGCATTGGCGCCAATGCCTTGCTCAATCTCCGTAAGCGCGGCCTGATTCCGCACTATGTACGGACGGTTCACCATCTTGACCACTACGGTAATGTCGACGTCGATGCACTGGAGCATCGTTCCATTGTCAGCGCCGATGCCGTCCTGACGGTCAGCCCGAGCTGGAACGAAGAACTTCAGGCGCGTCTCGGTGTGCAGGCGATCAGCGTCAGCAATGGTGTCGATCTGCAGCGCTTTTCACCACAGGTTGGCGCGCGGGATGAAGCTTTGCGACTGCGCCTCGGCTTGGGCAAAGGCTCACGAAACGGTGAGAGCACGGCGCCGATCTTTTTATGCGTCGGCGGGATCGAAGCGCGCAAGAACACGCTCGCTGCGCTCGAAGCCTTCGCGCGTGTACGTCATGACCTGCATGACGCGCAACTGGTCATTGCTGGCGGTGCCAGCCTGCTCGATCACAGTACCTATCGCGTGCTGTTCGATGCTGCAGCGGCACGCCACGATCTCGACATCGCGCCGGGTGGCCCGGTGATGGTGACCGGTGTACTCGACGACGAAGACATGGCGGCACTGTATCGCCTCGCCGATTGCCTGGTGTTCCCGTCGATCATCGAAGGTTTCGGCCTCGCCATCATCGAGGCAATGGCGAGCGGCACGCCGACGATTGTGTCGAAGATGCGTCCCTTCACCGATTTTCTCGGTGCACGTGATTGTATTTGGGTCAATCAGGAGGATGCCGAGGCGATTGCACAAGGCATGTGTCATGCCTTGATGCCGGGCCGTCGTGATGCACTCATCGCCAACGGCCACGCCGTCGCTGCCCGTTTCGATTGGGACCGCAGCGCGGAGGAGCATATCCACGTCTACCGCGGACTGACACACCGCGCCCACTCAAACAAAGAGTTTATCCATGCCTGAAATGTTCTTTCGTGTGCGCTGGCCGAACGGTGAATCGGAGAAGTGCTACTCGCCTTCGTTGGTGATTACCGATCATTTGACGCCGGGTACCGCTTATCCGGTCGGCGATTTCGTCGCCCGCTGCAATACGGCGCTCACCGAAGCCAGTGAACGCGTGCGCCAGAAATACGGTTACGCCTGTTCCAGTGCGATGGACCAGCTCGGACGCATTCAAGAGAAAGCTGGCCAGTTCGCAGAATTACCGGAAGGCCAAGTTGTCGTTGAAGAGTTTTTGTCCGGCCAACGCTAATTACACATTACATAAAACACGAGGGAATGATGATGAACACACTTTTTCCGCAACGCACCGATTTGCTGAAGCGCAGCGATTATCCGGTGCTTATCGTCGGCGGCGGTCAGGCTGGCTTGTCGGTGAGTTACTACCTGAAGCAAGCCGGCATCGATCACTGTATTTTCGAGAAACGTCAAGTGGCAAGCTCGTGGCGCCATGATCGCTGGGACACGTTCTGTCTGGTGACACCGAACTGGCAATGTCGCCTGCCGGATTTCCCCTATCAAGGCGATGATCCCAAGGGCTTCATGCTCAAGGATCAGATCGTCGAGTATGTTGAGTCCTTCGCCAAATCCTTTGAACCGCCCATCGTCGAAGGTATTACCGTGACGCGTGCCACGCGCGGCAAGGACGGCCGCATTGCCGTGTCGACGTCGGCTGGCGAGTTTGTGACCGATCATCTGGTTGTCGCCACCGGCGGCTACGATATTCCCATCGTGCCGGCGTATGCAGCGACGTTGCCGAAGCACATCAACCAGATTCACTCGGTCGATTACCGCAATCCTGAATCGATTTCGCCGGGCGAAGTCCTCGTCATCGGTTCCGGCCAATCGGGCGTGCAATTGGTCGAAGACTTGCATCTGGCCGGCCGCAAGGTTCATCTCAGCGTTGGCCAGGCACCGCGTTCGCCCCGCGTGTATCGTGGCCGTGAGTCGACCGAATGGCTGATGGACATGGGCTACTACAATTTGACCGTCGACAAGCATCCGCTCGGCGACCGTGCCGGTGAGCGCACCAATCACTACATGACCGGTCGCGATGGTGGTCACGAAATTGATTTGCGCAAGTTCGCCAATGAGGGTGTTCGTCTGTACGGCAGCATGGTCAATATTGACGGTACACAACTGACTTTCGGTACCGACTTGCGCCGGAACTTGGACGATGCTGACGATGTTTACTGCGGAATTCGCAACGACATCGATAAGTACATCGCTGCCAATGGCATCGATGCGCCGATTGAGGCACCCTTCGTCAAGGTGTGGGAGCCCGAGAATGAGGTCACGCAACTTGACTGCGATGCAGCTGGCATTACCACCATTATTTGGGCTATCGGTTTCGGCCCCGACTATCGCTGGATTGAACTGCCAGCTTTCGATGGTCGTGGTGCGCCGAAATTCAAGCGCGGTGTTTCCCACGTTGATGGCCTGTATTTCGTCGGCTTGCCGTGGCTGAATACATGGGGCTCAGGCCGTTTCCTTGGTGTAGCTGATGATGCCAAATATCTTGGCGACATCATCAAGTCGAGGATTGATTCGAATTCGGGATCAAGTACAACTTCAAGCGGGGCGATTGCCGCTGCCTAGTGCTGGATCGACGGAATAACGTGGAATGAAGCCAAGGGCCTGACGATTAAGCCAGGCCCTTTTTATTGATGTTCAGGTAGTTTCTTGCATGCGATACACCAGTACCGGAATGGCTGAGTGTGTCAGCACCTTTTGCGTTTCGCTGCCGAGCAGCAGGCTTGCCAGCCCGCGTCGACCGTGCGACGCCATGAAAATCAGGTCGCAGCGCTCGGATTCCGCTGTTGCGATGATGCCTTCCCATGGCAAATCGTTGATGATGGCGTGTGTTGTGCAGGTAACGTGTTTGGTTTCGACCACGGCCTGGCTGCGTGTCAGGATTTCTGACGCCACCTTTTGCGTCATTTCGGCGAAGTTTTCCGGGGTAGATGGATCGACCAGCGCACCTTCGCCAAAATAGCTGACAGGGTAATCGGGGCGAACGTAGAGCAAGGTCACGCGCGCACCGATCTCGGCGGCAAATTGCGCTGCGGAAGCGACGGTCTTGTCGGAGAGTTCGGAGCCGTCGGTAGGTACGAGCAAATGCTTGAACATGATTTATTCTCCTGCGTTGTCCCAATTTGATTATAGGTCGCCGCGACGCCATATGCCGACGTCGTAGCAATGAAAGCGCCATGCGAAACCGAAACATCCAGTTGCGTAACAAGCTGCTCATCCGCGTTCTTGCGCCCATGGCCGTGGTCATGCTGGTCAGCGGTGTGAGCGGTTATTACCAGGCGTACAACTTCGTGAATGCCGGCTATGACCGTTCCTTGCTGGAGGACGCCCGTAGCCTGTCCGATCAGGTACGTGTCAGCGGAAGGGATGTCATGCTCGACATGCCCGAAGCGGCGGATGAAATCCTGCGTTCCGATTCGCTCGATCACATTTATTACCAGGTACGCGTTGGCAGCAATGTGGTGGCAGGGGATATGGTGCTGCCGGAGCCGCCCGAAGACGTAAGGCATTCGCTGTATTACGACACGCATGTGCAGGGGCAGTCGGTCCGTGTCGTGGCGATTCCGCATCCGACGCCGAGCTCGAACGTTCACATCGTGATTCAGTTCGCTGAAACATTGCACAAGCGCGAAGTACTGGCCAAGGAAATTTTGTTTGCGGTGCTGGCGCCGCAGTTTGCGTTGATGGTGCTCGCCTGGTTGGCGATTCATCATGGCGTGCAATCCGGCTTGAGTCCACTGAAATCCCTGGCGCAATCGATCGAGCGTCGAGCCCCCGACGATCTGGCGCAACTGCCGGTCGTCGACGTACCACAGGAGTTGTGGCCTTTGCTGTCGGCCTTCAATGCCTTGCTGGTACGTCTGCAAGGCGCCGCCGATGCGCAGAAGCGCTTTGTCGCTGACGCTGCGCACCAATTGCGTACGCCGCTGGCGGCCCTGCGCATTCAGCTTGAACGAGCCTTGCGCGAACCCGATCCGGCAGTGCGGGAAGGTTTGTTGCAGCAACTTGTTGCTGCCATTGAGCGCACTGCGCGCTTGTCGTCGCAGTTATTGTTGTTGGCACGCGCCGAGCCGGGTGCAAGTGCGGCACCACTGCCCGAACGCTTCAATCTGTGTGATCTGGCCTTCAAGACCGGCAGCAACTGGATTGCCCGCGCACTACAGCAAAATGCCGATCTGGGTTTGGATACGCCGGATCACCCACTATACGTACTCAGCGAACCGATCATGACCGGCGAGTTGATCAATAACCTGATCGACAATGCACTGCGTTATGGAGGCCCACAAATCACGTTGAGAGTTGCCGACATCGGAACGATGGTTGAGCTCTCGGTCGAGGACGATGGTCCCGGCGTTGCCGAGCATGATGCGGAGCGAATATTCGAGCGTTTCTATCGCGCGCCGGGTAATAAACTCGACGGTTCCGGTTTGGGCTTGTCCATCGTGCGCGAGATCGCACGCAGTTACGGCGCGGAAACCGGCTATCGGCGCAGCGAAGAAGGCGGCGCGTGTTTCTGGGTGCGCTTCCCCAAGCAGGACGCGTAGCGCGTTTATTTCAGTGCCATCGCAATAATCGGACAAGGTTTACCCATCCTGCAGGTTTTCAGCAGGTGTTGCAGCGCGTGCTGCATGCCTTGCAGATGCTGGATGCGCTGCTCGATGTCGGCAATCTTGGCCTGCGCAAGCTGGCGTGCTTGCAAATGATCGGCCATATCGTTCAGTTGCAGCAACTCGGCGGTTTCATCCAGTGTGAAGCCGATGCCTTGCGCGCGCCGAATGAAGGCAATGCGCTCCAGATGCGTATCGCCATAACGGCGATAGCTGCCTTGGCTGGTGGGCTGCGCCAATAGTCCGCGTCGTTCGTAGTAGCGCACCGTTTCGACATTGACGCCCGCCGCGTCAGCGAGTTTTCCGATGGTGTAGTCAGCTGTACCAGCGTGATTTTTTGCATCCATGTTGACCCTCTTCTGAAAACCCTTGACTCTGTACTCAAGTACGGAGTTTAGACTGTATGCAGACAAGTGAACAATGATGAGCAAGGAGCGATCATGTTTGCGCATGAAACTGAAAATCGATTAGTCACCGACACCATCGAACTGGCGCTCGAAGGCATGACCTGCGCTGCCTGCGCGGCGCGTATCGAAAAGGGCCTGAACAAAATGCCGGGGGTTGAAGCTGCCGTGAATTTCGCCAGCGAAAAGGCGAGCGTGCATTACTCGGGTGTGAGTGTCGACGATCTGATTGCGCGGGTCGCGAAGCTGGGCTACAAGGCCACGGTGTCGACCAGCGCCACGCATGCGGCGGAAAAGACGCGCAAGCTCGAGCAGTACGCGGCCGACCGGCGCGAATTCATCATTGCTGCGGTGCTCACGCTACCGCTTATCGCGCAGATGGCATGGATGTTTTCAGGTTCCATGGGGTCAATGGAGCATCACGGCGAACTGCCGCGCTGGTTTCAATTCGTCTTGGCGACGCCGGTGCAATTCTGGGTCGGCTGGCGTTTCTTCACCGGTGCGTGGAGTGCCGTGCGTGGCGGGGGCGGCAACATGGATGTACTGGTTGCCCTCGGCACCGGCACGGCGTGGTTGTTCAGTACGTGTGTGTGGCTGCTCAATCTGAATGAGCCGATGTATTTCGAAGCATCGGCCACGGTTATCACGCTGGTGCTGCTTGGCAAGTTGCTGGAGTCGCGCGCCAAAGCCAAGACCGGCGAGGCCGTCGAAGCGCTGATTCGTCTGCAACCGCAAACCGCGACGGTGTTGCATGAAGGCGCATACCGGACAGTGCCGGTGGACAGCCTGATGCCTGGCGATGTGTTCGTCGTGCGTGCTGGCGAAAGCGTACCGGTCGATGGTCTGGTACTTGAAGGCGGATCGAGCGTCGACGAAGCTATGCTGACCGGCGAAAGCCTGCCTGTTGCCAAGGCCGCGGGGGCAAGCGTGTATGCGGCAACGGTGAACGGCACAGGGCAGCTCGTGTGTCGCACAACCGGCGTGGGCAGTCGCACGCTGCTGGCCGGCATTGTGCGACTGGTGGAAGCGGCGCAGGGCAG
>DATJJR010000031.1:0-23036 GCA_035492055.1 Rhodocyclaceae bacterium | reverse complement strand
CAGCACGCGGCCGTGCTCGTCGGTAATGGTGTTGTGGTCATGCGCGGCGCGGAACGTGGAAACCTCGATGGTTTCGCTGCCGAACATGACATGAACAATCTGAAAGCGGCGGCCGATGATGCGCGAACGCCGGAACAAGGCACGCACCTGCTCGGGCGTGGCGTCGGTGGCGACGTCGAAGTCTTTTGGCTCGGCGCCGATCAGGAGATCGCGCACAGCACCGCCGACGACATAAGCCTTGAATCCCGCTTGCTGCAATGTGTCGCAAGTGCGCCGCGCGGCCGTGGAGACTTGATCGCGACGGATGCCGTGTACGGATACGGGCAACGCGACGGGGTCGGCGCTACGTTTGCGGGAAGGTCGGGCGGTTTTCTTGAATACGCGCCCCAGCAACTTGCGAATCATGCGGAATGGAATTGATGAAAGTGCAATTTTAACCGTTCGCCTGCGGCAAGGTGAGTCCGATAGCAGAACAAGGTGCGAACCACAGCTGTCGGCAAGTCGTATTCAATGTGTGTGGCGCAGGCTGATGACCGGCCAATTGTGTGCTTCCGCGTGCGTGCGTAGCGTATCGTCGGGATCGACCGCTACCGGGTGCGTGACGATTTTCATCAACGGCAGATCGTTGTGTGAGTCGCTGTAGAAGTGGCTTGACTCGAAACTGCCCCACCACAGACCCATTGATTCCAGCCAGGCTTCGACACGTTCGATCTTGCCTTCGCGGAAGGATGGCGTACCACGTGGCTTTCCGGTGAAGCGGCCACCTTCCTGTGCCGGAATGGTACCGATCAGGTGCGGGATGTTGAACTCGCGTGCAATCGGGCCGGTAACGAAAACATTGGTTGCCGTCACGATGGCAACCACGCTGTCTTCGGCGAGGTGCTTGCTGACGAGGTCGCGCGCCTTTTGCGTGATGACCGGGCGAATCACCGTGGCCATGTATTCGCGATGCCAGGCATCGAGTACCTCGCGTGCGTGGCGTGCCAATGGCGCGAGCTGGAAATCAAGGAACTCGAAGATATCCAGCGTGCCGGCCTTGTATTGCGCATAGAACTGTTCGTTGCGTGCCTCATAGACTTCGCGATCGAGCACGCCTTTGCTGATCAGGAATTGTGCCCATTGAAAATCACTGTCGTCGGACAGCAGCGTGTTGTCGAGGTCGAAAAGTACGAGTTTCATGGCGTTGTTTCAGTGGTTGTTCATGATGTCGCGCAGCAATGGCAGCGTGACTGGACGTTTTTGTTCCAGGGATTGCTGGTCGAGTGCGTCGAGCACAGCCATCAGGGAAAGCAAGTCACGGCGACCATGGCGCAGCAAATATTCGATGACACTATCGTCGACACGCATACCGCGTTGCGCTGCATGCCAATGCAATGCACTGGCCTTGTCGGCATCGGTGAGGGGCTTGATTTCATAGATCAACGACTGTCCGATGCGTGTACGCAGATCCTCGCGGCACGCCAATTGCAGCGGCGATGTTTTTCCGGAGAGCAGCAAGCGCAAGCCGCGCGGGCGCATGTCGTTGAAGCAGCGGAACAGCGCAACTTGCGCCTCCGGCGAGAGCGTATCAACGTCGTCGATAACGACGACAGCGTGATCGGGAGGCGCGAAGTCGCCGCTGACATTTGCACCATGCAGCACGACGGCGTTCATACGTCCGGCGACGGCGCCGAGCAGATGGCTGCGGCCGCTGCCAGGTTCGCCCCAAAGGTAGTGCGCGCGGATTTCCTGACCAGCCGCGAAGCGTTCAAGTGCCGTCAGCACTTCGCTGTTGCTGCCGACGACAAAATTGTCGAGCGTGGGTGTCTGGGGCAGACGAATATTGGGCAGTACCTGCTGCCGTGGTGTTGCGTTCATGCGGCGGCGTTTACGTCAGGTTTCAATGTTGGGTGTATTGCCGCGATAGAAGCGGCTGGCCAGATAGAGCTTGCGTACTTCGCGCAGGCCCACGAGCAGCGCGGCAGATGTTGGCAACGCGATCAGGATGCCGGCGAAGCCGAACAACTGGCCGAAGGCCATCAAGGCGAACAGTACGGCGAGTGGATGCAGGCCGATGCGGTCGCCGACGAGATATGGCGTGAGCAAAAAACTTTCGAGCAACTGGCCAATGCCGTACACCACGAGCACGCCGATGATTGGCTCCCAGCCGGAGAATTGCAGCACGGCAACGAGTAGCGCCAGCACGAAGCCCATGCCGAAGCCGATGTAGGGAATGAAGATCAGCAGGCCGGTGAGAATGCCGACCGGCAATGCAGAGGGAATGTCGACGATGGACAGCGCGACGCTGTAGTAAACCGCCAGCGTAAGCATGACCAGCAATTGGCCACGCAGGAACTGGGACAACACTGCATCCACGTCACGCACGATCGCGACCGTCTTGTCATACCAGTTGCGCGGAATGCCGGCTTCGAGGCGGTCAATCAGCTTGTGCCAGTCGGTCAATAGATAGAACAACACGACTGGGGTGATCAGCAGTGTCGATACGATGCCCAACACGACCATGCTGCCAATGCGCAGTGAGGTGAACAGGTGCGCGCCGAAATCCTGCATGCTGGCGAGGTGGCCGTTGACGAAATTGCGCAGGCTGATCGGGTCGAGATGCAGGCGGATCCCGAAGTGCTCGCGTAGCCAGGGCGCGACATTGCCATCGATCAAAGTAATCGCATCCGGTGCGCGCTGGATGAGCAGTAATACCTCGTCCTGCAATAGTGGAACGAGGATAAATAACAGGCCGACCACGCTCAGGCACAGCACTACGATGACGAGAATCACGGCAACGACGCGTGGAACCCGCCAGCGCGCGATGCGCTCGACCAGAGGATTGCAGATGTAGGCGATGATGGCCGCCAGCAGGAAGGGCGCGAGAATCGGCGAGAGCAGGTACAGCAGCCAAAGCAGGAACAAGCCGAAGGCTACCCACAAGCCGGTCTGGAGACGGTCTGATGACATATACGGTAAAATCCGCGCCTTGAAGTTTTGCGCGTGGAAGCGCGAAACCGCTACTTTAGCCGCCCGCCTGCCGGAACTCAACAAAGCAAACGCACCAAGCCAACCAAGGAATTCAACTTGACCGCCCCGACCGATCCCAAAGCTGCCATGACCTACCGTGACGCCGGTGTCGATATTGATGCCGGAGATGCGCTGGTCGAACGCATCAAACCTTTCGCCAAACGCACCATGCGGCCCGAGGTGATGGGCGGCCTCGGCGGTTTCGGTGCGCTATTCGAGCTTTCCAAGAAGTACAAGGAGCCAGTGCTCGTGTCCGGTACCGACGGTGTGGGTACCAAGCTGAAGCTGGCTTTCCACCTGAACAAACACGACACCGTCGGCCAGGATCTGGTTGCCATGAGCGTGAATGACATTCTCGTACAGGGCGCCGAGCCGTTGTTCTTCCTGGATTACTTTGCCTGCGGCCACCTTGACGTCGATACGGCTACCGATGTGATCAAGGGCGTGGCGCAAGGCTGTGAACTGGCCGGTTGCACGCTGATCGGTGGCGAGACCGCTGAAATGCCGAGCATGTACCCGGATGGTGAATATGACTTGGCCGGTTTTGCCGTCGGCGCCGTCGAAAAGTCACAGCTCATCACTGGTCGCGACATTGTGCCGGGCGATGCGGTGCTCGGCCTGGCATCGAGCGGTGCGCATTCCAATGGTTACTCGCTGATTCGCAAGATCATCGAGCGCGCCAATCCGGATATGGACGCCGATTTTCACGGCCAACCGTTCAAGAATGCCGTGCTTGCACCGACGCGCATTTACGTGAAGCCGCTGCTTGCCCTGATGCAAACGCTGAAGGTGAAGGGTATGGCCCACATCACAGGTGGCGGCCTCACTGAAAACGTACCGCGTGTGTTGCCGGAAAACGTGACGGCTGTAATCGAGAAAAACAGCTGGACGTTGCCGCCGCTGTTCCAGTGGCTGCAAAAGGAAGGCAATGTCGCCGATGCCGAGATGCACCGCGTGTTTAACTGCGGCATCGGCATGGTGGTCATCGTTGCCGCCGCGGATGCTGCCAAAGCCGCTGAATTTCTCAAGGCACAGGGCGAAACGGTTTATACCCTCGGCAAGATCGAAGCGCGTACCGAAGGGCAGCACCAGACAGTTGTTCGCTGACCGCAACGGATGGATAAATAAAAGGGACGCCGCGGCGTCCCTTTTGTTTGCAATTGCAATAACAAGCGTGACTAACCCAGCTTTGCTTTTTCCTCGCGCTGGATTTGCGCCATGAACTTTTGCACCAGGTTTTCCTGCGCTGCCGACAGGCGGGTGAAGACACAGCCAAGGCGCTTTACATGCAACGTACCCTTGGCGACTTCACCTACATAACGCACACCGATCGGCGTTCTCAATTCGCCGAAGCCAGAGATGGTGATGATGGCATCAGTGAAGTCCGTGCCAATTTCCGCCGGGAATTGTAGATTGGCTGTTTCCATGGCAACACCACCAATACCGATATCGACAACCGACAGGTCGTGTGCCTTGCCGTCCACGGTGATTTTGCATATCGGACGCTGCGTCATTGGCAAGGTGAGACGAAAGAATTCACGCCGCTGCATGCGGACGTATTTTTCCGGCAGCTTGACGGTGAATGCCGGTTTGCCTTCGTAGGTGATGACCTGCGGGCGGCCAACACATAGAAACTGGTTGCGTACGCCATTGGGCGTTGCAATGAAGAAAGCGCGATCACTTTGCAGATAGCGATTGTTGGCGGTTTCGCTGCCGCCCCAATCGCAATACAGTTGATCGTTTTCGTCGTCGACATGCAGCAGCATCGTCAGTAGAACGTCAGCGCCTTCATTGAATGAAACACTGACCTGGTCCCTGTCATTGACCAGTTGGCGCAGGTAGAACACGATTTCGCGCCGGAAGGTGATCGTGTAGCTTTCGAGATCGTCGGGAGACACGCTCATGATGCGTTATCGAGGAAGTCGTGTACGTTGGTAAATAGGTTTTTTGTCGTGCCGGATGCGAGGCTGTCGAAGCGGTTCAAATCCGGTAATCCGTTCAGCCATGTGATCTGGCGTTTGGCGAATTGGCGTGTCGCGAATATACCGCGATCACGCAGTTCGCGCGAGGGAATTTGGCCTTCCAGCATGTCCCAGACTTGCCGATAACCCACACTGCGGATCGACGGCAGGTCGGCATGCAGCTGATATTTCAGGCGCAGGTTTTCGGTCTCTCCAACCAGTCCTTGCGCCAGCATTTCGTCGAAGCGCCGGGCGATGCGATCATGCAGCCAGGCACGATCGCTCGGCAGCAATGCCAGCGGCAGGGTGCGGTACGGAAAAGGCTGCCGCATCTGACGGGCGTAGATTGCGCCCATCGGTTCACCGGTCAGGCGCACGACTTCGAGAGCACGTTGAATGCGCTGTGCGTCGTTGGGTGCAAGTCGTGCGGCAGTCTCCGGATCAAGCTTCGCCAGTTCTGCATGCAGATACGGCCAGCCATGTGTCGCCGCTTCACCGTCGATCTGTGCACGCAACTCGGGGTCAGCCTGCGGCAAATCGGCCAAACCCTCGGTCAGCGCCTTGTAATAGAGCATGGTGCCGCCGACAATCAGCGGTACTTTGCCGCGCGCCGTGATGTCGTGCATGACACGCAATGCATCGGTACAGAACTGTGCGGCCGAGTAGCGTGCTTCTGGCGTGATCAGGTCGATCAGATGATGTGGATAGCGCGCCAGGGTGGCCGTGTCGGGTTTGGCTGTGCCGATGTTCATGTCGATGAACACCTGCGCCGAATCGATGCTGATGATTTCCAGCGGAAAGCGATCAACCAATTCGAAGGCCAGCGCGGTTTTGCCGCTGGCGGTTGGCCCTAACAAGAAGATGACGGGTGGTAGCGACGCCATCATTGCCCGCGCAGGAAAAGGCGATCCAGATCCTTCATGCCGAGTTGTGCCCAGGTCGGGCGACCGTGATTGCACTGGTCTGCGCGTTCGGTGGCCTCCATGTCGCGCAGCAGCGCGTTCATTTCGGGGACGCTCAGTGTGCGATTGGCGCGGACGGCGCCATGGCAGGCCATCGTTGCGAGCAACTCATTGCGGCGTGCATCAATGACGCGACTGGCTGGTTGTTCACGCAAATCGCCGAGCAAGGCACGAATCAGTGCCGGCACATCACCGCGGGCAAGGAGCGTTGGAACGGCACGGACAACAAGCTCTTGCGGACCGGCGGCGGCAAGCTCGAAGCCAAGCTGCTGCAGTGTTTCTGCATGTTCAGAAGCACATGCAATTTCGCCTTCCGAGGCATGGATCAGTGCAGGAATCAGCAGCGGTTGCGACGGCGGCGTACCCGCATCGAGTGCGTTCTTCAAGCGCTCGTAGAGGATGCGCTCGTGCGCTGCGTGCATATCGACGATGATGAGGCCGTGCTCGTTTTGCGCCAGCACGTAGACACCGTGAATCTGAGCGACGGCGTAACCCAGTGGCGGCACGGTGGATGGTGGACCGCTTGGGTTGATCAACGAAATCGGCATGGCGCCTGCTGCAGCATCAATTGCCGAGCGGGCGAACTCAAGATACGGACGTGCGACCGGTTCGGCGACGGCCAGCGTGGTTTGATACTGCAGCGGCGGCGCGTAATCGTTTGCAGAGAGGCTCGACGGCGACGTGGTGTCGTGCGTTATTGCTGCCTGCACCGGTGCTGCGAGGGCGCGTTGCAACACATGAAAGACGAATTGATGAATGCCGCGGCTGTCACGGAAACGCACTTCAGTCTTGGCCGGATGCACATTGACATCGACGCCGCGCGGGTCGAGTTCAAGAAACAGTACATAGGCCGGATGACGACTGCCGTGCAGGATGTCGGCGTAGGCTTCGCGTGCGGCGTGCGCGAGCACTTTGTCGCGGACGAAACGGCCGTTGACGTAGAAGAATTGGGCATCGCGATTGGCGCGCGAATAGGCCGGCAATGCCGCAAGTCCGGTCAGGCGCAAAGGGCCTGCTTGTTCGTCGATGGCGCGCGTTTGCCCGGCAAAATCGGGGCCGAGCACGTCCTTCAGGCGCTGTGCCGGATCGGTTGCCAGCAAGCGTTGCCGCATGGCGCCGTTGTGTGACAGCGTGAAGCTCACGTCGGGACGTGCCAGCGCCATGCGCTGGAAAACATCCACGCAGTGACCGTATTCGGTGGCTTCGGTCTTGAGGAATTTACGGCGCGCCGGCGTGTTGAAATACAGATCAGCCACTTCCAGCGTCGTGCCTTGCGTACCGGCGGCCGGTTCGGCTTTGCCGCTACCGGTGATCTTCCATGCGTGCGCGGCATCGCGGCTGCGGCTGGTCAGGGTGACGCGTGCAACCGAGGCGATCGACGCCAATGCTTCGCCGCGAAAACCGTAGCTCGCGACACCTTCAAGGTCGTCCAGCGTGGCGATCTTGCTGGTGGCATGACGGGCCAGCGCGAGCGACAGTTCATCCTGCGGAATGCCATTGCCATCGTCGCTGATGCGCAGCAGGCGTACGCCGCCTTCTTCCAATTGAATATCGATTTTGGTGGCCCCGGCATCGAGGCTGTTTTCGATGACTTCCTTGAGGACGGAGGCGGGGCGCTCGACCACTTCGCCGGCGGCGATTTGGCTGATGAGCAGGTCGGGGAGCTGGCGAATCGGCATGGCCGCAATTATAAGCTGCCGGGTTTTGACCGGCGTGCTCAAGGAGGGCAGGCCATGTGGCAACACAGTATGGCGTGCTGTAGTTACCTTCGCTCACCGGGTTACGCTAGGGGACAGGGACATTTCCCTTACAATCCGGGCTCTTTGCCGCTTTCTTTGTCGATCTATTCACCGGCCTTCGCCCATGGAATTCCTGACCCAGTTCGTTGATGTTGTCCTGCATCTGGACACGCACCTTGCCGCATTTGCGGCGCAGTACGGCGCGTGGATCTACGTGCTGCTGTTCTGTATCGTTTTCGGCGAGACCGGCCTTGTGGTTTTGCCCTTCCTGCCGGGCGATTCGCTTCTTTTCGTTGCCGGTGCCGTGGCTGCAGTCGGTGGCATGGACATCAGCGTGCTGGTAATTTCACTGTCGCTTGCCGCGGTACTCGGCAATAGCGTCAATTACCTGATTGGACGTACTTTTGGCGACCGCATCATCGCGGCCGGGCGCTTGCCTTTCGTCAAACCGGGTGCGATCGAAGCGACCCATTTGTTCTATGAAAAACATGGCGGCAAGGCCGTGTTGCTGTCACGCTTCATGCCGCTGTTCCGTACCTTTGTCCCGTTTGTGGCCGGCATGGCAAAGATGAGTTACACGCGGTTCACCTTTTTCAACCTGGTGGGTGCCGTGATCTGGGTGGCCTCCTTGTGTATGTCGGGCTACTGGTTTGGCAATGTGCCCTTCTTCAAGAAGAATTTGTCGGTCCTGATTGTTGTCATCGTTGCGGTGTCGTTGTTGCCGGCTGTGATTGGCTGGTTGCGACATCGGACGAACGGGCGTACTGACGGGAATTCGGCCGGTTGATCGGCGTTTAGGGCGTGTTTCGTGGGCATGTCGCCGGGTTAGGATGCGGCATGCCTCGTTACTGCCGGATCATTCTTGTTTCGTTCCTGCTCGCTGCGTGCAGCACTGCGCCCGGCGACAAGAATAGTCATTTCGATCCAAGCCAGCTTGCCAAGGCCGACATCGACCGTATCAGCGAAGTGCATCGTGCCCAGCTTGATGCGAGCCTGAAGGTTCTTGCCGAGAAACTGTATCGACGCAATCCGCGCGAGTGGCGGAATGCCGGTCAGCCGAACCTGGAAGCCGCCATTGCACGCATTTTTGCAGCACCGAATTACCGCTTGCCCGAGCTCGGTACGCGGACTGGCACGGACGCGATTGTGCTTGGCCTGCAAGCGGACTACAAAGGTGATCGCGTGGCGGCATTTGTGGCCGGCATGGGCAGCATGATCGATACGACTTTCAACGGCAAGCGCGAGTTCTACATGTACGACAGCCTCGATCCGCAGCACCTCTACAATGCCGCACGGAATATCGAGATCGCTGCTTGGAAACTGGCCAACAGCCGTGATGAAGAGGGCCGACTTCTGCTCTTGTCGAACGACATGGCGTCCATACAGAACCTCAGTTTCGAACGCGAATTTGGTCGCATGATCGGCAATCTTGATTTGCTCTCCGAGATCATCGCCGGCAAAACCAACCGGACTGTCGTGAAGATCGTGCAGAGCCTTGCTACGGCGGTATTTTTGCCGGTCGGAATCCATTGAGACCGCAACATGAGGTCGATGCGTCGGGCATTGGCCCTTTCTCTGTGCTTGCATTTCCTGTTGTTCGCGGCGTGGCGCTTGCCGGGCTGGAGGTTGCACGATGCGGATACACGCATTGAAGCGCGACTGCTGCCGCCACCGGCTGAAACAAGAGCCAAGCCGATACCCAAGCCAAAATTAAAACCGCAGCCACGGCAAACACACACACAGGTACCTGCGCCGCAGCGACCGCTTTTGCAGGGCGAAACAGCGTCTTCGGTGGCCATGCCAAATGCGCCATCCGATAGTGCAACAGCGCTTGGGCCCGCAGCGCCTGCCTCAACACCCTTGGTCGACCTACGTGCAATGCCGGGTAACGGGCGCATCAGTTTTGACGTGAATAAAGGTGAACAAGGTTTCGTTATCGGCCGCGCCGTACATGAGTGGACGATAGACGGTGATCGCTATCAGATTCGCAGTCATATGGAGACAGTCGGCATCGTGGCCTTGTTTGCCGATGTGCAGCTGGATCAGACGAGTAACGGTCATGTTGATGCCGATGGCCTGCATCCCGACACTTTCCGGGATAATCGCAGGGACGGCCAGTATCAATCGGACTTCGACTGGACCACGAATACGCTACACCTCGCCAACGGAACCGTTTTGCCGGTGACGCCGGGTGCGCAGGATCTGTTGTCGGTGTTCTACCAGATGGCGCTGTACCCGCTGGATACCCCGGCGTTCACGGTGCTGGTGACGACGGGTCGCAAGCTTGAGCGATACACGTTTCATGTCGAGGCGAATGTGCCGCTGGTGTTGCGGCCGACGACTAGCAGTACTGTTGATGGCGGCGGTGAAACGGAAGATGCGCCGATCATGACATGGCATTTGACGTATCAAGATACCGACGGCGAACGTGTGGAGGTCTGGCTGGCGCGCGATGACGCGCGACTGCCGGTGAAGATCCGCTACGTTGATCGTCATGGGGGCACCCTTGAATTGGTGGCCAGAAATTTGAATTACTCAGGAAAACAACAATGAGCGCTTTGCAAATCAACGCGTCGCTGCTGGCCGGCGCACGCAACGTGGTGCACGAACTGCTGACGTTCGACTATCCCGCCGACGCAGTGCTGTCGCATCACTTCCGCAATCACCGCGAGGTGGGTGCGCGCGATCGCGCGTTCATCGCCGAAACGGCCTATGCCGTACTGCGCCGTCTCCGGACGCTGGAACATTTGTGCGCACAATCTGGCGACCGCATCACACCGCAACGCCTTGTACTGGCCGCATTGACGCGTATTGCCGGGTACAACAATCGCCAGTTGGCCGGTGCACTGGATGCCGAGGAAGTGAAATGGCTGGATGCACTGCGCGAGCAAACGCTGGATGCCGTCACGCCGGCTGAGCAGGCGGATTTGCCGGATTGGCTGTATGAGCGGCTGATTGCATTGATGTCGGCAGAGGATGCGCTGACCCTGGCGCGTGGCATGAATCAGCCTGCACCGCTTGATCTGCGCGTCAATCCGATGAAGATCTCGCGCGAAGACGTGCTGGATATTCTTGCGACGGAAGGCATCGAGGCCGAGGCGTGTGTCTACGCGCCGTTCGGTATTCGCTTGAAAAAGAAGCCGTCACTTGCCAAGCATCCTTTGTTTCTCGATGGCAGCATTGAAGTGCAGGACGAGGGTAGCCAGTTGCTCGGCCATCTGGTGCAACCGCGCCGTGGCGAAATGGTCATGGATTTTTGCGCCGGTGCCGGCGGCAAGACGCTGTTGCTCGGTGCGCTGATGCGCTCTTCGGGGCGACTCTATGCTTTCGATGTGTCGGACAAGCGCCTCGCCAAACTGAAGCCGCGCCTGGCGCGCTCGGGTTTGTCGAATGTGCATCCCGGCGTGATCGCGAATGAAAACGACGCGAAGATCAAGCGCCTCGCGGGCAAGTTCGACCGCGTGCTGATCGATGCACCGTGTTCCGGATTGGGTACGCTGCGCCGCAATCCTGATCTCAAATGGCGGCAAACGCCGGAGGCCATTGCCGAGCTGTGCCAGAAGCAGGCATCGATTCTGGCGTCGGCCTCACGCTTGGTGAAATCGGGCGGACGTCTCGTCTATGCAACCTGCAGCATCCTGCCCGAAGAGAACAGTGCCATCGTTGATGCCTTCCTCGCCACACATCCGGAGTTTGTGCGCAAACCGGTGTCCGAGGTCTTGACGCAACAAAACATCGCGCTCGATACCGGCGACGATTTGCGCTTGTTGCCGCATGTGCATGGCACCGATGGTTTCTTTGCTGCTGTGCTGGAGCGCAAGGCTTGAGGAAATTCCTCGGGCTGTTTGCCCTGTGCTGTCTGTCGCTGTGCTCTGTTGCGCATGCAACGGCATTGCCGGCCATGGGCGAGATCGAAGCCCTGTTCTCGCCGTGGGACGATGTGGAGGGGCACTTGATTGGCGCGATTGACCAGGCACAGCACAACATCCACGTACAGGCGTATCTGCTGACAAGCCGCAATATCGCCGATGCCTTGTTGCGTGCACGTGAACGCGGCGTGCACGTGGAGGTTCTTGCCGATGCGGCCATGGTTCGGAATGGGGAAAGCAGCAGGATTCCGATGCTGGCCGCGGCAGGCATTCCGGTTTGGCTGGAAACACGCTATGCCAATGCGCACAACAAAATCATGCTGATTGATGTTGAAGGCCTGCATCCTGTCGTGATCACCGGCAGTTATAACTACACTTGGTCGGCGCAGGCGCGTAATGCGGAAAATATTCTGATCCTGCGCGACAATCCGGCTTTGGCAACACGCTATCTAAATAACTGGCAGCGGCATCGTCATGATGCCGAGACATATGCCGTCAGCGACGGGAAATAAGCATGTTCGATATTGCTCTCGGCAGCCTGGCCGCCGATTTGATTCGTGACCTGAGCAATCGCGATACCTTGTGGGAAGCATTGATTCTGCTTGCCATCATTGTCGTCGCCAAGATTGCCGAGTTCGCTGTTCGCCACCATCAGCCGGGTACCAGCAATGCTGCGTTGCTTGGTCATGGCGGCTTGAAGCGATTGGTTTTTCCGCTGCTGGCTTTGATGCTGGCGTTGATCTGCGGACAGACACTGAAGCCATTCATTCACGTGAAGATGTTTGCCATCGCCGTGCCCTTGCTGGCATCGATGGCTGTCATTCGTTGTGTGTTTTTCGTGCTGCGCCTGACATTCAAGACGTCGCCGTGGATTGTCAATTTCGAGCGCATGTTTGCCACCTTCGTGTGGTGTGTTGTTGCTTTGCACATCACGGGATTTTTGCCGGAGGTGGTGGATTTGCTGGAGTCGGTCAGCATCACGATTGGCCAGCAACAACTCAATCTGTGGAAGATCCTGCAAGGCTTCTTTGTGGTCGCCATCGCCTTGCTCCTGGCTTTCTGGCTTGGCAGCCTGATCGAGAGCCGATTGATGCGCGCGAACGGGCTCGACGTCAATCTGCAAGTTGTGTTCTCGCGTCTCGGCAAGGCGCTGTTGGTCCTGCTCGCCATCATTATTTCCCTGCCGATGGTGGGCATTGATCTCACGGCATTGTCGGTATTCGGCGGCGCGCTTGGCGTTGGGCTTGGTTTTGGCTTGCAAAAAATTGCCAGCAACTATGTGTCAGGTTTCATCCTGCTGCTGGAACGGTCGATCCATATCGGCAACACCATCGGCGTTGGCAGCGATCGCGGCACGGTGACGCAAATCACCACGCGCTATACCGTGTTGCGTGCCGGCAATGGCGTCGAATCGCTGGTACCGAACGAGCAGTTGATCGGCAACACTGTGCAGAATGAGACCTACAGCGATGCCAGCATGCGCTACGCGCTGACAGTGCAGATCGCTTACCAAGACGATCCTGAGCATGCGCTGGCCTTGCTGGAAGCACAGGCGAAGGCACACCCCAACGTTGCAGAATTGCCCGCGCCCAAGGCATTCTTGATGGGCTTCGGCGCGTCCGGCCTTGATCTTGAGTTGCAGTTTTGGCTCGCGAATTCGGCCGTGTCGTCGCAGACCGTGCGTTCCGAAATCAACCTTGCGATCTGGAAATCCTTCAATGCGGAAGGATTGCATTTCCCATATCCGCAGCAGGAGGTACGCATTCTGTCGGATATGTCGCTTGATGCGCCATCCGACAGCGCATCATAAGCACCGCTTCGCTTTCATTTTTATCAGCTAGGCGTCAGCTTTGACGTAGAATCGACGACCCTGTTTCTGGAAGGTCGTGTCGTTATGTGGTCTGCTGTGGTGTCTGGTTTTTTCGATTTGTCCTGGTGGGGCTATGCGCTTGTCGCGCTGGCCATGACGCACATCACCATTGCTGGTGTGACGATCTTTCTGCATCGCCATCAAGCGCATCGCGCGCTTGAGCTCGGGCCATTGCCGAGCCATTTTTTCCGCCTCTGGCTGTGGTTGACCACGGGCATGAACACCAAGGAATGGGCTGCGATCCATCGCAAGCACCACGCCAAATGTGAAAGTGCTGAAGATCCACACAGTCCGCAAATCCTGGGCATCAATCGTGTACTTTGGGGCGGCGTCTTTCTGTACGTCAAGGAGTCACGCAATCGCGAGACGCTCGAAAAATACGGTACCGGAACCCCTGATGACTGGATCGAGCGCAATCTCTATACGCCGCATCATAAGCTCGGTGTTGTGTTGATGTTTCTGCTCGATATGCTGATGTTCGGTATCGTCGCCGGCCCGATCATCTGGATCGTGCAGATGATCTGGATCCCCTTCTGGGCGGCCGGCGTCATCAATGGCCTTGGCCATTTCTGGGGCTACCGTAATTTCGCCTGCGCCGATGCCAGCACCAATATTTTCCCGCTCGGCATCCTGATTGGTGGCGAGGAACTGCACAACAATCACCACACCTTCGCTACCTCGGCCAAGCTGTCGAACAAATGGTACGAGTTCGATATCGGCTGGGCATACATCCGCATGCTTGAAATGCTTGGTATGGCGCGTGTGAAGAAGGTAGCACCACGGGCACGCCTGGGTGATGCGCGTCCAGCAGTTGATCTTGCTACGCTCAATGCGGTCATTACGCATCGCTACGACGTGATGGCGAAGTACCTCAAATCCTTGGGACAGGTCGCGCGCGAAGAGCTGTTACACCTACGTGAAGAGGCTGCTTCGAGGCATGCCGTGCTGAAGCATTTGCTTGGCGACATGCAGGACGAAGCCTGCGCTCAGACCAAGGCGGCCTTGGCGCGAAGCGAGAAGCTGAAGACGCTGGTTGAAATGCGCCATGAACTTGAGGCAATCTGGGCACGTTCAAGTGCGACGCATGAGCAATTGCTGACGCAGTTGCAGGACTGGATTCATCGTGCGGAAGAAAGCGGCGTGCGCCAATTGCAGGAATTCTCGCTGCGTCTGCGCAGTTACAGAGTGACTGCCTAGTCGACTCAAACCCCGCCGGGCGTTCAGGCCGACCTTGGCCTATCTGCGTGCGGACAGGCCTTCGCCTGCCGGAATCATCAAAACATGTGCCTTCGTGGAGTTGGCGTTCAGAGCCACCGGCAGTCGATGCTCAGCCTGTGTTGAACGAACTTTTACGCGGCTGTGATTCAGCCAAAACAAAAGGCCCGCATTGCGGGCCTTTTGTTTTGGCTGATACCGAGGCTCAAATTACTTGAGCTTGGTTTCCTTGTACGCCACGTGCTTGCGCGCCTTGGGATCGAACTTCATGATCTCCATCTTTTCCGGCGTGGTGCGCTTGTTCTTGGTCGTGGTGTAGAAGTGGCCCGTACCGGCCGTGGATTCCAGCTTGATCTTTTCGCGACCGGCCTTTGCCATGATCGTTCTCCGTTTAACTTCCCTGCAGGGCAGGACTAACTAGTGAGGGATTCCAAAGGGGCGGAGCCCCTTTGCGTTGTGCGGTCGATCAGACCGCTTCGCCGCGAGCGCGGATATCGGCGAGGACGGCTTCAATGCCATTCTTGTCGATGGTGCGCAGGCCGGCATTGGATACACGCAGGCGCACCCAGCGGTTTTCGCTTTCGATCCAGAAGCGGCGGCTTTGCAGGTTCGGCAGGAAGCGGCGCTTGGTCTTGTTGTTGGCGTGGGAAACGTTGTTCCCGACCATCGGGGCTTTGCCCGTCACTTGGCAGACGCGAGACATGTTCGGTTGCTCCAAAAATTCGGTTTCAGCAGAGCCGCACATTATGCATGAGTTTTGGCCGGTAAATCAAGCCCTTTTTGAGCTTTCCACCAAAAACCGGCTTTCCCTTGCAGGCAGGTGCTAAAGCAGGCCTTTTTCCGCAAAAGACAAGGGCTGAGCTGTTCCAGCCACAATGAAATGGTCGAGTACGCGAACCTCAACTAGCGCCAACGCCTGTTTCAGTGTCTGCGTCAGCATTTCATCGGCGGATGACGGCTCGGCCACGCCGGACGGGTGATTGTGGCAGAGCAGGACGGCGGCCGCATTGTGGGCCAGGGCGCGTTTGACGACTTCGCGCGGGTAGACCGAGGCTTGCGTCAACGTTCCGCGAAAGAGTTCTTCCCAAGTAATCAGGCGATTCTTGGCATCGAGCCAGAGTGCGCCAAAGATTTCGTGGTCAAGTCCGGCGAGTTTCAATCGCAGCCAGTCGCGCACTGCTGTGGGCGAGGCGAGCAGGTCGCGCTCCTTGAAATCGGCGGCGAGCGCGCGGCGTGACAATTCCAGCGCCGCCTTCAATTGCACCGCCTTGGCCGGGCCCATGCCCGAGACGGTGGCGATGTCGCGTATGTCGGCGCTGCCGAGGCGTGTGAGATCGTTATCGAAATGGGCCAACAGGTCGCGCGCCAGATCGACGGCGCTTTTGCCTTTCACGCCGACGCGCAGAAAAATGGCGAGCAGTTCGGCATCGGTCAACGCTGTTGCGCCGAGTTGCAACAGACGTTCGCGCGGCCGCTCGTGTTCAGGCCAGTCAGTGATCGCCATCGGTTAGAATGCCCTTCCTGTTTTTGAGCTGCGGGCATTCTGCCATGGCCTTACTTGCGGACAAACGGATTGTGCTGGGTGTGACCGGCGGTGTGGCGGCCTACAAGGCTGCGGAACTTGCTCGCCTGTTCGTCAAGGCCGGTGCGCGTGTTGATGTCGTATTGACGGAGGCCGGTGCGCATTTTGTCGGTGCGGCCACTTTTCAGGCGATTACTGGGCATGCTGTGTGGTCGGACTTGTGGGACGTACGCATGCCCAATGGCATGGCGCATATCGATCTTTCGCGCGGTGCCGACGCCATTTTGATTGCGCCGGCAACGGCAGATGTCCTTGCCAGACTGGCGCATGGGCATTCCGGCGACCTATTGTCGACCTTGTGCCTGGCGCGCGATTGCTCCTTGCTGGTCGCGCCGGCGATGAATCGCCAAATGTGGGACAACCCGGCCACACAGCGCAACACGACGCAACTCCGGCAGGACGGCATTCAGGTGCTGGGGCCAGCCAGCGGGTCGCAAGCCTGCGGCGAAGTCGGCGAAGGTCGCATGCTGGAACCCGAAGAAATCTTTGACGCGCTCGTGTCCTTCTTCCAGCCCAAGCGTCTTGCTGGTCGTCGCGTGCTGTTGACGGCAGGCCCGACCTTCGAGCCGCTCGATCCGGTACGCGGCATCACCAATTCAAGCTCAGGCAAGATGGGTTTCGCGCTGGCGCGTGCCTGTGCCGAGGCCGGCGCTATTGTCACCGTTGTGGCCGGGCCTTCCGCGCAGCCGACACCGCATAGTGTGCGCCGCATCGACGTGCAGAGCGCACTGGAAATGCGCGCGGCGGTCATGAGCGAATTGCCGACCGATATCTTCATCGCCGTCGCTGCTGTGGCCGACTACCGTCCGGTGCAGTCGGCCGAACACAAGATCAAGAAGCAGGCCGATACGCTGACAGTCGAATTGGTCAAGAATCCCGATATTCTTTCGGAGGTTGCCGGCATGGCGAACCCGCCGTTCTGTGTCGGCTTTGCCGCCGAAAGCCAGAATCTTGCCGAATACGCCGAAGCCAAGCGCCACGCCAAAAAGCTACCGCTTGTCGTCGGCAATCTGGTGCAGGACGGGCTGGGTGGCGAATCCAATCAGGTCACACTCTTTGCCGACAATGGCGTTTATCCGCTGCCCGCCGGCGACAAGCTTGGCATTGCACGCAGCATCGTCAACCATATTGCAGGTTTGCTGGAGGTGAAGTGATGCATCAAATTGACATCAAGCTGCTCGACCCGCGGCTCAAGGAGCAACCGCCACATTACGCTACGCCCGGTGCTGCCGGCTTGGATCTACGTGCCTGTATCGACTCACCGATGAAATTGCATCCGGGCCAGACTGTGTTGGTGCCGACCGGCATGGCGATTCATCTGGCCGATCCGGGGTTGGCAGCGATGATTTTGCCCCGTTCGGGTTTGGGTCATAAGCACGGCATCGTGCTTGGCAATCTGGTGGGTTTGATCGACTCTGATTACCAAGGCGAGATTTTTGTTTCTACGTGGAATCGTGGCCACGACATCTTCACACTGAATCCGTTAGATCGACTTGCGCAACTTGTTGTCGTGCCTGTACTGCAAGTGGGTTTCAATGTCGTCGAGCATTTCCCGCACAGCGATCGCGGCGAAGGCGGCTTTGGGAGTACTGGCAAGGCTTGAGTCAGGGCAAGTACGCGTAAAAAAGGAGACCTCGGTCTCCTTTTTTATTGCCACGAAAAAGAAAATACTGGCCGTTCAACTGCTCGACATGACTTTACGACCGTTGAGCGGCTGCACGGGTCGCGCATTGAGCGGGTAAATTGCCTTGAATGCAGCAAACTGCGCAGCTGAAATGGTGAGCGGCTGTTTTAACACTTGCCAGCGCACGTTTTCATTACAGGGCGGCGTGGTCAGGGAGCCTTTGAATGCGTAATAGGAACGATCCGAAGGCAGCAGATCGGCGGTGTTGAACGTCGATAGCGGTTTGGCAGTGCCTGCATCGGTCGGGAGTGCGGCGAAGATGTCTTTCAGTGCAGCGTTTTCCTGACCCAGCTCGAATAGCACCGCAACGACGGCCAGGTGCCCGTCGGAATCCTTGTGCACCAGATGGGCGACCAACGGAAAATGGCGACCGTCGATTTGCTCTTCGCTCGGTGTATGGAAATGGAATTGCAGCAGTGCGTATTCATTGCCGCCGAGCTTGATCGTGCCGCCGTTGGCGAGATTGATCTGGATGGTGTGGCCATTGTTGATGACCTCGCCGATACTTGCTTCGTAGCCGAAGATGATCGATTTTAACGTTGCAGATTTCTCGCTCGCCATGATGTTGATCGGCGATTGTTCGCGGCCGGTGTTGCAGGTCTTGAAGGATGGATCGAGTTCGCCCCAGTGTTCCGGGCCAGTGTGACCTTCGTAGGTCCAATGGGCATGGTCGGCAGCGAAGCTCAGACAGGAAGCGGCAAACAGGGCGGCGCCCAGTAGCGGGGTGCGCAAATTCATGCAGTTCTCCTCGGTATATTTTTGTTGAATCTTGCGTCTGGCTGACGCAAGCGGATTCTGACACCGAAGATGGATCCGTGTTCCCGGCAGCATGGTGCCGAGTGAGATGCCTTATTTCGAAACCCAGTGACCGGATTTGCCCCCGGCTTTTTCCAGCAAACGGATGCTCTCGATCTTCATGCCGCGATCGACCGCCTTGCACATGTCGTAAATGGTCAGCAGGCCGACGCTGACTGCCATCAAGGCTTCCATCTCGACGCCGGTCTTGCCGGTGGTCTGAGCCGTCACTTCACATTCCACCGCGCTGTTGTCAGTGTCAATGCGGAACTCAGCGGCGACCCGCGTCAATGAGATCGGATGGCACAAGGGAATCAGCTCGCTCGTGCGCTTTGACGCCTGAATCGCGGCGATGCGGGCGATGCCGATGACGTCGCCCTTCTTGGCATCGCCCGCCTCAATGAGCGCAAGTGTCTGTGCTTGCATGACGATGCGGCCGGTGGCGCGTGCAACGCGTTGCGTGTCTTCCTTGGCGCCGACGTCCACCATGTGGGCTTGTCCGGCGTTGTCGAAATGGGTGAGCGGTGAGGTCATGGCACTCAAAAGGGCGAATCAATGAAGCCGGTATGATAGCGGCTATGCCCCTGTCTCGTTTCGCCTTCACTGCATGTGCCTTGCTGTTGCTGCCACCCGCACTCGCGTTTGCGGATGGTTTGCCGGATCTCGGTGATGTGGCGCAGGCTGATTTGTCACCAGCACTGGAGCAGCGCATCGGACAGTCGGTACTGAATGAATATCGTGCTGATCCCGATTTTGTCGATGACGCGGAAATTGTGGGTTACGTCAATCGTGTTGGACAGAAGCTGGCATCACATATTGACGATCCAAGCCAATCATTTCAGTTCTTCGTCCTGCGCGATGCAACGTTAAATGCTTTCGCCATGCCGGGTGGTTACATCGGCGTGCACACCGGCCTGATCGCTGCGGCCGAATCCGAGTCCGAACTTGCCGGCGTGCTGGCCCACGAAATCTCGCACGTCACGCAACGCCATCTTGCGCGTGCATTCGCCAAGCAGGATCGCGAAACAGTACCGATGATGGTGGCCATGGCACTTGCCATCCTGGCTGCACGCAACAGCGCCCAGGCCGGCATGGGTGGCTTGGCGGCGGTTTCGGCTGGCAATATTCAAAGCCAGCTCAATTATTCGCGCGCTTATGAGCAGGAGGCCGATCGCATGGGTCTGCAATTGCTGGACCGTTCGGGCTACGACGTGCGCGGCATGGAAGGTTTCTTTCAGCGCTTGCTACGTTTCAGCAGCCTCTATGAAGGCAATGCGCCTGGCTATCTGCGTACCCACCCGCTGACGACCGATCGGATTGCCGACATGGGCAATCGCATCGAACACATGCAGAAACGCACGCTCCCGGACTCACTCGACTTGCGGCTGGTACAAGCCAAGATTCTTGCGACGGATGGACAGGGGCGCGACGCCGTGCTGAATTTTCAATTGCAGTTGCGCGAGAAGACTTATCGCAGTGAACTTGCGGCATGGTATGGCTTGGCAATTGCGCAATTGCGTGCATTCAATTTTGCCGGTGCAGCGCAGGCATTGACGGAAGTGCGTCGTTGCGAAGGCATTCATCCGAAGGCGACATCGCCGATGATCGAAACGCTGGCGGCGCAGATCCAGCAGAAACAGGGCGACGTGACCGGTGCCGAGGCGACGCTACGCGCCGCACTGCAACGCTGGCCGCAGGATCGTGCCGTCTCGTACGCATTGATTGGATTGCTGCAAGACGCAAACCGGCACGATGCGGCCCTGCGCCAAGTAAAATACGATCAGCAATACTGGCCGAACGATCCACAGTTGTATTTGCTGCAGGTAAAAAGCTATACCGCCCAGGGCAAACAACTGATGCAACACAAGGCCCTGGCCGAGGCATATGCCTTGCGTGGGCAATGGTCGCCGGCCATTGAGCAGTTGACGCTGGCGCAGAAAGCGCCGGACGGGGACTTTTTTGAATACTCGCAAGTGGATGCCCGCTTGCGTGAACTGAAGCAAAAAAAGGCCGACGAGGCCAAAGACAAATTCTGATTCTCTTTTCATCATGACCAAGCAGACGCACATCACGCCGCAACTCATGCGTATCGACGACGAACCTTTTTATCAGGCCGTCGGTGACGAAATCGAACTGTTCGAAGCGGCCGCCAAAGGCGGCTTGCCCGTGTTGCTGAAAGGCCCGACGGGCTGCGGCAAGACGCGTTTTGTCGAACACATGGCGTGGAAGCTCGGCCGTCCGCTGATTACCGTGTCCTGCCATGACGACCTGACGACGGCTGATTTGATCGGCCGTTACCTGATCATCGGCGAGGAAACGGTCTGGGTCGACGGCCCGCTCACGGCCGCGGTGCGCGCCGGTGCGATTTGCTATCTCGATGAAATCGTCGAGGCACGCAAGGACACGACCGTCGTTATCCATCCACTCGCCGATGCGCGCCGTGTGCTCAATATCGACAAACATGGCGAACAGGTCGAGGCGCCACCGGAATTCATGCTGGTGATTTCCTACAACCCGGGTTACCAAAGCGTGCTGAAGGAAATCAAACCCTCAACACGCCAGCGCTTCATTGCCTTTGATTTCAACTATCCCAGCGCCGATGTCGAAGCGAAGATTGTCGCGAATGAGGGCGGTGTGCCGGAAGATGTTGCGCAGAAACTCGTCAAGCTCGGCCAGCTCACACGCAATCTCAAGGGCGCTGGCCTCGACGAAGGTGCGAGTACGCGTCTGCTGATTCATGCCGCGCAATTGATTGCGGCCGGCGTCAAGCCGCATGCTGCCTGCACCGCCGGCGTGGCGCGCGCGTTGTCCGATGATCCGGACATGACCGCCAGCCTGCAAGATCTCGTCAACGCCGTTTTCTGAGATTGTCGAAATGAGCGGTAACGCCATCCGGCGTCTTTTCCTCAGCGAAATCGAACTGCGTTTCGACAACGCGCTGCCTGGTCATCCCGATACGGAAGGGATGCGCCGTGCCGTGCGTGGTGTCGAGCCACTGTCGCGCACGCAGCAGGACCTGGTGTTGCACTGGCTCGAAGCGGCGGCGCAGAGCAGTTTTGAATTGGCGCTTCACATGGCGACGCTGGCGCCGCAGGCATTGGAGCGCCTCGATGAAGAGGGCTTCGGCGTCTGGGTGTTGAACGGTCTCGACATGAAGGATCGCGAGGATGTGCCAACAGCCAAGGCATTCCTGCGCGACCTGGATGACTTCGTTCTCAAATATCACTACGATGAATCGGTCGCCACTTTCGACGACGTGATTCACCGCACCAGTATTTTCCTGCAAGCGATTTCCGGCGAGGCGCTCGATATTCGTGTGGGTGAGCGTGCGTGGACCGATACGCTGGCCTTGTATTTGCCATTCGAATTGGCCGCGATGCCGGATGTCGCCACGAATCGCCGTCTCTACAAAGTGATGGCGACGCTGCTGTGGGCGCAGACGCGCTATGGCACGTTCTATAACGAAGAAAAGGTGACCCAGAACGCATTGCTGAACTACGGCAATGACGAGCGCGCCTTGCGTTTGCTCGCTGCACTCGAGGCGATTCGGCTTGAAGCGAAATTGGCGCGCGATTTTCCGGGGCTTGTCGCCGAGATTGCAGAGTTGCGCGGCCCGTGGCCGGCCGCGCTCGAGCCGGCTTTACCTGCGTTGTCGAACCCCAAGGCCACGTTGACCGACACCTTGACGCAGCTCGACAAACTGTTGCGTACCGATGCCGATATCGAAACGATGACGCATGCGACGGTGATCGATCCCGAACGGACCATGAAGCACATTCGTGCCGAAAAACGCCAGGATGGTAAGCCGCGCTTTGGTGCACTCGACGAAGACTTCGAACCCTTCCCTGCGGATTACGACGAAGGTGAAGCGGTTGGCGCGGGCAAGGCGGCCGAAGATGTCGAACCCGGCGACATGCCGACCTCAGCGACCATGGGCAAGAATCCGGTACGCCGTGACGACGATGCGCCCATGCGTGATCGCAACAACACCGATCTGTTCCCGGAGCCGGACTTCAAATACGACGAATGGGATTTCAAGCGCGGTGCCTATCGCAAGGAATGGTGCCATCTCTTCGAAGTGCCCGTCGCAGCGGGCGATCCGAATTACGTCAATACCGTCAAGCACAAGTACCGCGCCTACATCTGGCAGATTCGTCGGCAACTTGAGATGGTGCTCGGCGAAGACCGAATGCTCTCGCGTCAGACTGATGGCGAAGAAATGGATATCGATGCCGTCATTGAAAGCGTGATCGATCATCGCAACGGCGGTGAACCGTCCGACCGTCTGTTTCGTCGCCGCATGCGCAACGAGCGTTCACTGGCCGTGATGTTCATGGTCGACATGAGCGG
>DATJJR010000030.1:0-3675 GCA_035492055.1 Rhodocyclaceae bacterium | reverse complement strand
GGTGCCGTTGCCAATACGCCCGGTGGTGTCGTTGGCGAAATTGCCATCGACACGCCGCATCCGCGCGACCGCCATCGCGAAATACCCGCTGCACGTGATGCGCGTAACGCCTTGTTCGCAACACTGCACGCTGCACACGTTTTTTGAAGTAAGGACGAAACAATGACAACCTTTTCCCGCCGTACTTTCCTGCAGTTTTCTGGAGCCGCCACCGCTGCATCACTGCTGCCGCTGCGTGTACAGGCTGCCGACAGCAAGGTCGTACGTATCGGCTATCAAAAATCCTCAACATTGATCGCGCTGCTCAAGGCTGACGGCACATTGGAAAAGAAACTCAAGCCACTCGGTTTCGAAGTCAGTTGGAATGAATTCACCAGTGGTCTGCCGCTGCTTGAGGCGCTCAACATCGGCAGCATCGATTTCAGCGCAGATGTCGCCGATACCGTACCCGTGTTCGCACTGGCCGCCGGTGCCAAGCTCGTTTACGTTGCTCAGGAAGCGCCGTCACCCAAGGCACAAGCCATTCTGGTGCCGACAGATTCACCGATCAGGACAGTCGCCGATCTCAAGGGCAAGAAAATCGCCGTCACCAAGGCCGCCGGCTCCCACTATCTGCTGATCTCGGCACTGAACAAGGCCGGGCTGTCATTCAAGGACATCACACCTGCCTATCTCACGCCTGCCGATGGCCGCGCCGCTTTCGAGCGCGGCGCAGTGGACGCCTGGGTGACCTGGGATCCATTCGTTGCCGCGGCGCAACGTCAAACGCAAGTACGCGTCATCGCCGACGGCAGCAACGGTGTCGCCGACTATCAACGCTATTACCTCGCATCAAGTGCCTTTGCCGACGCGCAACCGAAGCTCGTCAACCTGATCTATGCCGAACTGCAACACACCGGCAAATGGGTGAAAGACAATCCTGAAAAAGCTGCTGCCATCCTGGCACCCATCTGGGGCCTGGATACGGCCACGGTGACTGCAGCCAACGCACGCCGCAGCTACGAGGTCCGGCCCGTCGTACCAACCGCTTTGCGCGAGCAGCAAAAGATTGCCGACACCTTCTACGAAGCAGGCCTGCTGCCCAAGCCGGTCAGTGTTTTCGATGCCGTCGTGTGGAAGCCACAAGCGTAAACGCGGGTGATCAACAATGAATACGCCCATTGAGCGCTTGAGCGCAACGCCATTGGCAAGCGCATTACCTTCATTCCATACCAGGACGCACACGTCGATCCGTGACACGGTCGAGCGTGTGGCCGCCGAACTGGCCGCCACCGCCGTCGAACGCGATCGCGCCGGCGGCACGGCCTGGGTACAACGCCAATTACTTCGCGACAGCGGTCTGCTGACGATTGCCATTCCGCATGAATTTGGCGGCCAGGGTCTCGCCTGGCCGGATGTTTACGCAACCATTCGTCGTCTGGTCGAAGCCGATAGCTCGCTCGGTCATCTGTTCGCCTTCCAGCATCTTCAGGTCGCCAGCATCCTGCTCTACGGTGATACCGAACAACGCAAGCATTTGCTTGTACAGACTGTCGAAAAGAACTGGTTCTGGGGTAACGCCACCAACGGTCGCGATCCGCGCCTGGGCTTCCGTCAAGACGATGAACAGTTTGCGCTTGATGGCGTGAAGAGTTTTTGTTCCGGTGCAACCGGTGCCGACGCACTGGTATTGACTGCACCGATCGCGAGCCGTCCCGGCGGCCCGATCGACGATCGCGTTTTCATCGCCATCCCGACAGATCGTCCCGGTGTACGTATCGAGACAAACTGGGACGCCATGGGCCAGCGTCAGACCGACAGCGGCACCACCTATTTTGATAATGTCCGCATTGCCACGGAAGACATTCTCGGCGGCCTGGGCGACAACTTCACGGCGAAGCGCAAGACGCCACGCCAGAGCCTGCGATCGATCGTGTCGCAACTCATCCTCACTGAAGTCTTCATCGGCAACGCACTCGGCGCACTCAATGCCGCACGCGATTACGTGACGACGCACGCACGGCCGTGGCAAGGCTCGGGCGTCGACAGCGTGGCCGATGATCGCTACATCCAGAAACACTACGGCGAACTCTGGGTTGCATTGCAGGGTTCGATTGCACTGACCGAGAAAGCTGCTCACGCACTGCAAGCTGCATGGGATCGCGGCGACGCACTGACAGCCGAAGCGCGCGGCGAAGTTGCTGTGGCAGTCTTCACTGCCAAGGCCTCGGCCACACGTTCGACGCTGGAAATCACCTCGCGCGTGTTCGAAACCATGGGGGCCGGTGCGGTGTTCTCGCACTTCGGTCACGACCGTTTCTGGCGCAATGTGCGCACGCACACGCTGCACGATCCGATCGACTATAAGCTCCGCGATCTGGGCCGTTGGCTGCTCACCGGCCATGTCCCGGAACCGGGCGTTTATTCCTGAGCCAAGATATACAACGTCGCATACAACATCACATGCAACATCGATTCTCTCGCGTCGCACACACTTTCCTGCCCTGGCTAGTGCCCACGCTCATCATCGTCGCCTGGGAACTCTCGGCACGCTCGGGCTGGCTGTCTTCACGCGTCTTGCCCGAACCGCTGGCCGTGCTTGAAGCCGGGTGGCATCTCGCCAAGACCGGCGAACTGTGGCAACACGTCAAGATCAGTACGTGGCGCGCCGTCACTGGTTTCGCCATCGGCAGCGGCTTTGGCCTGTTCTTCGGCCTGCTCACCGGTTCCTCGCGCATTGCCGAAATCGTGCTCGATACGACCTTGCAGATGATCCGCAACATTCCCTTGCTGGCCACGATTCCGCTTGTCATTCTCTGGTTCGGCATCGACGAAACGGCGAAGCTGTTCCTGATTTCCTTCGGCGTCTTTTTCTCGGTCTACAGCAACACCTTCCACGGCATTCGTTCGGTCGATCCCGCGTTGATCGAGATGGGCCGGAGCTACGGTCTCAGCGGCTGGCGCCTGTATCGCGATGTCATTTTGCCCGGCGCGCTGTCATCCATTCTCGTCGGCGTGCGCTACGCGCTGGGGTTTACGTGGCTGATCCTCATCGTCGCCGAAACCATTTCGGCACAGGCGGGCATCGGTTACATGACGATGAACGCACGCGAATTCCTGCAGACCGACGTGGTCCTGCTCGGCATCCTGCTCTATGCCTTGCTCGGCAAGCTCGCCGACATGTTTGCCCGTGCGCTGGAACGCTGGCTGCTGCGCTGGAACACGACCTACCTGGGCATCTGAACACATGAAACTCGATCTTCCCGCATTGCTCGTCCCGCATTCACAACCGGGCTTGGCCATCGACATCCGCAGCCTCGGCCGCAGCTTCGTCGTCAACAAAAGCGAGCGGCAGGTACTCACCGATCTCGACCTGCACATCCCGCCCGGCGAATTTGTCGCCATCGTCGGTCGCAGCGGTTGCGGCAAGAGCACGCTGCTGCGCTTGCTGGCTGGCCTCGATGTGCCGACGCAAGGTGGTATCTCGCTCGATGGCACCTCGCAAAAAGGTATTCATGACGAACTCCGCATCATGTTTCAGGATTCGCGACTGCTGCCATGGAAAACGGTGCTCGACAATGTCGCACTCGGACTCAAGGGCAACAAGAAGGCCATCCGTAGCCAGGCGCTCGATGCGCTTGCACAGGTCGGTCTCGCTGATCGCGCCGACGAATGGCCAACGCGCCTGTCCGGCGG
>DATJJR010000029.1:0-9977 GCA_035492055.1 Rhodocyclaceae bacterium | reverse complement strand
ACAAACGCAAATACAGTGCAGCGATAGTCCAGGTCTTGCCGGTGCCGGCACTGGCCTCGATCATTTGCACGCCAGCGAGTTGCACCGATGGAATGTTCAATACGCGACTCATGCCGACTCTCCCGCATGATCCAGCATGGGTGCGTAGAGTGCCTCGGCCAGCTCGGCGAAGATTTCATTGAATGGATCACAACCCTGCCACGCCTGATCGACATAGGCGTCCAGGCTTTCGGCGCGCACATTGAATTGATTGACTGTCCAGTCACGCTGCCAGTCGGCGCCGCGTTTTCCCTTGGCCTCGCTACGCTGCAAGGTCAACCAATGCAACGACGTTGCGGGAAAGAACGGCAGCAATTCACGACTGCCGCGTGCATAAATACCGAACAAATTTTCAATGTGAGTGCCATTCAGCGGCGGCAAGGAAAAATCGTCCTCGGGTGTCAGCAGTCGACTCGTACAGAGCTGTCCGGCGGCATGCAACAGCACATGATTCAGCCACAGGGAAAGTTTGTCGAATGGACGAACCTCACCAACGCGCCAATCGAGGTAGACGATTTCCTCACCGCGCTGCTGTAAACCGGCAATGCTCCCACGCACACGGACACCGGCCCCCGATAGATCAATGCGGCACGGCGGCAACGCTTCGCCGCCTTGTCCAGCGACCTGTTCGGCAAACGGTGCAAAGCCATCCCATAACTGAGAGAACCATGCAGCACCGGCGGCGCCATGCGGCAATGCGCCGCGTGCGCGGGCCAAGGCGAACGCATCATCGCGCGTATTCACGCCGACCTGCCAGTCTTCGACCAGACTGTGGCGCAGGTGATAACGCGCCAAGCCGCCGGGCACAAAAGGCTCATCCGTCTCGAGCAGCCCTTCGCTTTCTTCAAGATGCACACCCAGGCGATGCCGTAAAAGATGCCGCGCTGGATTACGGAAGAACGCAATGAACTGTTGTGGCGTAATGTCGAGCAATTCCGGCGGTGCATCCGGCAACACACGATTCACAAAAGGCTGCGCTTCACTACGTTCGGTTTGTGCAGCAGTCGCTGTTTGCGCGTAATTCGCAGCGTAGCTGTAGAGGCGTGCATCGCTGCCATCGAAGTAACGCGGTGAGAAAGCCTGCAAGCGGTGATGCAGGGTCAACGCAGCACTGGCGGGCTTTCCGTCGCTGCTGATTGCAGTTTTATCCAGTGCATCGCGCAACTCAGCAATGAGCATGGACGGCGGCAGCTCTGCGTTGTCGCGAATGCTGCGACCGGCATAACTGACGTGCAAATACTCGCGCGCCGACAACAAGGCTTCGAGGAAGGCATGGCGATCTTCGGCACGCAATTCTCGATCGCCGACCTGCGGATATTTATTCAGGAGATCGAAACCGGGCAGCGCTGGATTGCGTGGAAACACGCCGTCATTCATGCCGATCAGGCAGATCACGCGTGCCGGCACGGCACGATAAGCACGCAGCGCGGCAAAGGTGACTCCGCCGCCGAGAAAAGCCCAGCCCGGCGGCATGTCGTTCAAACGTGTTTGCAGTTCGCTCCGTATAACAGCAAGCGGCACCAATTCATCGCTCGCGGCGCGCTGTGCGGCTTGCGACAACTGACGCAGCGTGTCGCGCAAGGTTTGCATGGCGCGCTGCGCACTGTTATCGCTGAAATCGTTTTCATCAAAGCAGAAGCGCAGGCAAAGCTGCGGCAACAATTCTGCCCAATCGACCACGCTGCGTTCTTGCGCAAGCTGCTTCAAGGCAAGCTCAAGCGCATCCATGAAACCAAGCAATTTGCCAAGCGTCTGCGCACGCACGCCTTCAATGACATCGAAGGGCAGCGTACCGTCGAAAAGCTGTGCGCCCTTCTGCGGCAAGGCCACGCCGAGAAGCATGCGCTTCAGGCCGAAATGCCAGCTGTGCGTATCGTCGGCAGGCAAACCGCGCGCCGCGCGATCAGTGCCCGACAAGCCCCAGCGGATGCCACTCTCGCCAACCCACGCACGCGCCGATGCCAGGGCTTCGTCGTCAAAACCGAAGCGAGCGGCAATGCATGGTTGCTCAAGCACACCGAGCACGCTTTCGGCATCGAGTCGACCTTGTGCAAGATCAAGCAAAGCGTTGAAAGCACGCAATAAGGGAGCTTCAAGCTCAAGCGGCCGGTCGGCCACCGTGAACGGAATACTCTGTCGGCCTTGCTGCGTACCGAACACGGCCTCGATCAAGGGCGCAATCGACAAGATATCGGGCGTTAATACCAGTACGTCATGAGGCTGCAGCGTGAGATCGTCGGCAAACAGCTTGAGCAGGCGATCCAACAGGACCTCCAATTCGCGCGTTGCACCGTGGCAAATGTGGAATTGAATTGAATCGTCCGTGGCCTCAAGCACCAGGCGTTCATCCGCTTCGCGACGACGCATATCGAGCATGTCGTCCTGCAATGTCTGCAGCAACCGGTCCGAAGGAAGATGGGCGGCCTTCATATCGGCAGCCGATTCGACGAACAGCGCTTGGTCGTTCTCACCCGCCAGCCGTTCGAAACTCGCGCGTGTCACCTGCCCCAGCGATCCAAGTAAAGGGTGACCGGTTTCGAGCAAAGGTAGAACATCCGGCGTTTCCAGCGCAGCGCGCGCCAATGCACGCTGCGTCACCAGATCTCCCCAGTATTCACGGCAGGGATTGACCAGATAGAACGCCACGTCAATGAAATCGCCAAGGCGCTTGAAAATATCAAGATACGGCGGCGGCATTGCACCAATGCCAAAGACGGTAAGGCGTGCTGGCAGTTTCTTGATCAAAGAAGGATCATCTTCCAGCGCCTGGAAAAATAACTCGGCCGGATGCGCATCGGGCAAATTGCCGGCTTCCGCACCAATGCGTTGCCACAGCCATGCCTGCCAAGCTTCGTGCTCGCCAAGGCCGACTGTCTTGCCGGCAAGCCAGGCACCCACCCATTGCGGACGGTAGGCCAGATAACTGTCGAAGCACTCGGCCAGACGTCGCGCCAGACCGTGCCGCTTGACGGCATCGCCATCGGCCAGATAGCGCGACAGCGGCGCAAACGTTTCTGTCGTCGGCGTTTCCTTGAACAGCCGCAACAGTTGCCACGTGAGAATGTCGGCCGCAAAAGGCGTTTCTTTCGGCACGCCCGGCAACACCTTGCCAAACAAGGACCACAAATAGCCCGCCGGAAACGTGAAACGGAATTGCGCCGCAATCCCCAGTTCTTCAGCCAGGAACATCTGCAGCCAGCGCGCCATGCCACCGCTTTGCACCACCACGACCTCGCGCTCGAAGATATTGAGCGGTTGACTGCCGAGTCGCGCTGCCAAGTGCCGCGCAAGCCATTCCTGCCGATTGCCGTGGATAAACGTAAACATCGCCCGATATTAACAGGGCATGAAAAGCGGCTGCGCTACCCGTCCACGGCGTTGCGCCGTGCCCGCAATGCTCAAGTGATGAGCAATGCCACGACCCACAGGATCACGGTAGAGCTGAACACAAAGCGGTCGGAAAGATTCGGGAGATGGGACAGGCGAGAGATCAAGTGCGACATGACGGACTCCTTGTGGATTGACGGAGCACATCTTGCGCAACGCAAGGCTCAGAGGATGAGCCTGTGTATGCCAGACCTCATTTAAGCCTTGTCGCCATTCGGAGACACAGCAACCCATTGAAATAAAAAGACTTCTGATTATCCCGCGGGTATCTGTCGGTCATCACCAACACGTCAATGCGTATACGCGATCTAGAAAAACGCCCTAACCAACTGAAATAAAAACAAAAAGAGCAACTGGCATGGCCCTTGCGACATCAAGGCACGATCCCGCAATACACGATAAGAAAGGAAACCACATGAAATTGCGTCGCATCGATACAGCCTTGTTGCTAATTCTCGCGCTGCTCGCCTTGCCTTCCCTGCGCGCTTCCGAAATACATACCGCAAGCACGCCACGCAATCCATCAGCGACCAGTGATCCTTCCAGCCTCAATACAAGCCATTTTATAGATGACGCTGCACTGACCGCTCGCGTCAAGCTTGCCCTGTTCAGCGACAACATGACGTCGGCCTTTGCCATCAAGGTCAACACCCAGAAAGGTGTCGTTACGCTAAGCGGCGAACTCGACAAGCCCGAAACGCTTGAACGTGCCGTCAACACTACAGCCGCCATTCCTGGCGTCAAGGCCGTTAACGCGCACCTGCTAGTGCGGATCGCCAGCTTCACCGTCAATACCGACGCCCTTTTGTAATCCCCTTCTCATCGACAAGGAAAGGAGAAATTCCATGCAATTTCGTCAAACCGATGTAGCCATCATGATCGCAGCCTTGGCAATCATGTCAGTCACAGCCACCGCTGCCCATGCTGATGCCGGCAACTCCGCCGCACAAGTCGGGCAAAGCGCCGGTCAATATGTCGACGACGCAACGCTCACGACAAAGGTCAAGACTGCATTGCTCAGCGACAGCATCACCTCCCTGTTCAAAATTTCCGTCACATCGAACAAGGGGGTCGTAACCTTGCATGGTCAAGTGGACAAGGCTCAGACCGCCGAACGCGCCATCGCTCTGGCGACTGCCGTACAAGGCGTAAAGATGGTCAAACCTGACCTGACCATTGTGCCGGCGGGAAATAACTAAACCGTTCGGCCTTACAAGACGAAGCCTCGCTCTCTCATCGGGAGCGAGGCTTTTTTCATGCAGCACAAGGCAACAACTGGCCGCAACTCTCGATCCGTGGCAATGCTCAAGCAGCCATTTTTCCATTACTCCGAACCGGCTTGAAGCTTTGCGGCGGCTGACCGAGGATGCGGCGAAAGGCGCGGCGCATTCTTTCAGTGTCGTCGAAGCCGGTATGCTCGGCCACCCGCTCGATGGTATGGCCGCCCGATTCAATCAGGATGCGGGCACTCTCGACGCGAATCCGCTCCACCGCACGCGCCGGCGACTGGCCGGTTTCGGTCTGAAAGATGCGGGTGAATTGACGCGGGCTCAAGTGCGCAACATCCGCCAGTTGCTCGACTGAAAGTTCACTGCGCAGATTGCGCTTGATGAAATTGAACACATTGCGAATCCGGTCAGAACGCGGCTCCAGCTCAAGTAACGCCGAGAACTGCGATTGCCCGCCCGGGCGCTGGTGATAGACCACCATCTTGCGCGCAATCGCACGCGACATCTCGCTCCCCAGATCGTCCGACAACATGGCCAGCGCCATATCGATGCAGGCCGTCATGCCGGCAGATGTCCATATGCCCTCGTCCGTGGTGTAGATGCGGTCTTCCATGACCTTGACTGCGGGAAACTGCATCTGAAAGTCTCGCGCGGCATACCAGTGCGTCGTTGCCTGACGTCCGTCGAGCAATCCCGTCTCCGCCAGAATGAATGCGCCGGTGCAGACGCTGCCAATGCGGCGCGTGCGCGGCGCCACGGCACGCAGTTTTTTCAGCAGGCCTGGCGATGCCGTTGGAATACTTGTGCTTCCGCCGATCAACAACGTATCCGCTGCATCCGGGCCAAACGCCTTGCTGTCCACCGACACGCCCATCGTGGTGCTAACCATGCCACCGGTTTCGGACAGGATTGCCAATTCGTACACAGGTTTGGGCGCCAGGCTATTGGCCAGTTCAAACGGCGTCAGGACAGACAGGTCAAGGGCTTGAAAGCCCGGAAAGATGACAAGGCCAATTTTCTTCATGATGTCTTAAAAGGTGGGATACATGACATTCAGGCCTACAGTCTCATCCCTAACCTTGCACTTGTCAATCAACCCTCAACACATCGACAAGGAGCACATCATGAGCAATACATCCCTCGGCACCGCCATCGTCACGGGTGCATCTTCCGGCATCGGCGCCGTTTACGCCGACCGACTGGCGCACCGCGGTTACGACCTCGTGCTGGTCGCCCGCAACCAGGCCCGCATGGAAAAACTCGCACAGGACATCAAGCAAAAGACCGGCCGTAAAGTCGAAATTCTCGTTGCCGACCTGACCCAATCCGCGGACATCAACAAGGTCGCCCAACGCGTAGCGTCCCCCGATGTCACTTTGCTGATCAACAACGCCGGCAGCGCCATGGCAACACCGTTGCTGGCATCCGATCCGGCAGTGGCAGAAGACATGATCAAGCTCAACGTCATCTCGCTGATGCATCTCAGTCACGCGGCGGCACAGGCCTTTGTTACGCGCGGCGGCGGCACCATCATCAACATCAGTTCGGTAGTTGCCATGGCGCATGAGTTGTTGAATGGCAGCTACAGCGGCACCAAGGCCTTCGTGCTCAACTTCAGTCGTTCGATGCACAACGAACTCCACGAAAAAGGCCTCCGCGTTCAAGCCGTGCTACCCGGTGCCACTGCGACCGAACTTTGGGGCAACGCCGGCGTATCGCTCAGCGATCTGCCGCCCGAATGGATCATGACCACCGAAGACATGGTAGATGCTGCATTGGTCGGCCTGGATGCAGGCGAAGTCGTGACGATTCCTGCGCTGCCCGATGCCGCCGATTGGGAAGCGTTCGATGCAGCACGCCAGAAGATGCTGCCGAATCTTTCGCGTAAAACGCCGGCCGCACGTTATCTGAAAGGCTGATCAAGCCACCAAAGCAAAGACGCCGCTGCGGATGCGTTTCCGCAGCGGCACCAAATCGCATGACCGACCCACATCAGGTTTCGCACAGCGACACAATGAAATCAAGAAAGGCGCGCGTCTTTGCCGGCGGATGGCGGCGCGACGGATAGTAGGCATAAAGCGGAAACGTCTCGTCCGGCCAATCCGGAAACAGATCGACGAGTTGTCCGGATTCGAGCATGGCCTCGACACCGAGATCCATCACCTGAATGATGCCGTATCCAGCAAAGCAACTTGCGTAGAGCGTGCCCGCATCGTTGACCACCAGCTGCGACTGCGGCGTCAATTCAATCTTCTTGCGGCCGCGATGAAACTCCCATGAATACGGCCGCCCTGTTTCGGGCTCGCGAAACAACACGCACGTATGTCGACGATCTTCCAAGGCCTGCGGCGTTTCAGGCCGTCCATTGCGGCGGATGTAGTCCGGCGTTGCCACTGTGAGGATGCGAAAGTCGCGCAGCTTTCGCGCGACCAGGCTGGAGTTGCGTGCCTGCCCGAAACGCAGGGCCAGATCGAAACCGTCACCAACCATGTCGCCCAGTTGGTCGCGTGTGATCAGCTCCAGCTGCAACTCAGGATAGCGATCGAGAAAACTGCCCAGATGCGGGCCAAGCACCATACGCGAGAAGAAAGGATCGAGATTGACGCGCAAGCGACCACGAACGGACTTGCCGCCCATCGCCGCAGATGCGGCCGCCTCTTCCAACCCCGCCAGCAATGGTTGCACTTGCTCATAGAAGCGTCGCCCCTCGTCCGTCAACGTGACAGACCGCGTGGTGCGATCGAACAGGCGAATGCCCAGGCGCCCTTCGAGCCGCGCCACGGCACGGCTCACACCCGGTTGCGACATGTCGAGCACATCGCTGGCGCGCGCAAAGCTGCCGGTATCGACAATCGCGGAAAACACACTCATGCCGTTGAGCACACGTTCATCGAAGCTCATGACATCCCCCTTCGCTCAATTGATCATTGATACATAAATGTCATCAATCAAATTACGTTCATGCTATCGCGAAATAATCTCCACGTCCCCAGAATGCGTTCCGTACGGCGCACGCCGGTGAACGCAAGGAGATGAAATGTATACAGTCATGGGAATTACAGGCCAGGTCGGCGGTGCCATTGCACGCACCCTGCTCGCCGCAGGCAAACCGGTTCGCGCCGTCGTGCGCGACACACAGAAGGCCGCGCACTGGGCTGCACAAGGCGTGGAACTGGTTGTCGGCGACGCCAACGATGCCGCATCACTCAAGCAGGCCTTTGACGATAGCGAAGGCGTCTTCATCATGGTGCCGCCATATTTCGCCCCCAAACCCGGTTACCCGGAAGCGCGCGCCGCCATCACGGCGCAGCTCGAAGCCGTTCTGGCGGCACGCCCCGGCAGGATCGTTGCACTTTCCTCTGTCGGCGGTCATCGCATGTCCGGGCTCGGCCTGATCACGCAAGTGCGCATGCTGGAGGAAGCACTGGAACCCGTCCGCGATATTCCCGTCGCCGTGCTGCGTCCGGCATGGTTCATGGAGAATTCATTGTGGGACATCGCGCCGGCGCGCGACACCGGCATCATGCCGAGCTTCCTGCAACCGCTGGACGCCCTTTACCCCATGGTGGCGACCGACGATATCGGCCGTGTGGCAAGCATGGTGCTGCAAGAAACCTGGACCGGTCGTCGCATCATCGAGATTGAAGGCCCGCGCCGCTACACCCAGCATGTCATCGCTGCCATGCTCGGTGCTGCGGTAGGCCGTTCGGTCACCGCCAAGCCGATACCGAATGGCGAATGGCTGAACTACTTCCAGGCGCAGGGTACGGATTGGCCGAAACCGCGCATCGAGATGCTCGACGGCTTCAATTCCGGCTGGATCGACTTCGAACGCAACGGCACCAACGAACGCATCATTGGCGAAAAAACCTTCGAAGCCGTATTGGCGGAGCTGATCGAACGCACGGTGTAATTCGGCAGCAAATCCCGTCGGCCCTATCGGCACCTGCGACGGCCGCCTCCCCTGCAGCAACACGCTGGATCAGAGGCCCTCAAGCCGATGCGATTGCGATTGCCTTGCTCGCATTCGCCAGCATCGCCATCGCAGTCTTGCTGGTGCGTACCGTATGGGGCATTGCGCACGGAGAATTACGCACGCTCAGTCGTTAATGAAAAACGGCAGCATGCTGGTGCGGTCTGAGGGAAAATTGGAATCCTGATTCAGATCGCCCCGTTCCTGCATCCGTATTTCCTGCCATGCGACACCCAACACCCCGGATTGCCCATCTCGACATGGATGCCTTCTACGCATCCGTCGAGTTGCTGCGTTATCCGGACCTCAAGGGACAGGCCGTCATCATCGGCGGCCGCGAAGCGCAACCGGAAATACTGCCCGATGGCACGCGGCGCTATGCGCGACTCAAGGACTACATCGGCCGTGGCGTCATCACAACGTCGACCTACGAAGCGCGTGCACTCGGCGTATTTTCGGCAATGGGCATGATGAAGGCCGCGAAGCTCGCGCCAGAGGCCGTGCTGTTACCGGTCGATTTCACCGCCTATCGCCATTACTCGCGCCTGTTCAAGAGTGCCGTCGCCGAGATTGCGCCGCTGATCGAAAACCGTGGCATCGACGAAATCTACATCGACCTCAGCCATATCGACGAAGACACCGAAACGCTCGCACTACGACTCAAGCAGGCCGTGCGCGACGCGACTGGGCTGAGCTGTTCCATCGGTGTGAGCCATTGCAAGCTCATTGCCAAGATTGCCTCCGACCTGAACAAGCCGAATGGCCTCAGCATCGTCATGCAAGACGATGTGCCCGTGAAAATATGGCCACTCGCCGCCAGCAAGATCAACGGCATTGGCCCCAAGGCCACGGAAAAACTCAAGCAACTGGGCATCAACACCATTGGCGAGCTGGCCGCGCAATCGCGTGAATTCCTGCAGCAACACTTCGGCCGCAGTTATGGCGCATGGATGAACGAGGCCGCGCATGGCATCGACGAACGCCCTGTCGTCACCGAGTCCGAACCAAAGTCGATCAGCCGCGAAACCACCTTCGAACGCGACCTGCATGCGCGGCACGATCGACAAAAGCTGTCGACCATCTTGGTCGATCTGTGCACGCGGCTGGCCGACGATCTGCAACGCAAGCGCTACGCGGCGCGCACCATCGGCATCAAATTGCGCTACGACAACTTCGAAGGCGTCACACGCGACCTGACGATTCCGCTCGCCACCGTCAGCGCCGACGAAATCCTGCGTGCTGCACGCGAATGCCTGAAGCGTGTACCGCTGGAACGCAAGCTGCGCCTCCTTGGCATACGCGCCGGCAAGCTCATGCCTGTCGATGAGCTCGACAGGCATGAGCCGCAA
>DATJJR010000028.1:0-3013 GCA_035492055.1 Rhodocyclaceae bacterium | reverse complement strand
GGCGAAGATGCTGCCAACAAGGAACGCATCGCCAAGCTGCTGCGCTTTGCTTCGACGCACGCCGATACGACGGATGAAACCGTGTCGCTTGCCGATTACATTGCTCGCATGAAGGATGGCCAGGACAAGATTTACTACGTCACCGCCGAATCCTTCAACGCTGCCAAGAACAGTCCGCATCTGGAGGTTTTCCGCAAGAAGGGCATCGAGGTGTTGTTGCTGTCGCAGCGTGTGGACGAATGGCTGATTGGCCATCTGACCGAGTTCGATGGCAAGCAATTGCAGTCGGTGGCACGTGGCGACCTCGACCTCGGCAAACTGGAGGACGAGGCCGAAAAAGAGGCACAGGAAAAAGAGGCTGGCGAATTCAAGGAGTTGGTCGAGAAGATCAAGACGACGTTGACTGATAAGGTCAAGGACGTGCGCGTCACGCACCGACTGACGGAATCGCCGGCATGTCTCATTGCCGATGAACACGATATCGGTGGCAACCTCGCCCGCATTCTCAAGGCCGCCGGCCAGAATGCACCGGACACGAAGCCGATCCTCGAGATCAATCCGCATCACCCGGTGGTCATGCGCCTCAAGTACGAAGAAAAGAAGTTCGAGGACTGGAGCAATGTGCTGTTTGACCAGGCCTTGCTGGCCGAAGGCGGCACCCTGGATGACCCGGCAACCTTCGTGAAGCGCGTGAATCAGTTGATGCTGGAAATCGGTGGAAATTAAGTTCACCCCTCCACCCTTTCTTCAAGTGGAAAGGGTTATGACAGTTCGCCCTGCAAAGCAGGACGAACTGTCAGGAAGCGCTGAATGAGTACGCTGCGCGGGTTCGCGCCGATCATCGATACGCGGGCCCGTACCTTGATTCTCGGCTCGTTTCCTTCCGAAGCATCGTTAAAAGCACAGCAGTACTACGCGCACAAGCAAAATCAATTCTGGAAAATCATGGGCGCGCTGCTGAATCAGTCGCTTTATGAAATGGATTACGCGGCTCGCTGGCCATACATCCAAGCCGCGGGCATTGCCGTTTGGGACGTGTATGCGACGTGTGAGCGCGAAGGCAGCCTTGATAGCGACATTCGTCTGGGCGTGACCAATGATTTCGCGCGACTGAGAACACTTGCACCGAAGCTTGAGCGTGTTTGCTTCAACGGCCAGACTGCCGCCAAATTCCAGCGCCTCTTGCACGACATGGATTACGAGGTGCATGTACTGCCATCGAGCAGCCCAGCCTATACGCTGGCATTCGACAGAAAGTTCGCCGCGTGGCGCGAGGCATTGCTTATCGCGTGATGTTCTTGGCGTCTTCTTGCGGATGTTTCGATCTACGTTGCCACAGTGCCTGCAACATCAACAGTACAACAATGATATTGAGTACGAGCACGGTGATGTGCAGCGGATGTGGATGGCGCAGGGCTTCCGTGAGTTCGAACGGAACATAGATTGCGCCGCTGGCGGCGGCGAGAATTTCGGCCCAGGCTTTTTCGTAAAACAGTCCATAGGCCTCGGCGAAACGCAGGGTGCAATAAGCCGCTGTAATCAGCGCCAGCAACAGCAAATGCGTATCCTGAAAATGCTGAGCGGCATCGAGGAAGATGTGGGGATATTTTGCATCCGGGTCGAGATGTGCATGCTCAATCAGGCGCGTCGCGATATCGAGCGTGTGAGAGTGAATGATCAGCAGGCCGGAGGCACCGGCGAGTACGACCAACCCCTTGAGCGCCTCGAAGAGAGCCACGATGCGAATTGCGTTGCGTTGTGTCATGAAACCGGCTGAAGATGAACGATCCCGCTATTTTAAATGGCGACGATCATTCCTGTTTCAAGGCTCCGGACGGCGCCACAGCCAAGTGAGAACGGCAACGAACACAAGCGCAGCGCTGAGCGGTACCCACAGCGGGACTGGTAGAAACTGCATGAAGACGAGGCTGCAGGCCATGGCTGCCGTAGCAAACCATTTCGCACGGCGAGAGACCGCGCCATGTTCACGCCACTGACGTATCGGTTTGCCGAAAACAGGATGCTCGAGCAAATAGCCTTCCAGTGCCGGCCAGCCTTTGCTGGCGGCCCAGGCGGCAAGCAAGATGAACGGTACGGTCGGCATGATCGGCAGTACGGCACCAATCACGCCAAGGAGCAGAGCAATAATGGCGAGGCAACGCCACAGCAGAATGTGCATGCCGGTCATGCGTTTACTTTATCGCACGGCTTCGGCCAGACGCAACCAGGTATCGACAACCGTGTCCGGATTCAGCGACATACTCTGAATGCCTTCCTGCATCAACCAGATGGCGAGATCGATATGATCGGAAGGTCCCTGCCCGCAGATGCCGACGTACTTCCCATGCTTGTTGCAAGCGCGGATGGCCATCGCCAGCAGTTCCTTGATGGCTGGATCGCGTTCGTCGAACGCGTTGGCCACCAGCGCTGAATCGCGATCTACACCAAGGCCAAGCTGCGTCATATCGTTGGAGCCGATCGAGAAGCCATCAAAATATTCGAGAAAGCGCTCAGCGAGAATTGCGTTCGACGGAATTTCGCACATCATGACGATGCGCAATCCATTCTCACCGCGCTTGAGACCATGCGAAGCAAGCAGTTTCATCAGGTTGTCAGCTTCCTCAAGGCGACGCACGAACGGCACCATTAATTCCACATTCGTGAGCTTGAGATCATTGCGAACACGCTTCATCGCCTCGGTTTCCATGGCGAAGCAATCGTGAAAGTCCGGCGCGATGTAGCGCGATGCGCCACGGAAGCCGAGCATCGGATTTTCCTCTTCCGGTTCGTAGAGTTTGCCGCCGATGAGCTTGCGGTATTCATTCGACTTGAAGTCCGACAGGCGCACGATCACTGGCTTCGGATAGAACGCGGCGGCGATGGTGGCGACGCCCTCGACCAGTTTCTCGACAAAAAAATCGCGCGGATTGGCGTAGCCGCGCGCGCGACGTGCGATTTCCTCGCGCAGGTTTTCCGACAAGCGATCGAAATCGAGAATGGCCTTCGGATGCAC
>DATJJR010000027.1:0-9113 GCA_035492055.1 Rhodocyclaceae bacterium | reverse complement strand
AAGCAGATTCATGCGGATCTGCGATCGCTGGGGTTCGTAGGTTCGTATGACCGTGTTGCCGCCTTCGCCAGACAGTGGAAGGTGGATCAGTTAGACAGGGTCAAATCTGCGAGCAAAGGAACACCCTGGATTCTGAGCTTTTGGGTGGGTCAAATTTCAGTGCAAATCTAGGGTCAGGATTTGACGCAATTCAACAGTATGCCTCCTCATCGCCTCCGGCATATGCTTCGCGTTTGCGTTCGAGGTGGTCATAGAACAAGTCTCGCGCATTGGGATCATGGATCGCGGGCGCAGGCGACAGGCCCCACGATTTCAGAAGGTCCTCAGCCTGCCTGCGGATGTTCTTCGGTGCCGAATCAGGGCTTCCTCGTAGGAGGACCCATTCAGCTTCGAGTTCCCGATTTAGGATTTCGATTTTTGCGGCTGCTGTCCGGAAGTCTCCGGTATCGAGGCTGACCTTAATTCGCTTTGCGTCGTATCGGGATTGAAGGTCTTCCGGGATAGCTCGCTGGTAGTAGATAATCCCACCACGGAGGAAAGCATATTTGATGGTCACTGTGATCAAGCCAAAGGTGGTTTGCACGAGAGGTTACCCCAAAGGTTACCCCAGCGAAACCCCGTCTAGCTCGGCCTAAGTTATTGCAATTCCTTGCTTAATAAGGAATTAAATGGTGCCCAGGAAAGGCTTTTGATTTCCCGTTCCCGGCACCAATAACAACCGCCTCTAATGGCGCATACACGTGATGCGCCGTACTCGCCAATTCCAGCACTTTGTATTTCATCGACTGGCGCTTTTTGCCACGCTCGGTAAAGGCGTATTTCGAGCAGGTTCTTCAACTTTGGTTTGCGTGCGACTGTTTTACTTCGCTCAGAGTGTTGTTTCAGTTGTACAAGCAACTGCGCACTCAACGATAGCGTGCCGGTCATAACTTTCTTTTGAAGTAGCATCGGCACCATATGAGTAAAAACACTCATACGGTGCAGTCGTTTCGGAGAGGGAACGATTGCATCAAAAAACATGCATACCAGAGGGAAACAATATGAACTCACTCAGCATCAAGATGCGCTTGTGGTTGCTCGTGGTCTGCGCGCTGTTGGCACTTTGCATCGTCGGTGCTGCCGGGATTTTTGGTATGCGCCGTGGTACGGCAGCGACGACCGAGATGGGCGCTCACAATATTCCGTCCATCATCGCCTTGAACCGAATACTGCGTGCTCAGCTTGAGATCAAGATCGAGAACCGCAATGTGATGCTGCTGAAGGATGACTATCAGGCGCAGCAGAAATTCACAAAGCTGCTTGCAAACAAGAAAGCTGCGCTCGCAATGATCAATAAAGGGCGAGAGGCATATGCTGCGCTGCCACAAGCTCCGGAAGAAGTTGAGTCATGGAGTGCGATTAACAAGATCTGGGGCGATTGGATCAAGGGCAACAATGTGCTCGACGACTATATTGACCAACTGGCGGCCAATAATTCGCCAGAGAAACAGCGAGATCTCATCGCCAAATATCAAGCCCAGGTCGATGCCAATGGTCCATTTGCCGCAATTGCGATGGATGCGGCGAAGAAGCTTGTCGAGATCAATACCGAAATCGCAAATACGTCCTATAAAAACAGCGACGCGACAATGGATCGGATGGCAACTGCCATTTACTTCATTGCGGGCCTGGCTCTGGTGCTTGTTGCGGTATTTGCCGCATGCATCGTGCGTTCCATCCTGTTACCGCTTGAGCAAATGCAAAAGACAATGCGCGATATAGAGCGCAACAACGATTTCACTCTGCGCCTTCATGTGCAGGGTAGCGATGAATTGAGTGAGGCGTCACAGTCCTTTAATGCCTTGATTGAAAAAGTGCAGGGCTCCTTGCAGGAGATTCTGAAAGGCATTCATCAGATCAGTGCAGCTACCGACAGCTTGTCCACGACGGCTGGACAAGTTTCATCCGGTTCTGCTCATCAGAGCGAGTCGGCGTCGGCAATGGCCGCTGCAGTGGAGGAAATGACGGTTAGCATTTCCCACGTCTCCAGTAATGCCAACAGCGCGAGTGAGCTTGCCCAGAACTCCGGTAAGGCCTCGCGTGAGGGGGCTCGCATCATCGATACCACGGTTGATGAAATGGGTGCCGTTGCCAGTCTGGTCGACGAAACTTCTGGCGTCATTGCCGAGCTCGGCGAGCAATCGAAACAGATTTCGAGCATCGTTCAGGTCATCAAGGAAGTGGCCGATCAAACCAATCTGCTTGCATTGAACGCTGCGATCGAAGCTGCGCGTGCGGGTGAACAGGGGCGCGGCTTTGCTGTCGTCGCTGACGAGGTACGCAAGCTGGCTGAGCGCACCACTGTGTCGGCCGTTGAAATTGCCGACATGATCGGCAAGATACAGAACAGTACTCAAGAAGCGGTCGAACGCATGGGGGATGTCGTACGCCGAGCTGCCTCCGGCAAGGATTTGGCCGGTGAAGCGGGCGAACGTGTGCGTGAGATCGAACGCAGTGTCATCGAGGCCGTTGCTGCCATTCACGAGGTCTCGAATTCACTGAGTGAACAGCGTGCTGCTAGCGAAAACATTGCGCAGAACGTCGAAAGCGTTTCGCAAATGAGCGAGGAAAATAGTACCGCTGCCGGTCATACGGCTGAAGCTGCGCACCAATTGTCGGCGCTGGCTGATCGTATGGAAGCTTCGGCTCGACAGTTCAAGGTTTGATGCAAGCTGCTGAATTGGCGCCCCGTGGTGGAATCGAACCACCAATTGACCCTTAGGAGGGGCCGGTTATATCCATTTAACTAACGGGGCTGATGACAAAAGGCGCTCTGCGGAGCGCCTTTTGTTTTTGTGGCATCAGCATTGCGCTGGCGCGGCGCATTATAGCCCTTGCCTTTGCGGCGGGTTTTATAATCAGGTTACGAAACCTTTTCCGGTGGTCATCATGCGCAAGCTTTGTACTTTCCTTCTGCAGCTTTTCACGTTCTGGTTGCCGGTCTCGCATGCTCATGCGGAGGATGTGCCGCAAGTTGGCAGCGTTGCACCGCCGTTTTCGCTCAAGGATCAGAACGACAAGGCGCAAACCTTGTCTGCATATCGCGGCAAATGGGTGGTGCTGTATTTTTATCCGAAGGACGACACACCGGGCTGTACCGAAGAGGCGTGCCATTTCCGCGATGACATGATGTCGCTGGCGCAGTTGGGCGCACAAGTGCTCGGCATCAGCATCGATGATTCGGCTTCCCATGCCAAGTTCGCGACCAAATACAACCTCCCGTTTCCGTTGCTGGCGGACGATCGGGGCGTTGTGGCAAAGAGCTACGGTGCTTACATGGACTGGGGCATGTTCGGTATTGCCCGGCGCTATACCTTTCTGATTGATCCTGAAGGCCGCATTGCCAAGACTTATCTCAAGGTCGACACCTCGAAGCATTCCGACCAGATCGTGGCCGACCTCAAAGCGCTGTCTGCAAAGCAGTAAAGCGTAACCGTTCTATTTCTACACAGCCCTTGCCGTGAAGGCGAGGGCGTTGGTATTCGATTTTCATGCCGCTAATTACTCTCGATAAAGGCTGCTTGGCGTTTGGTCACGTGGCGTTGCTGGATGCTGCTGAATTACAAGTGGATCCGGGCGAACGCATTGCTCTGATCGGCCGCAATGGCAGCGGCAAGTCGTCGCTCCTGCGTGCATTGGCGGGTGAAGCCACGCTTGACGATGGTACGTTGTGGCGGGCACCTAACATGCGTGTCGCGTATGTGTCGCAGGAGCCTTTGTTTGAAGAGGATGCACGTCTGTTTGATGTTGTTGCTTCCGGTATGGGTGAGGCGGCATCTTTGCTTTCGGCGTATCACGCGGCGACGCACCGGGTCGCGCATGATGCATCACACGAAGCTTTGTCCGAGTTGCAGGCGTTGCAAGTGCAGCTTGAGGCCAATGATGGTTGGCGGCTGAATACGCGTGTCGAGCAAACCTTGGGCCTACTTGGCCTGGATGGTGAAGTGAAGATCGGCGTACTTTCCGGTGGTGGTATCAAGCGCGTTGCCTTGGCGCGTGCGCTGGTTGCCGAGCCGGATCTGCTATTGCTCGACGAACCGACCAATCACCTCGATCTTGATGGCATTCTTTGGTTGGAGAATCTGATTCGCGATTTTGTTGGCGCGGTTGTTGTCATTACCCATGATCGTGCTTTCCTCGATCGCGTGGCGACGCGCATTGTTGAATTGGATCGTGGTCGGCTGCAGAGCTTTCCCGGCAGTTTTGCCGAGTATCAGACACGCAAGGCGCAGATGCTGTCGGACGAGGCGGTGGTGAATGCCAAGTTCGACAAATTCCTCGCGCAAGAGGAGGTCTGGATACGCAAGGGCGTTGAAGCACGGCGCACGCGTAACGAAGGGCGCGTGCTGCGATTGGAGCAACTGCGGCGTGATCGCAGCGAGCGGCGCGAGCGCTTGGGTAAGGTAAATCTAGAATTGGCGCGCGGAAATGAGTCGGGCAAGCTCGTTACTGAATTGACCAACGTGTCGAAAGCCTATGAAGGCCGGTTCATCGTGCGTGATTTTTCAACGCGCGTGATGCGCGGCGACAAGATTGGCCTGATCGGGAAAAACGGTGCTGGCAAGACGACATTGCTCAAACTCGTGCTCGGTGCGATCGAGCCGGATAGCGGTACCGCACGTCTGGGCAGCAAACTCGAAATTGCCTACTTTGATCAATTTCGTGAGCAGCTTGATCCTGAAGCAGCAATTGCCGACGTGATTTCCCCTGGTTCGGATTACGTCGAGATCGCCGGCAAGAAAAAGCACGTTGTCAGTTATCTGGAAGACTTTCTGTTTTCCGGCGAACGCGCCCGTTCCCCGGTGCGTTCGCTGTCGGGTGGTGAACGCAATCGCCTTTTGCTGGCACGCCTGTTTGCCAAGCCTGCAAATGTGCTTGTGCTGGATGAGCCGACTAACGACCTTGACATCGAAACGCTGGAATTACTCGAAGCGCTGCTGCAAGAGTATGACGGCACACTCTTTCTCGTCAGTCACGATCGACGTTTTCTCGATAACGTCGTGACGCAAACCATCGTTGCTGAAGGAAGTGCGACGAATCCGGGTGTGTGGAAAGAGTATGTCGGTGGCTATGACGATTGGTTGCGGCAACGCGATGTCGCGCCCGAGGTTGCAAAAGCGCCGCTCAAGGACATAACCAAGGATAAAGATGTAGCGAAGGAAAATCACCAGTCCGTCGCATCGGCACCGGAAAAGAAAAGCAGGCTGAGCTACAAGGAACAGAAGGAGCTCGAGAGCCTCCCGGATCGGATTGCTGCTTTGGAGGCCAACATTAACGCTGCGCAAGCTGGGCTTGCCGATGGTTCGATCTATCAGAATGGCGGTGAAACAGCCCGCAAGCTGCAGGCGCAACTCGAGGCCGACGAAGCTGAACTGCTGGAAGCGCTTGAACGTTGGGAAATGCTGGAAGCGCGTAACGTCTAGTCGGTCTGTGCAGGTACGTTCAGGCGACGCAGCAAGGTTTCCTGATCCATGTGCAGCAGCTTGCAGATGGCGTCGTAGTCGTCCGGCAAGGCTGCATCATCCCAGCCATTAGCCGAGTGGCGGGCCAGGTCTGCAGCGAGTCTGACATTGAGTTCTCGATGGCTGGTCTCACCATCGGAGTGGTTCATCAAGCGTGTCAGCAGCTCGGGCAGATGCAAGGCCTGCGTGAGGCTGATTTGCAGATCGTGATAGGTGATACCAAGAATCTGCATTTGCGCGGCCTTGCTGCGCACATGCTTGTCGGCGGTCTGAATGGACTTTACTTTTTGCGCCAGTTCAGGAGCAAAGGCCCAGACCAGAAGTTCGGACGCGTCGTGCAGTAGCGCGGCCAGCATGATTTCTTCGACCTCCAGATCTTTGCGGACAAGTGCCCATTCTCGTGCCCAATAGGCGGCCTTACGGTTGCGCTGAATAATTTTCAGCAATGCCAGCAGAGATTTGGGATTAGTCAGTAGTTGATCTTCGATGTAGGGGATGTGCTCAAACTCCTTGAAGAAGGGCTCCATACCGATCATCAGGATGACGCGTTCAATGGTGGTGATGTCTGTGATTTGGCGTTTTTGCCGATGTAATTCAACAAAAGCCAGTAGTCTCAAGGCCATCAACGGATCGCTCATGACGATGCTGGAGACCTCCCGTGCATTGACTGAGTCTGCCTTGCCACGAAGTTTGTCGAGTTCCGTCACCGTGTGCTTCAGAACAGGAATATCCGCGCTGCGGAAATAGCTAACCCAAGACTCTAGGTCAGAGAAAGGAGTGGTGATCACGTAAATCTCCGGATTCTGCTTGTATTCGACCGCATGACGATTTGTCACGCTTTGTGCCCTGCGCTGGACCTTTCGACTGATCCAATTTCGCTTGCTAATAATTAGCTTTTCTTAACTATAAGTCTTACCGGTGTCAGCAAGCCTTCAAATATCCGGATGTTTTTCCCCTGAGATTACGGGAAAGGGTTAAATAAGCCCTTGTTTTGGGCTGAGAAAACGGGTATATTAACGGGCTTTCCACCCTTGCCCTACCCGTCGCATGCGGGAGGGCTTCATATCCAAAAGGAGCATTCATGCGCCACTATGAAATCGTTTTCATCGTCCATCCGGACCAGTCAGAACAGGTCCCGGCGATGATTGAGCGTTACAAGACGCTCGTGACCGGCCATGCTGGTCAAATCCACCGTCTGGAAGACTGGGGCCGTCGTCAAATGGCTTACCCGATCCAGAAGGTTCACAAGGCTCACTACGTTCTGATGAATATCGAGTGCGACGGCGCCACGCTGACCGAGCTCGAAACCGCGTTCAAGTTCAACGACGCCGTGCTGCGCCACCTCACCATCAAGATGGAAAAGGCTGTGACCGTTCCGTCGCCGATGATGAAGGAAGAAAAGTCCAAGTCGCTGACCGACGCCAAGCCGGAGGCCGCGACTGCCGAATGAAGCCCTGACGGCGACGTCTCGCAACCTGCTGCAAATTGATGGGCAGGTGATTGAGCGAGGCGCCGTACGCCACACCCCGGCCGGTATTCCGGTGATTGAGTTCAGGCTCAAGCACGAATCGGATCAGATGGAAGGGGGTAGCAAGCGAAAGGTGGATTGCGAAGTGGCCTGTGTAGCACTCGGGCCGATGGCAAATCTGCTCTCCGGAATAAACGCCGGTAGCTTCTGCAGTGCAACGGGATTTATCGCCGCCAAAAGCCTCAGGAACAGCAGCCTCGTACTGCACGTAACCTCGATCGAATTCAAGGAAGGATAGAAATCATGGCATTCAAGCCGAAAAATGGCGCCAACAAGCGCAAGGACGACAAGGGTCGTAGCCTCTTCAAGCGTCGCAAGTTCTGCCGTTTCACCGCAGAAAAAATCGAACAAGTCGACTACAAGGATGTTGAAATCCTGAAGGATTTCATCACTGAAAACGCCAAGATCATGCCGGCACGCATCACCGGTACGAAGACCGGCTATCAGCGTCAGCTGGGCACCGCCATCAAGCGTGCTCGTTTCCTGGCCCTGCTGCCGTACACCGACCTGCATCAGTAAGCTGAGGAGAGAACACCATGCAAATTATTCTGATGGAAAAAGTGGTTAACCTCGGCGGCCTCGGCGATGTGGTCAAGGTCAAGGACGGTTATGCCCGCAACTTTCTGATCCCGCAAGGCAAGGCCAAGCGCGTGACCCCGGAAAACCTGGCTGCTTTCGAAGCCCGCCGCGCCGAGCTCGAAAAGCTGGCTGCTGAAAAGCTGGCTGCTGCAACCACCGAAGGCGAAAAGCTGAATGGCCAAACCGTTCAAATCTCGCGCAAGGCTGGTGTTGATGGTCGTCTGTTCGGTTCTGTCGGTAATGCCGACATTGCTGAAGCGCTGAACGCCAAGGGCTTCAATATCGACAAGTCGTTTGTCCGCATGCCGCATGGTCTGCTGAAGATGGTTGGTGAATCTTCGGTTCAGATCGCCCTGCATACCGACGTGATCGTCGAAGTCAATGTGACCGTGGCCGCCGAGCAGTAATTTGCTTCGCTTCCTCGTGTTGCAAAAAGAGCCGCCTTCGGGCGGCTCTTTGCTTTTCGTTGACAATATTTGCTTGCAGTCGCTTGTATCATCGTCCAATGCCAAAGAAAAAAAATCCTCCAAGACCGGATCGGCATGGTCCGCGCTTGCGTTTGCTGTTCAGTGAAATGACCTCGCTGGGGCCGGGGCGTGCGGAGCTTGTCGAGCGAATCGCTACGACTGGCTCGATCTCCGCGGCTGCGCGTGACATGGGCATGTCGTATCGCCGTGCCTGGCTCCTGGTTGAAGCGACCAATGCCGCTTTTATTGAGCCATTGGTGACGACCAGCACCGGCGGTAGTGGTGGTGGTGGTGCACAGGTAACCGAGTTCGGTTTGAAAATTCTTACGCGCTATCGCGCCATGGAATGCAAGGCGGCAAAAGCCATGGAAAAGGATTTCGCTGAGTTCAGGAAATTCATGGTGCCACCTGAGGGCGAGTGATTTTCAAGCGTCGCTACTCGAGCGGCGCAACGCCCTTGATCTGCGCGTAAACGGGCTGTCCGAGGCTTAGTTGCAGCATGCGGGCGGATCGCGTGGTGATGCGCGACAACAAGAACGTATCGCCGAACTTGAGCCTGACCAATGTACGCCCGGGTTCGGTTTCTTCCATTCCGGCAACTTCCGTCGGCAGGATGTTGAGGACGCTACTGCTGCCATTGTGCGGATCAAGTGCAAGGCTGATGTCACGTGCCAGTACGCGCAGACGAATCGAGCTGCCGACCGGCTTTGAAATGGAACGAACCCACAGCTTGTATGCGCCGACGCTCACCAGGGTCAGTGAGTCTTTTTCATCGTGGGATTCGATCTCTGCGGCAATGAGCGCAAAGGTTGCTTCCTGTTCTGTCAGGTGCATGGCGAGACGCGGGAATTCTTCCATGGTCGGACCATTGCTGACGATGCGTCCGTTGTCCAGCCTGACGATGTAATCGGCCAAGCGTGCGACTTCTTCCGGTGCATGGCTGACGTACACGACGGGAATCTTGAGTTCCCGATGCAGGGTGTCGAGATAAGGCAGCAACTCGGCCTTGCGTTGGGCATCAAGTGCCGCAAGCGGTTC
>DATJJR010000026.1:0-15942 GCA_035492055.1 Rhodocyclaceae bacterium | reverse complement strand
GGCCCGACCAAGTCGCGTGGTGTGGTGGACTTTGTTGATGCACTGGCCAAGAACGAAGGCAAGACCTTTGAAGAGTTTGAAAAGGAATTCTTCGAGAAGGTGCGCCCGACCTCGCTGATCAAGCGTTTCGGTACGCCCGAGGAAGTGGCTTCGCTGGTGGCTTACGTCGCCAGCCCGCTGGCTTCGGCAACGACCGGTGCAGCATTGCGCGTGGATGGTGGTACGGCCAAGAACGCGTTCTGAAGCTGTCTCACGAATCAATAGAAGTCAGTTTCGGTTTGCTTGAGTGAAGCCCCACCCCAGGCCCTGTGTTTTCTTAATCGCTCAGGGCCTGGTCCACGATGCTTTGGGCTTCCTGCAGTAATTGCTGCAGATGGGCATCACCCTGAAAACTTTCGGCGTAGATTTTGTAAATGTCCTCGGTGCCGGAGGGGCGGGCGGCGAACCAGCCATTCTTGGCGACAACCTTGATGCCGCCAATTGCCGCGTTATTGGCGGGCGCATGGTCGAGAATCTGCTCGATCTTTTCGCCCGCCAATTTGTCGCTTTTGATTTGTTGCGGCGAAAGTTTGGAAAGCTTTTTCTTTTGCGCTGGGGTGGCGGGTGCATCAATGCGTGCGGCTGAGGGTGTGCCCAGATCGCGTGTCATTTCGCCATAGAGGATGCCCGGATCCTTGCCCATGCGTGCGGTAATTTCGGCTGACAGCAGCGCGGCGATGATGCCGTCCTTGTCGGTCGTCCATACCGAGCCATCGCGCTTGCTGAAAGAGGCGCCGGCGCTTTCTTCGCCACCGAACCCCAGCGACTTGTCGACGAGGCCGTCTACGAACCATTTGAAACCGACGGGCACTTCGTAGAGTTTGCGTTCGAGCCGTGCTGCGACGCGGTCGATCAATGCGCTGCTAACCAGCGTTTTACCCACGCCGCATGTCGCGCCCCATTGTGGCCGATGGCGAAACAGATAGTCGATGGCGACCGCCAGATAATTATTCGGTGGCATCAAGCCGCTGCTCGGTGTGACGATGCCATGCCGGTCGTGATCGGTGTCGCAGGCAAAGGCAATGTCGTAGCGTTCGCGCAAGCCGATCAGTCGTTGCATTGCATATGCCGACGACGGGTCCATGCGAATGCGGCCATCCCAATCCAGCGTCATGAACTTGAAGGTCTTGTCGACATCTTTGCTGACCACCGTCAGATCGATGCGATAGGTCTCGGCGATGCGTGACCAGTAATGCACACCGGCGCCGCCGAGCGGATCCACACCAAGACGAATCCCGGCATTGCGAATGACATCGAAATCCAGAACCTCGCCAAGCTCGGCGACGTACTCGCCCAGAAAATCATATTCGCGCACGTTGTCGGCCTGGCGTGCCGTTGCCAACGCCATTCTTTTGACGCCTTGCAGATTGTTTTCGAGAAACTCGTTGGCCTTGCGCTCAATCCACGCGGTTACGTCAGTATCGGCCGGACCGCCATTGGGCGGGTTGTATTTGAAGCCGCCGTCCTCGGGCGGATTGTGCGATGGCGTGACGACGATACCGTCGGCCCAGCCTGTGCTGCGACCACGGTTGTATTTGAGGATGGCATGCGAGACCGCTGGTGTCGGCGTGTACTCACCGCTCAACGAGATGCGCAACTGCACGCCGTTGGCGGCCAGCACTTCGAGCGCACTTTCAAAAGCCGGTACCGACAAGGTATGCGTATCGATGCCGATAAAAAGTGGGCCGTCGATTTTGTGTTCGTGTCGATAGAGACAGATTGCTTGCGCAATGGCGAGCACGTGCGCTTCGTTGAAGCTGGATTTGAAGGCAGAACCGCGATGGCCGGAAGTGCCAAAGGCAACGCGTTGCGCCGCGACACCCGGATCGGGCTTGTTTGCATAGTAGGCATCGACCAGCTTGCCCAGATCAACACAGTCTTCGGGCCGGGCAATCTGTCCGGCACGTTCATGAATTTTGGCGCTCAAGCTCATCTCCTAAAGTAACCTGTTTAGGTAAGAGTCACTTTAGCAGCTATGCCGAACATCCATTCCAGTCATAGATGAAACATCCGGTAATTGATCATGGGCCGGCATTGATTTTCTCTTTGCCGGCCCTTTCCATCAGATCAAGCCGGCCTTGTCCAGACCGAACACTTGATCCTTCGATCCCGGTGGATTGCGGAAAGCAATGCTCATGCGGTTCCAGCCATTGATGGCAGCAACGCGGAAAGTAAGGTCGGAGAGTTCGGTTTCGCTGAAGTGATCGAGCATGGATTCGTAGAGCTCGTCGGGTACACCATGAGCACCGATCCGGGTGAGCGCTTCAGTCCATTCCAGGGCAGCGCGCTCTTTCGCGCTGAAGAGATTGGATTCGCGCCAGATGGTGAGGTGATGCAGGCGCAATTCGCGTTCGCCATGGATGCGCGCTTCCTTGATGTGCATGTCGAGGCAGAAGGCGCAGCCATTAAGTTGCGAGGCGCGGATGTCGACCAGATGCGCGAGATTTTGCTCCATCTTGTTGGCCATGCTGAAGGCCAGGTATTTCTTGAACAGGTCGGCCGAGAGATTCATGTAGTCGAGGCGAGGGCCATTGGTTTCATGCGGTGCGTTCATGTCTTTGTCCTTGTCGGTTTGTAAGTTATACAAATGAGCCTGCGATAAGCGCAGGTACACCTACAAGACGACATAGGGCAGCATGTTGTGACATGTTGAGATAAAAAACTCAGTGCGCAACGGTGACGGGAATACCCAAGCGCTGTGCCAGGGCAGTGAGCTTGTCGGGATTGCGCTGGATGTAGATGGCGGCAATACGGCCACTATCATCAGCCGCAGATGCCAAGGCCACGGTTTGCACGAGCGCACCGCCCTGATGGTCGTCGAGGATCAGGCAGCCGGGCAGGCCATTTACCATGGCCGGCTCGATACGCCAGCCGTGGTTGTGTTCCAGCTTGGCCCAGCCGATCAAGGCCTTGGCAATGCCGATGCTGCCGCGTAGCGGGCGTGAAATTGATTTGGCCTTGCCGCCGCCGTCGGCCAGCATGACGGCATCTTCAACCAGGGCCTGTGTCAGCGCCGTCATGTCCTGGGTGCGGATGGCATCGGCAAAAGCGGAGATCAGGCGCTGGCGTTCCTCTTCCGCGACTTCACGGCGTGCATAGTCGGCCTTGACATTGCGCCGGGCGCGGCTGACCAGTTGGCGGCAAGTATCTGCATTGCGGTCGAGATGGCGGCCGATCTCGTCGTATTCGAGATCGAACACGTCATGCAATAAGAATGCTGCGCGCTCCAGCGGTGACAATCGTTCCAGTGCCAGCATGAAGGCCACCGACACATCCTGCGCAAACTCGGCCTGCCGTTCCGGGCTGGGTGCCCAGCCGAAGAGGATTTCATCTTCGAGCAAAGGTTCCGGCAGCCATACGCCGACGTATTGCTCGCGCCGTGCCGCGGCGGAACCGAGCTTGTCGAGGCACAGATTGGTAGCGAGCCGCGATAGATAGGCGCCGGGATTGTCGATGCCGCTTTCATCCACTTCGGCCCAGCGCAGCCAGGTTTCCTGCACGATATCTTCGGCCTCGGCGCGCGAGCCGAGCATGCGATAGGCCAGCGCGCGCAGTCGACGTGCATGTTCTGCATCGTAGCGGCGGGCGCGCTCAGCAGGGCTTAACAGGTCTTGCGTCATGGCGTTCACCTTCCGTTGATCCTGTGATCATGACGGAATAGCGACCGTCGTTGTGACATTGACACCCATTCAACGGATGTTTAGTTCGACTTTGCGTTGTCGCTAGAGTGACAGTCGAGCCTGCCGCCGGACTTCGTCTGCCAGCGAATGCAAGCTGGCGGGACGGTCATTGCCCACGAGGCTGTAGCCAAGCCCCTTGTCCGCCCAGGAATAGCCGTCGAACGGCCCTTCATTGCGCTGCATGGTCGGGGTATCAGGCTGGACAGTCATTTTGCGCACCATCACCGCGAGACGGGTGCCTTGATGGTCGTCATAGAGAAACAATGCGGCTGGCCCATGTTCCGTTGCCACCAATCGCCCGCCGACGAGGCGATAACCAGCCTGCGCCAGATCGGGTACGGGCACGTGACGTTGCAGGCGCGTCGAGACCCAACTGACGAGCTGTGCTTTGTGGTTGCCATCAATTTCGACGGGCCGTTCGGTATCGAAAGCGTAGGTCGCATAGTTGGCGCCGGCTTCGCGTGATAGTGCACTAACACCGGCAACGGGGGATTCGGCAGCGCCACGCGCAAACCAGCCGCCGGTACTACCGAGCCCCAGGGCCAATGTGATGGCCGCAGCAATTTTCCAGCGACGGACGGATTCGGCTGATGAATGGCGGCCGTCGACGATGTTTTGCACATTTAGTCGCGACGGTACCGGTTCATCGGCAATATGAGCAAATGCGTTGCGCAACGTCTGTCGCTGTGAACGCAGACGTGCAACCAATGCGGCTGCATCCGGATGACGATCGAGATAATCCTGAACTTCTTTTCGGCGATCGTCGGTGAGCAACTCATCCACGAACGCATGCAGATCGTCTTCCAGGACTGCGCCATGGCGATGGTTGTCGGTAGCCATCTACTTCATTCTCCTTAGCGGCGTTGCTTGCACGGTGGATACGCGTGCAATCGATCCATCATCCAATACACGTTGCAGACGTTCGCGTCCGCGCGAAAGTCGAGACATGACGGTACCGATCGGAATATCCAGCGTCCTGGCGACGTCGGCATAGCTCATGTCTTCGATGGATATCAGCAGCACAACAGCACGTTGATCCTGTGGCAGTGCATCCAATGCACGCATGAGATCGGCGTGTCGCAGGCGATCTTCCTGTTGCGCGGGTACGGCCATCTCATGCTCTTCCAGTTCGTCGAGTGCAAGATGAATGCCGCGGCGCGTGCGCCGGCGCATGACGTCGATCGCCAGGTTGTGCAGGATGGCGAATGCCCACTGACGCGTATCGTCAGCGTCGCGGCGCTGCGGCCAACGGCTGACAATACGTTCCAGGCAGTCCTGTACAAGATCGTCGGCGAGTTCTGCATTCCTGAGCAACGCCCGTGCGTAGCGTCGGAACGCAGGAATCAGTGGTTCGATCTGCTGGATGAGGTCTTTCACGATGAGGCCGACTTTACCTTGCTGTGTGTCAGTGTGTCGGGCAGAAGGGGCGGGGATGAATGAAGTTGACGCATTCGATTGCCGAGAAGTTCTGCCTGTTTACGTAGACGCGACGGTGACATGCTTATTCCCGCATCGCGGAAATTTTTTCGAAATCGACACAGGTGTTCCTCGCTGAAAATAAGAAAGCCCGGTACATTCTGCACCGGGCTTTCCTTGAGTGAGTTCAACCTTTAGTTGATGGCTCAAGTTATCGCCGCCGCGGACACATTTGTGAAGGTCGGTTGCACCTTCACCTCTCTGCGTGCAGCGTCGGCTTTACGTCAGACGAGTGTCAGCGTCACGTCGATGTTGCCGCGCGTGGCATTCGAGTACGGGCAGACGATATGCGCCTTGTCGACAAGCGCTTGCGCCACGTCACGTGACAGACCTGGCAGAGAGATGCGCAATTCCGCTTCGATGCCAAAACCGGTCGGAATGACACCGATACCGACGGTGCCTTGAATGTTCACATCGTCCGGCAGCTTGATCTTTTCCTGAGCGGCAACGAATTTGATCGCGCCGAGGAAGCAAGCCGAATAGCCGGCCGCGAAAAGTTGTTCGGGGTTGGTGCCTTCACCACCTGCACCGCCGAGTTCACGCGGTGTGGTCAAACGCACGTCGAGCACGTTGTCGGAAGAGACGGCGCGACCGTCACGGCCGCCAGTGGCCTTGGCTGTAGCACGATAGAGGACTTTTTCGATGGACATGATGTTTCTCCTGATAGGTTTGCGGCAAAACATGAATGGCGTTCGGTTGCCGCATCCCGGCGCCATCGATTACGTTCTTCTGCTACTGTTATTTAACGTTCTCGCTATTAAATAGCACACTACTTATTTGTTGTTGAAAAACGCTCATACATCCTTCATCAAATTTTCCCGTAGTGCGTCGAGACTTGCCTTGATGCCGACTAGCTCCTGCACTGAGCATTGCGAAGCACACAGAACGCCTTCCGGTACAGCTTCAGCCTTGCGCTTGAGTGCCTTGCCTTTTCCAGTCAATTCAATGATGACTTGGCGTTCGTCGCTGGCGGCACGGGTGCGTGTAATCAGCTCCATTACTTCAAGACGCTTCAACAACGGCGTCAACGTGGCCGAATCCAGAAACAGTCGACCACCAATGTCAGAGACCGTCATTGCATCCTGTTCCCACAATACGACCATGACCAGATACTGAGGATAAGTCACGCCAAGCTGCTTGAGCAGCTTGCGATAGACCTTGTTCATTGCCAGCGAAGTCGAGTACAGCGAAAAGCAGAGCAGCTGATCAAGGTGCAGCATCGGCGAGGAGGTATTCTGTTTTGCAGCCATGAGCGGATAATAGATAGCGCGCTATTTATTTGCAAGCTATTTTTAAACAGACGAGTAAAAATATATCTAAGTAATTATTTTTAAATTAAAAATAAATCCGGGTTGTAGCTTTTAAAAAGCCATACATGCGTATGCTGGCAAATGTTTGAGCATCTACCACGCGACCGTGGACCCTGCAGTGGCATGTGATTGAAATCCAATTGAGGGTATGCAACAGGCGAAGCAAGCCGACATCGGAAGCGTCACCACAGATTGCCGTTGCGTTGGTTTGCCAACATTTCGGCTTGGAATGCCGGCGGGCCGTATGCGAATGTTTGCTGCTGCTTCATAAAACCATTCGGACTCTGGATTGGTTCGGTGTAAATCAGCAGCCGGCCGTGATCACGAACAAACGCCTGCATCCAGTTCAACGAAGGCTCGGGTATCTTCGCGCCGACAGGCAATGCCACATCGACGGGAATGCCACGCCATTGATGTTTGCCGAGCAAGACAAGAACGCCGGCTTGATTGGGTTTCATCCATTCGGGTAGCGGGCTTCCATTCGTGACCCAGGCGCAATGAAATTGTCTGCATGGGTCATCCGGGCGATTCGCATAGTCTTTGCAGCCCGTGCCGGTACTGTTGGGACATGGCTTGCCGGGATAGACCTCGCAGCCGCCAATGTTCATGCTGACCCAGCCATCGCAGCATGCTGTACAGGAATCGCAGGACCGGCCGATTGATTCGCTCATGGGCTTGATTGTCTGCTGTCTTTGCGAGAAGGAAAAGATTTCTTGTAGTGCTGGCGCCAGTCTAGCCGGAGATGCGCACGCAAGGCTGTCTTCTACCTTGGCCGTCGCTTTCGTTTTGTGCAGGCAAATGAATATTTCGGCCAGCGCTGGCAATCGCTGCGTGCCGAAGCGGCATCGTTGGGTGATTGCAGCAGGCGGGCGCGGGAGGCGTCACAACGCCTGTGCATCATTCATGCACAGGGCGAGCCATTTGGGAGGTGATGTAGCTATCGGGCGATTGGCCCGTCAGTCCGTTACTTCGGCTTGCGTCCCCGATGCGGGGGCGGAACGAAGCCTGAATTCCTGCACAGCGTCTCGTTAATTGCCTTGCCGTCAACAAAACGCGTGACGGTGCAACAAAAGATCTGTCCGCTGCCGGACAGTTCTTCCAATGCACCTTGCGTGGCGCGCAGGCTGAGGCCGAGCGCTTGTGCGAGTGCAACATCGGTAATCTGGCCGTGCTGCTTTATATGCGCATACACAGTTGCCGTGGTCATGACTTCACCTATTGTCGACGAGCCGCGAAAGCGGGGGAGGGACGACCTTCAATGTGACGGAAGGTAATGCGGCCCTTGGTCAAATCGTAAGGCGACATTTCGATGGACACCTTGTCGCCTGCAAGAATGCGAATGTGATGCTTGCGCATTTTTCCTGCGCTATAGGCAACCAGGTTATGTCCGTTATCGAGCGTGACGCGATAACGCGAATCCGGCAGAACCTCTGTGACAACGCCATTCATTTCAAGTAGTTCTTCTTTGGCCATGCATCACTCCCATTCAATCAAAACAAAAAGCCCTGCATACGCAGGGCTTGCTTGCACACGGGGTTGCCCGTGCATGCGAGGCGACTCAGTCCGCTGCGCGAATGTTGGATGCCTGATTGCCCTTCGGGCCGGCAGTCACATCAAACGTAACGCGTTGACCTTCCTGCAGCGACTTGAAGCCGTTTCCTTGAATTGCAGAAAAATGGGCGAAGAGATCATCACCACCGTCTTGCGGGGAGATGAAACCGAAACCCTTAGCGTCGTTGAACCACTTAACAGTACCAATTGCCATGTCTTGAACTTCCTAAAAAATATAAAAGGGGCATGCCCCGAATGGGGCGAGCATCAAGACAGCGGGGAGCGGATGGGAATGTTCCGCAGAAATGCGGGAGATAAAACCAAGCAACACTACTACTACTTGAAGATCGCTCCGCAGAGTATGGCATGTTAATCATTGAATTACAAGGATTTTGTTTCTGATGGGGTCATTGGGCACTTGATTGGGGCCTGGGCATCACGTGAATGGGGCGCCGATCCCCGCACTGCAAGCAACAACGAAGGCCTGTGCGAAGGGGGCGCATGGCGGCACCAAGTGCTGCGAAATCAGAATTCGGGAACACTTTGCTTTGCATCTATTCCACTTTTGTTGCGGACTCGAGGGGGCGTGTTATGCGCGACATGCACTACGCGGGCAGTAAAAATCGCGAAGCAAGGCCGATCAGCGCGCAGGCAAGAATGACGTGAATCACATTGGCCTTGTAGCGAAACAGTGCAATGGCTGCACCGATTGCGATGACGGCAGATGCCCATTCAAAGCCGCCGCCAAAGCCTTGGGGCCAAAGAACGTGATAGCCGAAGAACAGCGCCAGATTGAGAATCACGCCGACAACGGCACCCGTAATGGCCGTTAACGGTGCCGTGAATTTGAGATCGTTGTGCGTGCTTTCAACCAATGGGCCGCCTGCGAGAATGAAAATGAAGGACGGCAGGAATGTGAACCATGTCACGATGACTGCCGCCACTGATCCCGCAAGAAACAAATGTTCGGGGCCAAAGACAGCTTTGACATAGCCCCCGATGAATCCGACAAAGGTAACAACCATGATCAGTGGGCCGGGTGTTGTTTCACCCAATGCCAGGCCATCGATCATCTGGGTTGGTGTGAGCCAGCCATAATGCCCGACGGCGCCCTGATAGACATAGGGCAATACTGCATATGCGCCGCCAAACGTCATCAGCGCCGCTTTGGTAAAGAACCAACCCATTTGCGTCAGCGGATGATTCCAGCCGTAGTGCGCAGCGAGCACGCCCATCGGCAATGCCCACAACACGATAGCCGACGCAACGATGATCAGTAAACCGGACCATCTAAAGCGTGCATGTGCCGGTGTCGGGGTGTGGTCATCAATGATGGCCGCACCGTATGTCTTCGCAGCATTGCCATGGCTGCCAGTCGATGTGAATTTGTCCGGCCTGATACGTCCGCCCAGATAGCCAATCAGCGCTGCAATCGCCACAATCAAGGGGAACGGAACATCGAACGCAAAGATCGCGACGAAGGCGGCCACGGCAATGGCCCACAACATATTGTTCTTGAGGACACGTGAGCCGATACGGTGCGTTGCCTGTACGACGATGGCGGTCACTGCCGGCTTGATGCCGTAGAAAAGGCCGGCCACCAGCGGTACGTTGCCAAAGACGAGATAGATCCATGACAACGCGATCAGGACAAAGAGTGATGGCAGGATGAACAACCCGCCTGCAATGATGCCGCCCCAGGTCCGGTGCATCAGCCAACCGATGTATGTTGCGAGCTGCTGGGCCTCGGGGCCGGGTAACAACATGCAGTAGTTCAGGGCATGGAGGAAACGCTTTTCCGAAATCCAGCGACGGCGTTCAACCAGCTCGGTGTGCATGATGGCGATTTGCCCGGCCGGGCCGCCAAAACTGATGAAGCCAAGTTTGAACCAGTAGCGGAATGCTTCCCACATGGAAACGGGTGGCGGGGCGATATCAGGCGATGGCGTGGTTGTCGGGCTTGTCACGAATTGGCGTCCTCAAAGGCACGGGCGAGCCATGAAGCATGGCATATGCCGATGAAGAAGTTTGCCATTATCGATAATGCTGTTCCGCATTATCGATCGAGGTGTTCAATTTTGCCCCGGCACCGTGTGTCTTTAACTGTCGGGTCTGCCGCTATTTGTCGCAGTGCATGAACACGGGCAACCTTCAGTGCAAACCCAATGCAAGGAAAGCATGTATCCCTCGCTTTTATTCCCGGGTTCGATCCAAATCACCAGTGCCCTGTATGTTCCAGAAACGGGGACGGCTCAACCTGTCCCCAGTCGAGCGGCAAACAAGCGCGGCGTTGTACGACGCTCCGAATTGTGACGGTGAAAAGCCGTTCCGCGCCGACATATGCATCAATCAGCGGTCCATCAAGGATGAGTTCTGCATCACCGGCAATGTGTACGACATCGTGTTTCTCGTAGTCGACAAAGAGCAGGCCGACGTGCGGATTGAGTGCAATGTTCCCTAATGTATTGAAGAAAAAGTTGCCGACAAAATCCGGGACAACGAGACGATCATGACTATCTTCGGTTGCGCTGACGCTGACAAATCCCGGCTTGCCGCCCCTATGAGAGATGTCGACGCCGTACGTTCCACCTTCACCGGCTTGAGGATGCGCGCTGGCGATAAAAAAGGTATCTGCCTTGCCAATAAACGCATGAAGCTCATCATTTAATCGGCTGGCACACGTAATCAATCCGCCACTTTGGTCCGACGTAACAAGGCTGGCCTCTCGCGCCTGGATATATTTAGGGCAATTGCCGAAGCTTTCCATGATGTGAACGTCAAAGCCGTGCGCATCCACATGGACAACAGTTCCGTTGGCCCGGTTTCTTCTGCGAGTATGGGCCTCAAATCCCAGCAGGCCGAGTGCAGTACCTGGCACCAACTGCCCGAAGAGCGGATCACCTGAAAGTGGCAGTGCATTGATTCGCAGTGCTGTTTCGCTCGGCGATCGAATGAAGCCTTGTGCCCCGTAAAGAATACTTGCCCACGGCTGATTGTTCTGGTCGAGCCCACCAATGACCACGTACGTCAAATGCTCGAAAAATACACGATGCTGTGCCGGCATGAATTTGCGTATGACCTTGGGCCCAAGGTCGGCCATTCGTTCTGCCAACCCGACTTTTTCCTGAAGGTAAGTCTCTCCAGAATGAAAGGTCTTGTCATGTACATGGTCAAAGATGCTCATGGCATTTATGCAGCCAGTCCTACGGCACTCTTTTGCATTGGAACGAAACCGGGCAAAGCCTCGATTCTGGCCAACCATGCACGCACATGAGGAAAGGGCTGGAGCGACACATTGCCTTCCGGAGCGTGCGCAATGTACGAGTAGGCCGATACATCGGCAATCGTGGGTGTCTGACCTGCGAGAAAGAGCGTGTTGCCCAGTTCCTTTTCCATCACGGCAAGCAATTCGTTGGAGATTCGAACCGCTTCCTCGACGTTGATGGGGGCATCGAACACCGTCTTCAACCGCGCCCGTGCCGGACCATAAATGATTTGTCCTGCTGCAACGGATAGCCAGCGTTGAACCTTGGCCTGGCGCAATGCATCACTCGGAAGCCAATCAACTTGCTGCCCCTGCGCATGCTTGCTGGCCAGGTAAACCAGAATGGCATTTGAGTCGGCGATTGCAATGTCTCCGTCTACAAGCACAGGAATTTGTCCAAATGCATTCATTGCCAGAAACTCTGGGCGCTTGTGCTGACCACCGGCAAAGTCGACATCAATCAATTCGCACGGCAGTTGCAGTAAGGAGATAAACAATTCTGCACGATGGCAATGACCGGAAAGAGCGAAGCGATATAACTTGAGCATTTCATGAACTCCTGAAGGTTATGAGACAGGAACCATATTGATTTCTATCTTGTCTAGAATAAATACCTGAAATTCTATTTGTGTACTCAGCTTTGTGGAGTAATCGGCATGGACAAGATCAAGGCAATGCAGACCGCGCTTGCCATTGCAGAGACGGGCAGTCTGACCGCTGCATCGGAAGCTCTGAATGTCTCTCTTCCCGCAGTCGTCAGGACGCTCGCGATACTCGAGCGATATCTGGGCGTCCGCCTGTTCAACCGGACGACGCGTCGCGTAACAATCACGGAGGAGGGGAAAATCTATGTGGCCAACTGCCGCAGTCTGCTTGCGGCCATTGATGAAGCCGAGGCTGCGTTAACGCAAGACCTCGTTGAGCCGAGTGGATTGCTCGTCGTCACTGCCCCAGTGCTCTTCGGCCAAATGTATGTGGCGCCGGCAGTCACGCGCTTTGCTCAGCGACATGAAAAGATGCGCGTGTCTCTAATGTTGCATGATCGTGTAGTCAACTTGCTGGACGAGAATGTCGACGTAGGCATTCGAATTGGCCATCTGGATGACCAGTCACTTGTCGCCCAATCACTTGGACAAGTGCAACGCGTAGTGGTGGCAAGTCCCGAGTATTTGAGAAAACACGGCACCCCTCAGCATCCGAGAGACCTTCGCAAGATGAATTGCATTCGTTTTTCCGGAAACGCTGCGCCATGGTGGGCGTTCAGGGAAAAGGGCAAACAGTTCACTGTGCCGGTCTCTGGAAATCTTGAATTCAATCAGGTTTGGCCAACCGTACAAGCCTGCTTGTCGGGAGCAGGCATAGGCATGTTCATTTCCTATCAGGTAAATGACTTCATTCGCCAAGGTCAGCTCAAGGTCGTTCTGGCGGAGTTCAAGACCGATGCCTATCCGATCAATCTGGTATATCCGCACGCCCGGCTATTACCTGCGCGAACCCGCGCCTTTATAGAGTCAATGAAGCAGGAATTGAGGTTTGGCGAATAACGATGGCTGCAGCGCATACGCGACAAATACGAATACGCGAACGAAGATTGACGACTTGGTATACGAGATGGCTATGCTCGGCAGATTGGAGTAAACGCAGCTTGTAGCCCGATTCCCACAAGTCCTTGAGTCATGGACTGACAGCCAAATGTTTTGAGGCGGGTAGGTTGATCCACTCCGGATGAAATGAGAGCCTTCCTCAAATGCAAGGCCCAAGCCGGTAGTGACAACTGCAATGAGCCGGGTACGAGGAGCTGCTATGTACACACAGGAATTTCGTGCATGCGTTACGGCATGCTATGCATGTGCTAAAGCCTGCGATGACTGTGCGAAAGGCTGTGTGAATGAGGCGAACCCGCGGCCCTTGGATACGTGTATTTCACTTAGCACCGATTGTGCACAAATCTGTCGGATGGCAGCGGCGTACGTTGAGCGAAACAGTAACGTGGCGTCCTTCATTTGCCGTGCCTGTGCAGATATATGCGAAGGCTGCCAAGAAGAATGCGGTAAATACCAGATGGATTATTGCCAGGCTTGTATGGAGGCATGCCACAACTGTGTGGAAGCTTGCCGCTTCGTAGCACAACACGTTGGCAATCAGTCCGACCGTCAAGACAGTGTTATTGCCGGGCTGCGTCAATAAGCCGATTGTTGTTCAACGGCCATTGCACTGGATCGCATGAGCGCTACGCAACGGATCATCGACACTATCCCTTGCGAACTGCCTTCGAACCTATCTGGGCTTATCCAAACTCAATGGGTGGCGGATACTTTGTTTTTATTCAGTAGCAAAGGCAACGCAGCCTTGCATGGATTTCCTCACCCGCATCCACTTATTGTTATCTCTCAATGGTGGTAAGAGGGCCTACACTGCGTCCCCATATTTCGGCAGGACTCCCGACAGTGCGCTGAAGCGCTACTTTGACTTGCGCTAGGGTCAAGGGCGTCTTGAAGGAGATACTGTGAATCTCGCGTTCCCCAGGAAGCTGATAAAGCCAAGTGCGTCTACGAACAAGCATGGTTGATATCCTCGGCTAAAGACTCAGCATACTCCGATGTAGGCAGTACAGGCGCCTCGTTGCCTGCGACTTCTTTATGCCGGGCTGTGTTTTAACAACGGGTAAGTCCTTGAATCATTGCCTTCCCATCCAAGAGCGGGCAATCTGTTCCTGAATTATCGGTTGACACACAATATTCCTCCCTGTGATTCGTCATTACAGGTATGGACTCCGCGCTAATTCAAAAAAATCCTTTATTTCCTCGCGCGCAGATGGCTCTTCAGGATTCTCAGATTTCAGAGACGATTCGTCGCGAGCAGGGGCGTTTGCGGCAGTTCATTCGTCGCCGGGTCTTTGATGCGGCAGAGGTGGAAGACATTCTTCAGGATGTTTTCTTCGCCTTCGTCGAGGCTTACCGATTACCTATGCCGATAGAACAGGCAGGGGCATGGCTGGCGCGGGTCGCACGCAATCGCATCATCGATCGCTTCCGTAAGAAGAGGGAAGCGCAATTGCCCCTGCCTTCAAGCGTACTACTTGAGCGTGAGGCAGATGCGGAAGAAAGTCATTGGCTCGAGCAGATGTTACCCATGGTCGATGATGGCCCCGAAGCTGCCTACAGCCGTGCTTGTTTACTTGATGCGATTACGCTCGCATTGGAGGCGCTTCCAGAGAAACAGCGCGATGTCTTTGTCGCGCACGAGATTGACGGCCTGAGTTTCAAGGAAATTGCCGCATCGACCGGTATCCCGGTTAATACCCTGCTTGGACAAAAGCGCCTGGCCATACAACGGCTGCGCAGCAAGTTGCAAGCTATCTACGACGAACTTTAAGTGAGGAAGTGAAAATGAGTGCATGTAAATCATCTGATGGTCGCCGCTGTGTGGCGCGCTGTATCAAAGTACTGATCCTGTGTATCGCCGGCGGCGCAGCCTTGGGGCTGATCGTCATGTGGCTCTGGAATTGGTTGATGCCTGCGCTTTTTTCTGGCCTGCACACGATCAATTTCTGCGAGGCGCTCGGCTTGCTGGTTTTGAGCAAACTGCTCTTCGGAAATTTGGGTTCCTGCTGTCGACACAGAGATAGGCGAGAGCTATATGCCGGGCTTACCGCCGAAGAACGTGAAGCAATGAAGACACGCCTGCAAAGTCGCTGGGGTAAATGGTGCTGTTCACCGAAAGGCACGGATGAGGCAGGGCAATAAACGCAGCGCTATCGGCACTCGAATATCTGGGACGCTGACATGATTGGCTCAAAGAAAATCTGGCGTGTTCCTCGAAGTTACTCGCGGCCTTGGCCGTTCAACTACCAAGACAAAGCCAAGGAGCTTGAAATGAATTGGTCTGTCGAGGACATTCCGGATCAGCAGGGGCGCTTGATCATCATTACCGGCGCAACAAGCGGCATAGGCTATGAAGCAGCTTTGGCGCTTGCGGGTGCGGGCGCCGAAGTTGTCCTGACAGGGAGAAGCGATGCCAAAGGCGAGGCCGCATTGCGCAATATTCGATTAAGGTATCCCAACGCCTTGATGCGCTACATGCATCTGGACTTGAGCAGCCTCGATTCGGTCAAGAAGTTTAGCGAAAACTTCGCTTCAACTCATTCGCATCTGGATTTATTGATCAACAACGCAGGAGTGATGATGCCGCCTAGGCGGTATTTGACCAGTGACGGCTTTGAATTGCAGTTCGGTACAAATTACCTTTCGCACTTTGCCCTGACCGCGCGTCTCCTGCCATTACTGATGCAAGCTACTCGGCCGCATGTTGTCACGGTCAGCAGTGGCGCTCATCGACTACAAGCTGATATTCATTTCGACGATCTGCAGTGGGAGCGAAACTACAAACCCTGGCCAGCCTATGCTCAATCGAAACTGGCAACACTTTTGTTTGCGCGTGAACTACAACGCCGGAGTGATGCGAATGGCTGGGGACTAATGAGCAATGCAGCACACCCAGGCTATGCTCGAACAGGCTTGCAAAGTTCTGGACCAAGACTTGGTCGTGAAGGAGACCGCATAACGCTCATGGACCGCCTGGCGAGCGTACTTGAGCCCTTCGCCTCACAATCGGCTGCGGA
>DATJJR010000025.1:0-19385 GCA_035492055.1 Rhodocyclaceae bacterium | reverse complement strand
TGGCCAAGCGCTACTACGAACAGAACGACAGCTCGGTGCTGCCGCGCGAAATCGCCAGCTTCGCGGCGTTCGAAAATGCCATGAGCCTCGACGTCGCCATGGGCGGCTCGACCAATACCGTGCTGCATTTGCTTGCTGCGGCCACCGAAGCCGGCGTGCCGTTCAAGATGGCCGACATCGACCGCATCTCGCGTCGCGTACCCTGCCTGTCCAAGGTTGCACCCGCCAAGAGTGACGTGCACGTGGAAGACGTGCACCGCGCCGGCGGCATTCTCGGCATTCTCGGCGAGCTCGACCGTGCCGGCCTGATCAATCGCGACGTGCCGACCGTCCACGCCAAGACGCTGGGCGACGCCATCGACAAATACGACGTGATGCGCACACAGGACGAAGGCATCCACAAGTTCTTTCGCGCTGCACCCGGCGGCGTGCCGACGCAAGTTGCCTTCTCGCAGGATCGTCGCTACACCGCGCTCGATATCGATCGCAAGGGCGGCGTAATCCGCAACAAGGCCAATGCTTTTTCTCAAGACGGTGGCCTCGCCGTGCTATCGGGCAACATCGCGCTCAAGGGCTGCATCGTCAAGACTGCCGGCGTCGATGATTCCATCCTCAAGTTCTCCGGCCCAGCCGTGGTGTTTGAAAGCCAGGACGATGCCGTCGACGGTATTCTCGGCGACAAGGTCAAGGCCGGCGACGTGGTCGTGATCCGGTACGAAGGCCCGAAAGGTGGCCCCGGCATGCAGGAAATGCTGTATCCGACCAGCTTCCTCAAGTCAAAAGGTCTGGGCAAGGCTTGCGCGCTGCTCACCGACGGTCGCTTCTCCGGCGGCACGTCTGGTCTCTCCATCGGCCACGTCTCGCCTGAAGCAGCGATGGGCGGCGCAATCGGCTTGGTCGAGAGCGGCGACATCATCGACATCGACATCCCCAATCGCAGCATCAACCTGCGCATCAGCGATGATGAGTTCGCCAAGCGCCGTGCTGCGATGGATGCCAAGGGTGCCAAGGCATGGCAGCCGGCCAACCGCCAGCGTGTCGTGTCCGCCGCACTGCGCGCCTACGCGGCACTCACGACCAGCGCCGATACCGGTGCAGTACGTGACGTAACACAGGTGGAGAAGTAAGCAAGCCATCCTCCCAGCCCCTTTCCCGAGGAAGGGGGTGACGGCGGTTCGCGGCGGGTTCTGCTTTGTGGCCGCACTCCATTGAAGGGCTCTTCTTTGTTGCACACTTCTTGCGGCTTGCGCCTCCGGCGCATTCACACTCGGAACAAGCACACATGAACGTCGTTTTCCTCGATGCCGAAACCCTGCCGCGCCCGCTGAAGTTTTCTGCGGGCGTTTCTTTTGTTGAATACGCGCAGACTCTGCCGGATCAGACTGCGCAGCGCATCCATGACGCCGATATCGTCATCACCAACAAGGTGGTGCTGAATCGCGAGCTGATCGCCGGCGCACCGCGCCTCGGACAGATTCTCGTTGCCGCGGCCGGCACCGACATCATTGACAAAGAGGCCGCTGCCGCACGCAACATTCCGGTACGCAATGTTCCCGATTACGGCAGCTTCGCCGTGGCTGAACATGTAATTGCCACTCTGTTCGCCTTGCGTCGCCATCTCCTCGAGTACGCCAATGCGGCAATCGATGGCCGCTGGTCGGCAGCCACGCAATTCTGCTGGCACGGTCCGCACATCCGCGATGTACGCGGCAGCACACTCGGAATCGTTGGTCGCGGCCGGATCGGTGAAGCGGTGGCAGAACTTGCTCGCGGACTCGGCGTGAACGTCTTATTCGCCGCATCAGAACGTCGTGCGCAAGCAGCCGATGAACTGCCTGTGCAAGCACTGCTGTCGCGTGTCGACGCGTTGTCATTGCACATGCCGCTGACGCCACAGACGAAGCATTTCATCAATGCACAAACGCTATCCCTGATGAAACCCGCCGCCGTGCTCATCAACACCGGTCGCGGCGCGCTGATCGATGCCGATGCGCTAATCAGTACGCTGAAGCAGGGCAAGCTGGCCGGCGCTGCCATCGACGTGCTCGATCGCGAACCCCCTCCGCGTGACCATGTACTGCTCGCTGCCGACATTCCTAATCTCATCGTCACGCCGCATGTTGCGTGGGCCAGCGAGCAGGCGCAGGAAAATCTCGCCGCCAAACTCGAAGCGATGGTCGAAGCTTCGCTGACGGCGTAATATTGCCAGCGCACTTTCCATCCACGACGAGGCGCACATGAAAGCCCTGATCTTCTCTCTTACCACCGTTCTTGGTTTGTTTTTGGCAACCCCAGCATTCGCCAATCTCGATCTGGCGAAGAAGAATAACTGCATGTCATGCCACGCCATCGACAAGAAAATCGTCGGTCCGGCATATCACGATGTGGCCAAGAAATACGCCGGTGACAAGAACGCTGTCGCCATGCTCGCTCAGCGTATCAAAGGCGGTACAGCAGCCAACGGCGGCCAGAAATGGGGCGTGATCCCGATGCCGCCGAACAATGTGTCGGAAGCGGATGCACAGACGCTGGCAAAGTGGATTCTCGACGGGGCGAAGTAGTTTTGCCTTTCCCCCAGCCCCTTTCCCAAGGAAAGGGGTGACTATGGTTCGCGGCGTTGCCGCTCCCCGATTTTGGGGTGCTCCGTAGAAAATCCTTGGGCGGATGTTCGCTCCGCGGACGGGCCGCTTTGCTTGGGACTACCCGGCGGAAAAGTTGCGCCGTAATGCACCTCTAGGTCACTCCGGGGAAAGAAAAACATCAGGCCGCTATTGCGGCCTGATGTGATGTTTGCGACAGCGTCGCAAATGAAGTCGATCCGCAGGATCGGCGGGTTTTATTCAAACATCGCTCGCGGCGACGCGTACTCGATATCTGCCGATCAAGTAATCAGGGCCGCTCTGTTCCTGCCCATCGGGAAACAGTTTCACCGACGTACCGCCATCGTCAAATGTCATGGCGATGTTGTCCTCCCATGCGGCTGCCGGCAGCACGACACGCACCTGCGCAGCCGTCTGCCAGTCATCGACAAGGATGACTTCGGTACGTATACCGCCGCTGTCAACGCACAGGGCACGCGGTTGGCGCGACAAGGTTTCAATGCCGAGACTGGCATATGGGTTCGTATCGTCATGACGTGCAAAACGACGCACTACGCCAAGTAGCCAATTCTCACCGCCTTCCGGCCGCAGCAGCAGTAACGTGCCGACGGCAAGTTTGCTGTCACGTGCCAGAGACGCTGTCGCGCGCATGCCGCCCTGGCTGACATCTTCGACCTCCCAAGATTCGACATCGCCTTCCACCAAGGTCGCCAAACGGCGATATGCCGTTGGCAGCGATTGCAGCACAGTCATTCGCGATTTCACACGGTGGCGCGCATGACTGCGTTGCGGCGGAATCGGTGCCCAATAATCGGCGAGGTGATTGAGCACATCAATCATCATGGCCGGCGTGTAGCTATTCCCCAGCGCAAGTGCCGACGGCAGGGTTTCCTGTTCCACTTGTGACTTGAGCGTGGCAACAGCATCAAGCGCAAGTCCGGGGCTAAAACAGCGCAGGCTTGGCGAGGCTTGCGGACGGACGGCAAAACGCATTGGCGCCTGTTTCGACAAGGCGTCCACCCAGTACACGCTATCCGGCTGTACCTGCGCGCCAAACTGAAATTGCGGCAATAGATAGTCAAGCAAGCGATCAGCCAGTTCAACTTCCTGCGGCAATAGGCTGTCCATCGATGAAGCGTGAAAGACGAGTACCTTGAGATATTCACGCTCGGGTGTCGTGGTGCGATCACCGACATACAGCGGAACCGTCATTCCCGCAGCGTTGGCGTCCACTGCCGCCATGTAGATTTTGCCTAGATCGGCCCAGTATTCACGGCCCGGTGGCGCGTAACGAAATTGGCCCCATTTGAGAATCGCCGCGAATGCGTGAAGTGTGCGCACGTAGAAGTTCGGCATCGTCGTTTTGATGCCACTGTCGCGCGGCCGCGCCAGCGTTGCTTCGAAAACATCAAGATAGCCATCGGCGAGATAGCGCCAGTACTCGGCACCCAGTCGCCACAGGCGCATTTCGCCGGAGCGGCTTGATGCAGTCGCAGCGGCATAGTCGCGCGCAAAACGACGCGCATGCCCGATCATGACCTCATCCATTTGACGCAGGATGTCCCAGCGCTTGTCAGGTGGAATCCGCTGATCGCGATGCAAGGACTCGATCAGGATGGCGGCCTCATCCAGTGCTTCGGACGCATTCTTGATTGTCAGTCCGGCGAAGAGACGCTTCGCTTCTTTTGGGTCGGCGAGCGGATGGTCGGACTTCTCGGCAAACAAACCCAGCATGGCGGTCCTCGGATTCGAATTTTTCTATGCTAGCAGAGGCAACTCCGACTGCCAGCCTCGGTAAGCAGCGAATACCGGGGGTGTTTCGGCCATGCATCATCGCCGACGGTAGAATGTCGCTTTCCCTGCGGGATCGACACATGCAACAGTATCTCGACCTGATGCGCCATGTCCTCGAGCATGGCCATGACAAAAGTGATCGAACTGGAACCGGTACACGCTCGGTTTTCGGGTGGCAGATGAGATTCAAGCTCGAGGACGGCTTTCCGTTGCTGACCACCAAGAAGCTGCACACCCGTTCCATCATTCATGAGCTGCTGTGGTTCCTGCAGGGCGATACCAACATCGCCTACCTTAAGGAAAATGGTGTGCGCATCTGGGACGAATGGGCCGATGAAAACGGCGATCTCGGTCCGGTCTACGGTCATCAATGGCGACACTGGCCATCAGAAAATGGTGAAATTGATCAGATCAGGCAACTCGTCGAAGGCCTGAAAAACAACCCTGACTCACGCCGCCATATCGTCAGCGCATGGAATCCGGGCGACGTGCCGAAAATGAAGCTGCCACCGTGTCATGCACTGTTCCAGTTCTATGTGGCTGACAACAAGCTTTCCTGCCAGCTTTATCAGCGCAGCGCCGACATTTTTCTCGGTGTGCCATTCAACATCGCCTCTTATGCACTACTCACGCACATGCTGGCGCAGGTCTGCGACTATGGGGTCGGCGATTTCGTGCACACGCTCGGCGACGCGCATCTGTACAGCAATCATTTCGAACAGGCCAGGCTGCAACTGGCACGGACAGAGCGGCCTTTGCCAAGGCTGAAGCTCAATCCGGACGTGAAGGACATTTTTGCCTTCAAGTTCGAGGACATTGCCATCGAGAATTACGATCCACATCCGCACATCGCGGCACCGGTGGCTGTCTGAATCAGGCATTCGCTTTTCTGAACGGGGAATAATGGTTCTGCCATGTCCTGCATGGCTTCGCATGAGGTACATCCATGAATCTCGTTGGCGACATTGGCGGTACAAGAGCGCGACTGGCACTCATCGATGAAGCATATGAATTGCACTACGCCGCAGTTTTCGACAACGACGACTATGCGGATTTCGCTGCATTACTTGGCGCATGGCTGAAAACCTTGCCGGAAATGCCGGAGCGCGGTTGTCTTGCAATTGCCGCCCCCGTCACTCCCGAAACACGAAGCGTTCACCTGGTCAATCGTGCAACCTGGCGCATCGATGCGCCAGCCCTTGAGTCCGCTTACAACATCGCCCATATCGCACTGGCCAATGATTTTGCGGCCGCCGCCATGGGCGTACCCTCATGTTCGTCGACAGCGAAAATATTGCAGGACGGCGTTGTCCACCACGACAGCACCTGTCTCGTGATTGGTGCCGGCACCGGACTTGGTGTCGCAGCATTGATCCACGATGGCAGCAAATGGCGTGTGTTGCCAGGCGAAGGCGGGCATTTCAGCTTTGCGCCGCAGAACGATGTGCAGGATGCCCTGAACCGCCATCTACGCACCATTCACGGCCGCGTGATCGCGGAACATGTTGTATCAGGCAGTGGACTCGCGGCCATTCATGCATTTCTGCATGGCGAAACGCTGGCGCCGGTACAAGTATCGCAACGTGCCAACGCGGGCGACGCACGCGCCCTGGCGAGCTTTGACCTGTTTGCATCCGCCTACGGCACCATTGTTGGCGACTACGCACTTGCCGTCATGGCGCGCGGCGGAGTATTTCTTGCTGGCGGCATTGCCGCGGCGAATCTTGACCTCATGCGACGCGGGCCCTTTCTCGATGCTTTCCGACACAAGGAAGCCCATTCGGGGATCATGGCCGAGCTACCGGTCAGTGTGCTGACCGAACCGTTGCTGGCGCTCTATGGCGCAGCGCGACTCATCAAATAAGCATCGCATCTATCCAACGCAGTTTTTCGTATTTCCCGCGTTGGCGAACAGCCACTAGGCTTGCCGCTTTCAACCCGGGAGATCACAACATGAAGAAAATACTTGCGCTGGCGGGCGCCGCGCTGCTTGTCACACTCAACGCCACTGCCGCGGACAAGCTGAAGGTCGTTTATCACGTCGATGAATATGAACGCGTGCCTTTCGTGCTGAACAACATCGAAAACCACATCAAGGGTGTCGGCGGTCCGGAAAACGTCGAGATCATTCTCGTCGCCCACGGCCCTGCGCTCAAGGCTTTCGAGAAGAAGAATGCCGACCCGAGCCTGCTGGAACGTTATGGTTCGTTGCAGAAAAAGGGTGTCGAGTTCGACGCCTGCGGCAATACTTTAAAGAAAGAAAGTCTGGGGATTGCCGATCTGCCAGAAGGCTTCGTCAAGCTTGACGAGGGCGGTGTAGTACGGCTCGCCGAATTGCAACATGAGGGCTACATCTACATTCGGCCCTGAATGCAAACACGGAACATGGATGGCGCCGCCACGTGAAACTGGCGCTACAGCACGCCATCCAATCGCGTGCAGCTACGCTGCTGATATTCAGTTCAGCCAGGTGCCAGTATCAACAACGCAAGCGGCGGCAATGACAACGTCAGCGCCGCTGGCTGTCCCATCCAGGGCATGGCGACGGCTTCAGGCATTGTGCCGTTGCCGACATTGCCACCGCCGTAGTGAACGGAATCGCTATTGAATATTTCATGCCAGCGCCCTGCCTGCGGCAGTCCAATACGCTGATGCATGCGCGGTACCGGCGTAAAGTTGGCCACGACAACGACGGTGCTGCCGTCGCGTGCACGACGTTGCCAGGCAAGCAGAGAATTCAGCACATCATTGCAATCGAGCCACACAAAACCCTGCGGCTCGAAATCAAGCTGATGCAATGCTGGAATATCACGATAAAGCCGATTGAGATCCGACATCATGCGCTGGACACCGCGATGCGGTTCATGTTGCAGCAAGTGCCACGGCAACTCGCGCCGTTCTGTCCATTCGTCGCTTTGGCCGAATTCATTGCCCATGAAGTTAAGCTTGCGGCCCGGCGTCGCCATTTGATATGCAAGGAGCAGGCGCAGATTGGCGAAACGTTGCCACTCATCGCCCGGCATCTTGCCGAGCAACGAGCCTTTGCCGTGCACCACTTCATCGTGCGAGAAAGGCAGGACGAAATTTTCTGAATAGGCATACAACTGACCAAAGGTCAGTTTGTCATGGTGATAGCGTCGATGCACCGGGTCATTGCGGAAATAGGCCAAGGTGTCGTTCATCCAGCCCATGTTCCATTTCATCGAAAATCCCAGTCCGCCACCGTCAACCGGTCGCGATACCTGCGGCCACGCGGTGGATTCTTCGGCGATGGTAAGTGCGCCGGGAAATTCGCGATGCACCATCTGGTTCAGTGCCTGCAGGAAGGCAATCGCCTCGAGATTTTCGCGACCGCCATGTTTGTTCGGCGTCCATTCACCCGGTTTGCGTGAGTAATCGAGATACAGCATCGACGCAACGGCATCGACACGCAGGCCGTCGGCATGAAACGCCGACAACCACCAATGAGCCGACGACATGAGGAAGCTGCGTACTTCGTTGCGCGCGTAGTTGAAGATGTACGTTCCCCAGTCGGGATGCATCTTTTGTTGCGGGTCTTCGTGCTCGTAGAGCGCACTACCGTCGAAATGCGCAAGTGCCCAATCGTCAGCCGGGAAATGCCCCGGCACCCAATCTAGAATCACGCCGATGTCCGCCTGATGACAAGCATCGACGAAAAAGCGGAAATCATCGGGTGACCCGAAGCGCGCGCTCGGCGCAAAGAAGCCGGTGCATTGATAGCCCCACGATTCATCAAGTGGATGCTCCATGATCGGCAACAATTCGACGTGCGTGTAATGCATGTCGCGCAAATATGGCACCAGCCGTTCAACCAATTCGCGCCAATTGTAAAAACTGTTGTCGGCGTGGCGCATCCAGGCGCCTGCATGCATTTCATACACACTCATTGGCGCATGCAGCCAGTCGCTGCGTGCGCGCTTTTCCAGCCATGCAGCGTCGTGCCACTGATACGGCGCCGTGGCCACGACCTTGGCAGCCGTGGCCGGTCGTCGCTCGAAAGCACGGGCGTACGGATCCGCCTTGACACGCACAGCGTCACTGCCACGCTGGCGTAATTCGAATTTGTAAATTGTGCAATCGGGCAGATCGGGAATAAACAGCTCCCACACGCCGCTGCTACCTAGACTTGCGAGTGGATGACAACGACCGTCCCAGTGATTGAAATCGCCGACGACCGAAACACGCTCCGCATTCGGCGCCCATACACGGAAGCAGATCCCGGCCACGCCATGCCGTATTTCCGGCAAAGCCCCGAGCAAGCGCCAGCTTTGATAATTCTCCCCGGCAGAAAAAAGATGCAGGTCGTAATCGCTTGCCTGTGGCGGGAATGCGTAAGGGTCGTGCATGGAAAATACGCGCCGGTTTTCCTTGACGTGCAATCGCCATGGTGCCGATGGCGCATGTGTTCCATGCCATTCGAATATGCCACTGCCACCGATTCGTAACATCGAAATCGGTGTGTTGCTATTCCCGTCAGCAAATTCAAGCGCTATGCTGTGCGCATGCGGATTGAAAACGCGAATGCGCCACGTGTCGCCCTCGCGATGCAATCCGAGCACGTGGAACGGGTCATGTTCGCGCGCTTCCAGCAGGGGGCGAAGTTCATCGGCCCGCAGTTCATTCGGCTTTTGCATGGTCCGCATACGCAATCCGTTGCACCGTTTCAGACAGAAGAGAAGCCGCACAAAACACCGCGCGGCGCTTTCAACAGCGAGTACCGTCCGGCCATTGTAGCCGTGGAGGAATCGACATGCCTGAATCACCATCAAGCAATGCAGCCGGACGACACGTCAGCCACCTGACACGCAATACCTACGCCATCGTGCTCGCCGGCGGGCGTGGCAGTCGCCTCATGCAACTCACTGACTGGCGGGCAAAGCCTGCCGTTCCCTTCGGTGGAAAATTTCGCATCATCGATTTTGCGCTTTCCAATTGCGTGAATTCCGGCATTCGGCGTATTGGCGTCGCCACGCAATACAAGGCACAAAGTCTGATTCGCCATATCCAGCACGCATGGAGCTTTCTCGAAGGACGTTTCCACGAGGGCGTCGATCTGATGCCTGCCCAGCAGATGATGGGTGAGGGCTGGTATCGCGGCACTGCCGATGCGGTGTATCAGAACATCGATCTGCTGCGCCACAATCGCCCAAAGTACGTGCTGGTGCTTTCGGGTGACCATATCTACAAGATGGACTACGGTCGCATGCTGGCCGAGCATGTATGGAACGATGCCGAACTCACGATCGGTTGCATCGACGTACCACTTGAAGAAGCCAGAAGCTTTGGCGTCATGGCGATCGATGCCAACTATCGCATTACCGATTTCGTTGAGAAGCCGCCTTCACCGCCACCCATACCGGGCGACCCGACACGCTCATTGGCAAGCATGGGCATCTACGTTTTCAACGCCGACTTCCTCTATGAACAGCTGATCCGCGATTGCACCAACGCCGATTCAAGCAACGACTTCGGCAAGGACATCATTCCACACGTGCTGTCACAAAATTGCCGCGTGTTTGCACATTGTTTCAAAAACAGTTGTGTTGGCGGCACGCCTGACAATCCTTATTGGCGCGATGTCGGTACCATCGACGCCTACTGGGAGGCAAACATGGAGCTGACCAAGGTGACGCCAGAGCTCAATCTATACGATGAGGAATGGCCAATCTGGACCTATCAGGAGCAGATGCCGCCAGCCAAGTTCGTGTTCGACGATGACGGTCGTCGCGGCATGGCGGTCGATTCACTCGTCGCTGGCGGCGACATCATCAGCGGCGCAACCATTCGTCGTTCGCTGCTGTTCTCACGTGTCAATGCCTGGGACGGGGCAGTCGTCGAAGACTCGGTGATCCTGCAAGGCGTGGACATTGGTGCCGGTGCGAAAATCAGGCGCGCGGTAATCGACAAACGCTGCCAGATTCCGCCGGGCATGAGGATCGGCTACGACGCGGCCGAAGACCGACAACGCTTTCACATCAGCCCCAAAGGCATCGTGCTCGTGACGCAAGACATGCTCGGTCAACGTTCGCCGCGCATTGGCTAGAAGAACCTGGCGAGACATCCCGCACGCACATGCAGAACATTGATCTCATCTTTCTCTGGCACATGCATCAGCCGGACTACCGCGATCACACTGCGGATGGTGAGTTCGTCCTGCCCTGGGTTTATCTGCATGCAATCAAGGATTACGCCGACATGGCAACGCACCTGGAATTGCATCCCAAGGTGCGCGCCGTGGTTAACTTCGTGCCAGTGCTGCTCGAACAGATCGAAGACTATGCCGATCAATGTGCACGTAGTCACTGGCGCGATCCTTTGTTACGCCTGCTCGCCACGCCCGAGAACACACCACTCGGCAACGCAGAACGCAAGCATATTCTCGAGGCCTGCTTTCTCGCCAATCACGAAAAAATGCTTGCCCCTTTCCCCGACTATCAGCGCCTGCATACGCTATCCGAAACACTCGGTACGGCGAAGGAACGTGACGAAGGGCCGGATTATTTCTCGGATGCATACTACTTCGACCTGCTGGTCTGGTACCACCTCGCCTGGAGCGGTGAATCCGCACGACGTTCGGAACCGCTGCTGCAGACAATGATCAAGAAAGGGCGTGGTTTCGACCGTGCCGATCGCGATGCGCTGCTCGAATGGATCGGACGTACGCTGCGCGAATTGATTCCGCGCTATCGTGCACTGGCGGAGCGTGGGCAGATCGAGCTCACCGCCACGCCGCAAACGCATCCACTTGCACCGCTATTGCTCGACATCGCGGTCGGCAGGGAAACGCAACCCAACGCACCACAACCAACGGCAACCGCTTATCCAGGCGGTGCTGAACGCGTGGAGCGCCACATCGCGGCGGCACAAATCAGTCATGCTGATCGCTTTGGTGTCGCGCCTGTCGGCATGTGGCCGGCTGAAGGTGCCATCTCGAGCGCGCTCGTCAAGCAATTCGCTGCGGCTGGCGTACGCTGGATTGCCAGCGGCGAAGGCGTCCTCGGCAACAGCCTTCACAAGGCCGGCATGCACGTGCTGCATCCGGCCTGGCAGCCGTGGCAACTTGAAGGCGCACCGGGGTTGACGATGTTCTTTCGCGACGAGCATCTTTCTGACCTGATCGGCTTCGAATACAGCAAATGGCATAGCGGCGATGCTGCCCACCATTTTGTCGAGCAGGTCAAGAACACGGCAACGCTGGCGCCGGAAGATGGTCGACGTCCCATGGTGGCCGTCATGCTCGATGGAGAAAACGCCTGGGAATACTACCCATACAACGGCTGGTATTTCTTCGAGGAACTGTATGGGTTGCTTGAGAAGCACACTGCCATACATACGATGACCTTCTCCGAACGCCTGCATGCGCAACAGGAAGAACCTGCCGTGTTGCCTGTCCTCGTTGCCGGTAGCTGGGTGTATGGCACGCTGTCGACCTGGATTGGCGACCCGGCCAAGAATCGCGCCTGGGACCTGCTCATTGCCGCCAAGCAAGCGTATGACACGCATATCGATGCGCTCGCACCGGAGCAAAAGATTGCGGCCGAAAAGCAGCTTGCCGTATGCGAAAGCTCCGACTGGTTCTGGTGGTTCGGTGACTACAACCCTGGACCGTCAGTGCAAAGCTTTGATCGTCTCTATCGCCGCAATCTTGCCAACCTCTACCATCGCTTGCTGCTGAAACCGCCAACCGAACTGGATACACCAATCTCCGGTGGGGGCGGTTCAGCAGAAGGTGGTGGAACCATGCGCCGTGCCAGCTAAGGACACTCAATGACAATCAGCCTTTTGTTGGGCGTACATGCGCACCAGCCTGTTGGCAACTTCACCGAGGTCATCGACGACGCACATTTGCGTTGCTACGGCATGTTCATCCGTACGCTCCACAAATATCCGGATTTCCGCTTCAGTGTGCATTTCTCCGGTTGGCTGCTCGATGTGCTTTACGAACGCCATCCTGACGACATGAAATTGCTCGCCGAAATGACACGACGCGGACAAGTCGAATGGTTCGGCTCCGGCGATTGTGAGCCCGTGCTGGCAGCAATTCCGCATCGTGATCGGCTGACACAGATCGATGCCTTGTCGCAGAAACTCGAGCGCTACGTCGGTGTCCGTCCACGCGGGGCATGGCTGACCGAACGTGTGTGGGAATCCGCAGTCGCCGCGTCACTCGAAGAAGCCGGTATCGATTACGTGGCGGTTGATGACTATCACTTTCTTTGTGCCGGCACTCCTGCAGACAGGCTCGACAGTTTTTATACAACGGAAGAAAGCGGCTGTACGCTCGATCTTTTCCCCATTTCCGAGCAGGCGCGCTATCGCTTGCCGTTTGCCCCTGCGCACGAAACCGTGGCATGGATGGAAGAGCTCGCCCGCCAAGGACAGCGAGCCGTCGTTTATTTCGACGATATCGAGAAATTCGGCATCTGGCCGGAAACCTACAATTGGGTCTACGAACGCGGCTGGCTCGCGCAATTCATCGAAGGCGTACTCGCTTCGCCATTGATCCGTACACAAACCTACGCCGAATTTCACGCCGAGCAAAAAACCCGCGGCATCGTCTATCTGCCGACCACGTCATACATCGAGATGAACGAATGGTCCTTGCCCGGCCCGGCCGCACGGGCGTATCACGCACTTGTTGAATCGGAAAAGCAACAGGGCCGTTTCGAAGCGCACAAGCCGTTTCTGCGGGGCGGCATCTGGCGCAATTTCCTGTCGCGTTACACCGAATCGAACTGGATGCACAAACGCATGCTGTCGGCGTCATCGCGACTGCCCGAAAACGCGAACGACGAGTTACGCGAACTGCTGCATCGTGCCCAGGCAAACGATGCATACTGGCACGGCTTGTTTGGCGGTCTGTATCTCCCTCACTTACGGCGTGCCATCTGGAACAATTTGCTTGCACTGGAAGCACGGCTCACGCCGCGTGAAGCACTGTCGATCGCCGACCTTGACCACAATGGATGCAGGGAAGTCTTTCTGGCCGACGAAAAATTGCTCGCGGTCATACGGCAGGATAGCGATGCCGCACTTGTGGAGCTCTCCAGCTACATCTTGACGCAGAATTTCGGTGACACCTTGCGCCGCTATGAAGAGGGTTATCACGCACGCATCGTCGATGCCGCTTCGGCCCCTGGCAACACACCCCACGGAGAACACGCAGGCGACGGCATCGTCTCCGCACATGATCGTATCGCCTTCAAGGACAAGATCACGGCCACCGACGTCGTGCCGGACATCCGGCCGCGCGGCCTTTTTGTCGATCTCTGGAACGACGTGGCACCAAGCTACAGTCATACCGACGCTGACGCAAGGACCTATAGCGCAACAGGTTTGAGCAAGCACTATCGCATCGACAAAGGTGTACTGACCGTCACTTATATCGCCAGCAACGATGGTGTCTTGCAAGTCGAGCTCAACCTTGCCATGCCAAGCTGCGATGGTTTCGCTGGCCGTTATCGTCTGTCCGATGGTCGCGTTCCGTGCGGCTTCGGGCAAGCATTGGATCTTCAGGAAGCCAATCAGCTTGCGCTGGTCGATGGCGTACTCGGCGGCCGGTTGATTTTGAATGCCAGTCGTCCTGTCGCTATTTTCGGTCGCCCGCATTTCACCGTCTCGCAATCCGAAGCCGGCTTCGAGAAAATCATGCAGGCGGCCACCCTTACGTTGAAACGCACGATGAAAGCCGGCGATACACTCACGCTGTCTCTCGAATGCAAAACCGGTGAAGGCTAGAATCCGATCATGACACTGACCTCATTGCCCGCCTGGCGTGCACTGCTCGCGCATACGGCGACACCGTTGCCGCACTTGCGCGAACTGTTTGCCGCAGATGCACAGCGTTTTGCCAATTTCTCCGTGGAATTCGACGGCTGGCTGCTCGACTATTCGAAGCAGCGCGTCAACAGTGAAACCATGGAACTCCTCGGCGCACTCTGGCAATCCGCCGACATGCATGGCTGGATGGCGCGCATGAAGTCCGGTGACACGATCAATCAGAGCGAAGCACGTGCAGTCGGTCACACGTGGCTGCGCGCGCCGCTGCCGCGCCCAGAGGTTTCAGCCGTATTGGCGCAGATGAAGCAGTTCTGCGCCGATATTCATGACGGTGCATGGCGCGGCGCAACCGGCAAACGGATCACCGACGTGGTGAACATTGGCATCGGCGGCTCCGACCTCGGCCCCCGAATGGTGACACGTGCCCTGGTCAAACATGCGATACCGAATTTTCGCGTGCATTACGTGGCCAATCTCGATGGCGCCGATCTTGCGTTGACACTCAAAACTCTGGATCCGGCCACGACGCTGTTCATCATCTGCAGCAAGACATTCACGACGCAGGAGACGATGCTGAATGCGCGTTCGGCGCGCGACTGGCTGACCACGAGCTTGGGCGCAGATGCCGTCTCAAAGCACTTTGTGGCCGTCTCCACCAATCTTGGCGAGGTGGCGAAATTCGGCATCGATACCGATAATGCCTTTGCATTCTGGGATTGGGTCGGCGGACGTTATTCCCTGTGGTCATCGGTTGGCTTGTCGGTGGCATTGGCCATAGGTTTCGATAACTTCTCGCAACTGCTCGCCGGGGCCGCGAGCATGGACGAGCATTTCTTCAACGCGCCCATCGGCCAGAACCTGCCGGCATTGCTGGGTTTACTGCAGGTATGGAACACGAGCTTTCTCGGTGCTCCTACACAAGCAATTCTTCCCTACAGCCAATCACTTGAATTACTGACGCGCCATCTCCAGCAACTGGAAATGGAATCCAATGGCAAGCGCGTCGATCGCGAAGGTGCTGAGCTGACATCGCCCGCCTGTCCCGTGATCTGGGGCGAACCGGGCACCAACGGACAACATGCGTTCTATCAGTTGATTCACCAAGGCGGACGCCTGATTCCTTGCGACTTCATTGCCGTGAAGCGGCCCGACTATGAACTGCCGGGCCATCACACGAAATTGCTGGCCAACTGCTTTGCGCAAAGCCAGGCATTAATGCTCGGCAAGACGCTGGCCGAAGTCCTTGCCGAAGGGACCGATGCAACATTGGCGCCGAACAAGGTTTTCCCCGGCAACCAGCCTTCGAACACCTTGCTGATGCCGGCCATTACGCCGCGCAGCATCGGGCAGCTTGTCGCGCTTTACGAACACAAGGTTTTCGTCGCCGGCTGCTTGTGGGACATCAACTCCTTCGATCAATGGGGTGTGGAATACGGCAAGCAACTCGCCGCACGACTGGTACCGGTACTCGAAGGAACCGCAACATCCGGTGACACGCTCGACAGCTCGACAGCAGGCCTGGTAAAAGCGAGCAGAGTAGAATCGTCGGCATGAACATGAAAAGCACAGCAGTACCCGCAAGCGGGAATGCGGCCAAACGTGCAATGCGGGCCGTTACACTTGTCGCCACGTTGTTATTTGGCACATCCGCATTTGCCGCCGACGCGCAATCGCAAGCCGTCACTCGCACCGAAGCCGAAACCTTCTTCAAGCGCATGCAGGAATGGAACGTCAATTTCGACAGTCGTTATCCGGAGCTCTATGCCGCGGATGCAAAGGTCACTGGCCTGCATTACAGCGACAAGGGTGATCTCACCATCACCGGTGCGCAATGGCAGCAAATACTGACGTTCACGGCGTTCAAGGCGAAACAGCGCAACGACAGCTCGACATTCAGCAACATTCATTATGCAAAGATCGGCGATCGCATGAAGATCACGGCTGATCGTTACATGACCCGCAAATGCAATACCGACAAGGCCTACACCATGGTGGTCGGACGACAGCCAGACGGCCAGGTGCTGATCGAGGAAGAAACCTTCGATATGGGGATGGACAATCTCTGCAAGTAAGCGCATCTCAATGGCCGCTGCGCCAATGAGCATTCTCTTCGCCACCTCCGAGCTCGCACCCTGGGTCAAGACTGGCGGTCTGGGCGACGTCGGAGCAGCGTTGCCGCCGGCACTCGCCGCACGTGGCGCAGATGTACGTGTTCTGATTCCGTACTACCCGGCACTCGCCAAGGCGTTCCCCAATGCGCCGATGGTCGCCACGCTACCGGCACATTTCGGTGTTTTCCCTGGGGCGGCGTTGCGCGAGGCCATTACGCCCGAAGGGATTCCGCTACTGCTGCTTGATTGCCAGGCCTGCTATGCGCGTGAAGGCAACCCGTATCTCGGTAGCGACGGCCGCGACTGGCATGACAATGCGGTGCGCTTCGGATTGTTGTCCTATGTTGCCGCGCTGCTCTCCAGTACAGCAAGTCCGTTGCCATGGAAGCCTCAGGTCCTGCATTGTCATGACTGGCAAACTGCGCTCGCGCCTGTGTATCTGCACTACGTGCTGACACCGGTGGCGAAGAGCGTGCTGACAATCCACAATCTCGCATTCCAGGGTCTCTTCGGACCGCATACGCTGCATGAACTCGGCTTGCCGCCACAGGCGTGGAATATCGATGGCGTCGAGTATTACGGACATTTGTCTTTCCTCAAGGGCGGCATTCAGCATGCGAATCGCGTCACGACCGTTAGCCCGACTTACGCCGAGGAAATCCGTACTGACCGCGACGGCATGGGTATGGCCGGTCTGCTACGCTGGCGTGGCGACGCGCTCAGCGGCATTCTCAACGGCATTGACGACGCACAATGGAACCCGGCCACGGATCGGTATCTCGCGGCCAAATACAGCCGCGTGAAACTCGGTACCAAGTTGAAAAATAAACAGGCAGTTCAGGCACGCATGGATTTGCCTGTTACTGATGAAATGCCATTATTCGGCGTGGTCAGTCGCCTGTCCGGTCAAAAGGGCCTGGATTTGCTATTGGCTTGTGCCGACGCACTGGTGAAATTACCGGCGCAACTTGTCGTGCTTGGCAGCGGTGATGCCGGGCTCGAACAATCCTTCCGTGAATTGGCACAACGCCATCCGGAGCAGGTCGCTGTGCGTATCGGCTTTGATGAAAGTCTTGCGCATCTGATCGAAGCAGGATGTGACAGTTTCCTCATGCCTTCGCGTTTCGAACCTTGCGGGCTGAATCAGATGTACAGCTTGCGTTACGGCACACCACCCATCGTCCGCGCGACCGGCGGCTTGGCCGATACCATCGTTGATGCCACCGACAAATCGCATGGCAATGGCTTCGTATTCGAACGCGCCGAACCGACCGAGCTGCTGAATGCAATTCGTCGTGCCGCCGCACTATGGAAAAGGCCACGCCTGTGGCGCGATCTTCAGAAGAATGCCATGGCCGCGGAGCATGGCTGGGAACATCCTGCGCAGCAATACGCTGCGCTGTACACTTCATTGACGCACTGACATGTCCGAACACAATCCACAAATCATTCTTATCGCCTGCGTCGCCGCCAACGGCATCATCGGCCAAACCGGTGCCGATGGCGTTGGCGCAATGCCATGGCACTTGCCTGAAGACTTGAAGCATTTCCGCGAACTCACCAACGGTCACGCCGTCGTGATGGGGCGCAGAACGTGGGAATCTCTGCCGGAACGTTTCCGGCCGCTGCCGAATCGCCGCAACATCGTCATCTCGCGCAATGTCGATTACGTTGCACCGGGCGCCGAAGTTTTTCCATCAATCTCGGCAGCACATGCTGCCTGTCGCAACAGCGAGAAATTCTTCGTCATTGGTGGCGGTCAGCTCTATGCAGAAACACTCGCTGCAGCCGATTGCCTGGAACTCACCGAGATTCATCAGGCTTTTGATGGCGACACCCGCTTTCCGGAATTCAATGGCGACGACTGGAAAGTGCTCTTTCGCGATTGTCGTCGCAACGAATCAGGGCTGGAATTCGACTTCGTGACCTACGTGCGACGCTAGTCACCGTGCACTTGCAAGCCTGCATCCGCAGGCGGCACGTCGAAGTCTTCCGGCGGCAAACCTGCCATGTGCCGCGCCCACATCGTTTCGAATGCCGCTTCAATTTCGCGTACCCGATATTCCGGACGAAATAAGCGGCTGCCAGCATAGTCGCGCGTGCGGCGACAGATGTCAGTTCGCCATTCGATATCGGCAGCAAAGCGGTGTGCAAGTGCCTTGTATTCACCCACGCTGTCTGCAATCAACTCCGGCAAACCGTGTGCTGAAAGCATGCTGGCAGCAACGCGTGCGACTGCGGTTTCACCGCGCAAGGTGATCACCGGTACACCCGCCGTCAATGCCTCGATCGTTGTCGTGTGGCCGTTGTACTCGAAGAGATCGAGAAATACATCGGCCAGGGTGAAACGGGCCAGATGCGCATCGTGCGGCACAAAGCGAGCGACGACAATACGCTCCGATGCAATGCCGTGCCCTTCAGCATTACGCTTCAGTGTATTGGCTTGTTCGTCTGTTTCGCAGACCAGCCACAACACACTGTGCGGAATCTTGCGCAGCAGATCCATCCACACCGCGAAACTTCTCGGATCGAGTTTGCGGCTGTGGTGGAGCGCACCGAACACCAATCCATCCGGCGGCAGTCCTTCCTCCTGACGCGTTGATGTCCGAGCGATGTTCGGCATTTCGCAGTGATAGGCACAGTCCGGCAGATAAGCGATTTTTTCGTCCCAGAACATACGCGTCTGCGGCGTCAGAATTTGTCGATCCAGCAGGGTGTAGTCCATATACGGCGCACCATACGTGCCGGGCATGCCGATGTAAGACACCTGTATCGGCGCCGGCTTCAGCGCCAGAACATCCTGTCGCATGTTGAGCATGAAGCCGCACGGATCGACCAGGATGTCGATGCCGTCGTTTGCAATGCGCTGTGCTGCATCCTCGACAGCCCAGCCATGCAGATTGCGGAAGATATCAACGCCGCGCTTCACCCGATCACGCTGCGGATTGTCGCCTTCCGGCCCCACCGAATACGCAAACACCATGAAGCGCCTTCGATCATGCCGAGCGTAAATGTCGCCCATCAGGAAGGCCATCGGATGCGACTTGTAGTCGGCCGACAAATAGCCGATGCGGAGCTG
>DATJJR010000024.1:0-33168 GCA_035492055.1 Rhodocyclaceae bacterium | reverse complement strand
GAAAGCCAAGATTGCGGCGTCCGGTTTGTCCGTATCCGAGCTTGTGTCAATCGCCTGGGCATCTGCATCGACTTTCCGCGGTGGTGACAAGCGTGGCGGTGCCAATGGCGCGCGCATTCGTCTTGCGCCGCAGAAGGATTGGAAGGTAAATCAATGTGCCGTCAAGGTACTGCCAAAACTCGTGGAAATACAGAAAGCCACCAAGTTGTCGCTGGCCGATCTGATCGTACTGGCCGGTGGTGTTGGCATTGAACTGGCCGCCAAGGCTGCGGGCAAGACGATTGAGGTACCGTTTGCGAGCGGTCGTGTCGATGCATCGCTCGAACAAACAGATGTTGAATCGTTCCAGGAACTGGAGCCGTTCGCGGATGGCTTCCGCAATTATCTCAAGGCGAAATCGGAAGTACCGGCAGAACATCTGCTGATCGACAAGGCGCAGTTGCTTACCTTGACCGCACCCGAGATGACGGCCTTGATTGGCGGATTGCGTGTACTCGGCACCAATTATGACGGTGGCAAGCAGGGCGTGTTGACCGCAAAGGCGGGCACGTTGACGAACGATTTCTTCGTCAATCTGCTGGACATGGCGACCGAGTGGAAGCCGAACGGAGACGATTTCGATGGCCGAGATCGCAAGACCGGTGCCGTGAAGTGGACAGGTTCGCGCGTTGATCTGGTGTTCGGCTCCAATGCTGTGTTGCGTGCGCTGGCCGAGGTCTATGCAAGTGCTGACGGCAATGATCGATTTATCCAGGACTTCGTCGCTGCCTGGGTCAAAGTCATGAACCTGGACCGTTTCGATCTGCAGTGACGCAATAAAGCAAGGTGCGAGTGCTATGCTTGCCCGCACCTTGTCTTAATCAGGAGAAAAGAAATGGCAATTGAAATCGGCATTGCCGAGAAGGATCGCAAGAAGATCGTCGCCGGGCTTTCCAAGATGCTCGCCGACAGCTACATCCTTTATCTCAAGACGCACAATTTCCACTGGAACGTGACCGGTCCGCAATTCAATTCGTTGCACGTGATGTTCATGGGTCAGTACACCGAGCTGTGGAATGCGCTTGATCCGATCGCCGAGCGCATCCGTGCGTTGGGCTTTCCGGCACCCGGTTCGTACAAGAAATTTGCGGAGTTGTCTTCGATCAAGGAAGAGGAAGGTTCACCATCCGCCAACGAGATGATCAAGCAATTGATCGCAGGCCAGGAATCCGTTGTACGTACCGCGCGTGCTGCCTTCAAGCTGGCCGATGCCGCCGATGATCAACCGACGGCCGACATGCTGACTCAGCGCATGGAAGTACACGAGAAAAATGCGTGGATGCTGCGTGCACTGCTCGAGAAATAATCTAGGCAGGCAGTAAAACGAGGCAGTAAAACATCAACAGGCGACTGCAAGGTCGCCTGTTTTTTCATGCCCATTCGGGGTGACTGCGGTTTACGTCAACCCGTGCAACCCTTGGTAGCCGACATAAAGTCCCACCAGCATGATCAGTACGCCGGACAGATAGGGTGCCTTGCGGGCAAAGTCACCGAACCCGTGCCAATGCTTTGACACGTGTTTGATGCTCCACGCTGCAAGTACGCCCGATGCCACGAGTGTCAGCGCCAATCCAATGCTGAAGCACAATACCAGCGCAGCGCCGAGCGTGATTTTCTTGAGCTGTAGGCAGAGCAGCAGCACCGTGATTGATGCCGGACAGGGGATCAATCCGCCAGTCAGGCCGAAGAGGATGATCTGCCCGGTCGTCACCTCGCGCGTCGCGAAGCGGCGGCGAATGTCCTCGGCATGCGCACGTTCATGGGCATCCTGATACTCGGCACCGATAGTTTCCAGCGCTGAATCTTCAGGTGCATGATGATGATCGTGGTCATGATCATGGTGATGCGTATGCCCATGAGCGTGGTTGTGACCATGCTGGTCGTGCCAGATTCGCCACAACATCCAGAGCGCAACACCAATGATGAGCACGGCAGAGGCTAGCTGGAAATAGGGTTCGTTGGTTTCGACATCCAGGTTCTGCCCGAAGTACAAGCCAGCCATTGCGATGATCCACACAACCGCGGTATGCGAAAGCGTGGCCGATAGACCCAATAAGGTTGCTTGCGTCAATGTCCCGCGAATGGTCACGATGAATGCAGCCATCATGGTTTTCGAGTGGCCGGGCTCAAGGCCATGCAAGGCGCCGAGCAGGATGGCGCTTGGTACGAAAAGCCAAGCATTGCCTTGTTGCAGCAGGGTGGAAAATTCAGTCATGACAGGTCTTTGCCAAAATGCAGAGCCTCAGGATGTGCTCGTGCGTATATACTCCCCCATAGTATATTCCTTATGCTCGTTAAGAGGCAGATCATGCATACGGTGCGAGACAAGTCAAAACTGTTGGCCCGCGTTCGACGCATACAAGGGCAGATGCGTGCGCTTGAGGTTCAGCTCGATGAAGAAGGAGATTGCGTTGCGACGTTGCAGCAGATTGCTGCGATTCGCGGGGCTGTAAATGGCCTCATGTCAGCCGTCATTGAAGGGCACATGATCGATCACGTCGTTCATGCGCCGGAGCAGACGCAGCGGGAAGAGGAGATGGCGGTTGTGCTTCAGGTCATGCGTTCTTACCTGAAGTAAACAAACTCAGATGGGTGGCTTGCCGGGCACGCTCTTGTACAGGAACCAGGCGCGCTCGACATCGGCAACCCAGATCAGACCATCGCCGATCTGGCCGGTCTGGCTGACGCTGGTGATGCATTCCACCAACGCTTCAACTGCTTCGTCGGGCGCGACGATTTCGACACGCACTTTAGGTGTGAAATCGACCAGTTCGTCCTTGACCCTGCCGCCGGAAAGATTGCGTGTCGGTGCACTGCATCCCTCGACTTTGGTGATTGTCATGCCAGGGAAGCCAGACACTTGCATGAGTTTGTCACGCAAGGTATTAAGTTTGTTGGGGCGGATGATGGCTTTGATTTCTTTCATGCTTCAGCCTCTTTTTCGTCGAACCAGCGATACAAGGTGGGCAATACGACCAACGTCAGCAATGTAGAGGTAATGAGGCCGCCGATCACGACGATGGCAAGCGGTCGTTGAACTTCCGAGCCGGGGCCTTCGGAGAACAGGAATGGAATCAGGCCGAGCATGGCGACCGTGGCCGTCATCATGACCGGCCGGAAGCGCTGGCGCACGCCTTCGATCACCGCTTCGCGTACGCCGAGACCGTTCACGCGCAGTCCCCGGATGCACGAGACCAGCACTACGCCATTGAGCACAGCGATGCCCCAGAGTGCGATGAAGCCGACTGATGCTGGTACTGATAAATACTCGCCTGATACGAACAATCCGATAATGCCGCCCATCGATGCGAAAGGCAGCACGAGAATGATGAGCGATGCCATGCGGACTGAATGGAAGAGCAGGAACAGCAGGAAAAAGATGGCAGCGATGGTGATCGGTACGATGATCATCAAGTGGCCCATGGCACGTTCCATGTTCTGGAACTGACCGCCCCATTCGAGGTAATACCCTTCAGGCAGTTTGATCTTGCGATCAACCTTGGCCTGCAATTCCTTGACGAAACCGCCGAGGTCACGGCCCTTGACGTTGACGCCAACAACGATGCGGCGTTTGCCGAGTTCGCGCGAAATTTGCGCCGGTCCGTCGGCAACGTGGATATGTGCAATGTCGGCAAGCCGGGCGCGCGCCCCGGTACGTGATTCGAGCAGGATGTTCGAGATGGCTTCGATGTTGTTGCGGAATTGCTCCGGCAGCCGCAACACAGCAGGGAAGCGACGTTCGCCTTCGTAGATTTCGGTGGCTTCCTTGCCGCCGATGGCAGTTTCGATCACGTCGTTTACATCGGCAACATTGAGGCCCAGGCGGGCAATGGCCTGCCGATCAATCTCGATTTCAAGGTACTGCTGACCGGATACTTTTTCGACGCGCATGTCCTGTGCGCCGGGAATCGATTGGGCGACCTTGGCGATCTGGCCGGCGATCGTACGCAGTTCATCAAGATTGTCGCCAAAGACCTTGACTGCGATGTCCGATTTCACACCGGTTACCATTTCTGCGACGCGCTGGGAAATAGGCTGATCCATCGAGAGTTGCACGCCCGGCAGTACGGCCAGTTTCTTGCGAATCGCTTCGGCAATGTCGTCCTGATTCCAGCCATCGGGCCATTCATCCTTGGGTTTGAGGCTGGCGATAGGTGAGGACTCGTTAGTGCCTTGCGGGTCGGCTGGTGATTCGCCACGACCAACGACCGCGACGATGGACTTGACGCCGGGTACTTCCATGGCGAGTTTGGATGCTTGCATTTCCATCTTGATCGACTCCTCAAGCGAAATGTTCGGTACGCGCGTGAGGAAGGGCATGATGCTGCCTTCCTTCATGGAAGGAATGAAGGCGGTGCCGAGAAAAGGAATCAGCACGAGCACCAAGCCGAACACGCCGAGCGTCAGCATGACGGTACGTTTCTCGTTGTTCATGGCGCGTTCAAGCAGCGGCATGAAGCGCGACTTCATCGCCCGAATGATCGGTGTGTCATGGTCGCCATGATGGGCCGGTGGTTTGAGCAGATACGACGACAGTACCGGTGATAACACCAGCGATAGAATCAGTGAGATCGTCAGCGCGATGGCGATGGTGTAGGCCAGAGGCGCAAACATCTTGCCTTCCATGCCTTGGAGTGTCATGAGCGGCAGGAAAACCAGAATGATGATGCCAACGCCGAACACTACGGGTGTGGCGACTTCGGTGACGGCACGCAGGATGACGCGAATGGGACGTTCGCCAGCATTGTCCGGATCGCCCAGTCGTGCATAAGCGTTTTCCACCATCACGACCGAGCCATCGACCATCAGTCCGATGGCAATGGCGAGGCCGCCCAGCGACATCAGGTTGGCGGAAATGCCGAGCTTGTTCATCGCGAGGAAGGTCAGCAACGGTGTGAGAATCAGCGTGGCGACAACGATCAGCGAGGAGCGCACGTCGCCGAGAAACAGGAACAGCACGATGACGACAAAGACGACGCCTTCGAGCAAAACCTTACTCACGGTCCACAAGGCGGCATCAACCAGCTCGGAACGATCGTAGAACGGCACGACCTTGAGCCCGTCAGGCAATATGCCCTTGTCGTTGATTTCCTTGATGCGTGCCTTGATGCGGCTCACCACATCCTTTGCGTTGCCGCCTGCCAGCATCATGACGATGGCGCCGACGGTCTCGGTCTGTCCATTCTTGAGCATCGCACCGGAACGCACCATTTGACCGAGTGTGACTGTGGCCACGTCGCGCAAATAGACCGGTGTGCCGTCGCGTTCCTTGATCACGATTTGATTGAGGTCATCGAGATCGTGAACAAGGCCGATGCCGCGAATCAGATATTGCTCTGACTGTTGCGGCAGAATACCTCCGCTGGAATTAGCGTTGTTATGTTCGACGGCCTGATACACATCATGCAGCTGAATGTCGTAGTGGTGGAGACGATCAGGATCGACGAGAATTTGATATTGCTTTTCGTACCCGCCGATAGAGTTGATTTCTGCAACACCGGAAATCGAGCGCAACATTGGACGCAACACCCAATCCTGCACAATGCGTCGCTGTGTCAGTTCTTCGCGGCTGAGTGGGCGGCCGTTGTCGTCAGGTCGCTCCAGCGTGTATTGATAGACCTCGCCCAACCCTGTGGAAACAGGGCCGAGCACGGGCACGATGCCTGCTGGCAGGCGAGGCGTCACTTCAAGCAGGCGCTCCATGACCAATTGGCGTGCGAAGTAAACATTGGTTCTGTCGGTGAATACGAGCGTGATCAATGACAAACCGGGCTTGTTCAACGAGCGCATTTCGGTGAGGCCGGGCAAGCCGGTCATGGCGATCTCAAGCGGCACCGTTGCAAAACGTTCGATTTCCTCCGGCGAACGTCCTGCTGCCTCTGTTGCGATCTGCACCTGTACGTTGGTGACGTCGGGGAAGGCGTCGACTGACAAGGAGCGTGTGGCGTAAATCCCGGCAAACAGTGATGCCACTGCCAGCACGGCAACGATTAGACGCTGTTGTAACGCCAGGCGTATCAACGACTCAATCATTATTCGGCGTCCTGACGATTACGTTCGTTGTTCAAGTGGAAGCTGCCTTCGATAACGATCTTTTCACCCACCTTGAGACCTTCAAGTACAACGCGATGACCGTTTGATTCGGGTCCCAGCTTTACTCGCGTCAGACGGAATTGATGGTCGTCCAGCGCGATGAACACGTGGTCGCTGTCATCCTCTCGAACGATGGCGGACAGCGGCACGACGAGTTGTTCCACGGGCGCAGACTGAATCAGCATCGAAGCCAGCATTGCCGGCTTGAGGCGACCGTCGTGGTTATCGAGTTCGGTACGTACGAGTACGGTACGTGTGTCCGGATTGATGGTTTGCCCGACATAGATCAGTTTGCCGAGCAGATGTTCATTGTTGAGCGCCGGGACTTCGATGCGTACCGACTGGCCTTCCTGTACCTGGCTGACTTGTTGTTCTGGTACTTGCGCAACCGCCCACAGACGCGACAGATCGGCGACGACAAAAAGATTGTCGGCAGGTTGCACAACCTGGCCGACGGCGACCTTGCGATCGACGACGACACCCTTGATGGTCGAGACGACGGGGGCGATGGAGTCGATGGCGCCGCTCTTGCTCAACTCATCGATGCTCCCTTGCGGCAGGCCAAGCACGCGCAACTGGTCGCGCGCCGCGCGTGTTTCTGCACTGGCGACTTCGAATTCGCTGGTGCGGCGTTGCAGTTCCGCGCTGCTGATCACGTCGGTTGCATAGAGCGATTGCGCTCGTTCGGCGCCGCGGCGCGCCAGTTCCATCTGGGCACGTGCTTTCAGATAAGTGAGTTGTGCAGTCGACAATTCGCTGCTGTGCAGCTTTGCCAGCACTTCGCCTTTGTTCACATGCTGGCCGAGTTGTACGTTGAGGTCGGTGACACGCCCGTTGACGCTGGAGCCAATGCGCGCGAGGCGCTGCTCATCGAAGTCGATGCGTCCGGCGACACGGAGCACGTCGCTGACCGGTGCCGTACTCGCCTCGGCCACTTTGACCTGTGCGAGCAACGGACCTGTGGCATTGACGACCATCGGGTCAGGCTTTGTCTCATCCTCTTCCGGTGCGTTCTTTTTGTTGCAGGCGCTAAGTGCGACAAGCATAAGCATCAGAAGAACGGGTTTCAGCAGGAAGCGAGCGGACCGGGTCATGGCGGTAGTAGTCATGGCGATGTTCGTGAAGATGTCAGTTGGTATTTGCACGCAGGCGCTCGAGTTCGGTCCAGGTCGAGGCAGCCTCGTAGCGTGCGTTGATCAGTTCGCTGCGTGCGGCGCGATAGACACGCTGTGCATCAAGCACATCGAGAATGCCGCGCTCGCCGAATCGATAGGCGTTCTCGGCGATGCGCAAGGCGTTCTCCGCCTGCCGCACGATGCCGGATTCGAGCGCGTTGACTTGTGCGAGCGTGATTTGGTATTGCTCGTAGGCGATGGCGATATTGCTGTCGAGCGAGAATTCCGCACCGGCCAGCTCATTGTCGGCACGGGCGAGATTGGCGCGGGCCTCGTCCACCGGGCCGCTACGCCTGTCCCACAACGGAATCGTCATCACCACGCCGATGCGCGATGTGCTCAGATCCGGGTCGTTTTCCTTGCTGCCGCGCAGTGCAAAGGTGGGCAGACGTTTGGCTTTTTCCTGTGCCAGCAGGCGGGTCGCGCGCTCTTGTTCGGCACGAGCACGCAACACGTCGGGATTGCTGTCGCGAATTTCATTGCGCAGGCCGTCGAGGTCCTTGATGGTCAATACATCCTGCAACTGCCCTTGCAGCATGTAATCGGCAGGCAGCGCCGGGCCGATGAGCGCGCGGAGCGCAGTGCGTGACTGGTTCACACGCAGATTTGCGGTGTATGCATTCTTCTGTGCGTTGAGCATTTCTGCATCGGCCTTGACCAGTTCGAAACGCGGCGCTTCTCCGACTTCGACGCGTAGTGCGATGCGGTCGCGCACGCTTTCCATTTGCGTCAGATCTTCTTCCGCAGCCTTGACCTCGGCCTGGCGGCGCAGCACATCGAAGTAACGCAGGCGGATGCGTGCAATGACGTCGGACACAAGCCCTCGGCCGAGTGCTTGAGCAGATGCGAGGCCGGCCTCTGCTGCGCCGATCCGTGCATTGCGCACCCAAGGCATGTCGATGGGCTGGGTAATGGTGTACGTCTCGACCTTGCCAGGGACGCCTGTGATCTGGCGCGCCCGGCCATCGCCTTTTTGGTATTCGATTTCAGGATTTGGCCATGCCCCGGCCGTGCGGACAGCTGCCGCCGCCGTCTCGATTTGGTTACGTGCGGCGAGAATCGCAGGACTGGAGGCGCGCGCCAGACTTTCCAGTTGTTCCCGTGTGTATGCGGGTGTGTCGGCCAGCGCGGATGCGGCCAAGATGAGAAAGATGAAGGGAAGGGAGTGACGTGCGCATTTCGGGTTCATGTGTCCTTGCTGAGCAAAATACCGGCCACGTAGAAAGCGACGACGTCGCGTGACAGGTTCCGCTCAGACATGCGCATGTGGTGAAAGTTTCGTGAAAGCTTTGTTTGTCATGGTTTTAGGACGATGGGACGCTTTTTTTTGCGTGACGAAAAAACTTGCGGATTGGTTTGAAGCGCACATGGACATTGTTGCGAGTCGCCCTGTTCGGGTGCATCTGTCATGTGCTGCTGCACTTTGCATGGGCAATAAAAAACCCGCCGGAGCGGGTTTTTATGGGCCGGATGTACGGTTGCGTCGTTATTTATAGACACCGCAACCGACGATGAGTCCATCGATGCTGCGGATGAACGACGTCTTGCTTTCGACCTCACCCGATTCCGGATTCTTGAACATGTAATCCTGCCAGCCGCTCCCATCGCGTTGCGCCAGGGCAATACGCTCCTGCACGAAGTGCTTGCCATGTGCATCCACGGCCGAGAGCATGTTCTTGCCGATCAGTGTCGGATTGCCGCCGTGTGCCTGGACGACTCCGTCCATGCCGTAGACGAAAATGTAGAGGTCACGGTCGACGAACGGGCCGTGCGGATCGTTGAATTTGGCAAAGGCTGTCTGTTTGCCGTTCGAGGTGATGGTGCTGATGGCCTTTTCGACCAAAGCCTTCGCATCGTTGGCCGTGCCGCCGGAGAAGGCGCTGATCGCCTGCTTGAGGTGCTCGGCGCTGCGTTCGAGAGAGGCGGCCTCAGCGGAGATTTCATCAAGGCTCGCGCTGTTCTCCTGGGTCATGACCGAGATCTGCTCGATGTTGTTTGCAATATTGGTGCTGGCACTACTTTGCTCGCCAACGGCGTTGGCGATTTCGTGCACCATTTGCACGGCTTCCTGCGCCCCGCGGTTGATGTCGTCTAGTGCGTTACCTGCCTTTTGCGCCAGCGCGACGCCCTTCAGCACTTGTTCACTACCAACGCCCATGCTCGACACGGCGGCTCCCATGTCGTTCTGGATGGTGGTGATCATTACGCCGATCTCGTTGGTCGCCTTGGATGTGCGTTCGGCCAGTTTGCGCACTTCATCGGCCACCACCGCAAAGCCGCGGCCGGTCTCACCTGCACGAGCTGCTTCGATGGCGGCATTCAGTGCCAACAGATTGGTTTGGTCGGCGATTTCCTTGATGACTTGAACGATTCCGCCGATTTCTTCGGTACGGCGGCCGAGTTCGTTGACACGATCAGACGATGTTCGGAATGATTCGGCAATACGGGTCATTTCGACAGAGGCCTCACGTACAACGGCTGCACCTTCGTCGGACAATAATGCTGCCTTGCGCGATACGGATTCGGTATCGGCGGCCTGTGTTGCGACGAGATTGATGCTGGTCGTGACTTGTTCGACCGTGGCTGCCACGCTTGCGGCTGCATCGCTCTGACGTTGCGAACCTTGGGCGATCGATGTGGTTTGATCGGAGAGCTTAACGACAGCATCCGAAACAGCACTGGCCTGGCTCGATACATCGGCAATCATGCGCTTGATGTCCTTGGCCATGCCGTTGAACGCCGTTGCTGTGGCACCGAATTCGTCATGGGTCTTGAGTTGCGCGCGGGCTGACAAATCACCCTTGGCAAAGCGCGCAATGGCGCTGCCGAAAATTCGCGTACTGTTCATCAGCGAGAGATACAGGCCGATGAAAAGGTAGGCGCCAGAAGCGGCGATGACCATGCAGAGCCAGAGGGTGTAGCGTACCCATGTCGGCAGCGCAAGAACGCCTGAGATGTCTACATAGGCCAGTGCGGCCAGTGCCGTGAAGGGGAAACCCAGCAGCAGCACAAGAAACAGGAATTTCTGCCCGAGCGACAAAGCATCAAGAAAACGTCGGGCAGGGCTGAACAAAGCATTCATTTGGTTTCGGTATCCTTCGTTGCCGTTTGGTCACGTGGGCAAATCAAGCTGCAGCAAGTAGCGAATCTGTCGATTTTCATTCTGCGTGAATCTGGGTGCCCCTAGTCGGTGATGAATGACGGAGTTGACAGGCTTAATCGTAGCTTATTCTAGGCAAATTAATAATATCTGCAAATATATGGAAAACTAAAATGAATGGATGGGAATGTCCCGTCTAGCCAACGATAGTTATCGATTTGTATGCAGGATTTACGCGTAAATGAAAACGGCCCTGTCCGCATTCCCGGACAGGGCCGCTGCATGGCGCATAAAGCGTGACTGTGTTTCTTGTTACACCTCGACGGTATCGGCCAGCTCGCGGAACTCCGAAATCTGGTCGAAATTCATATAGCGATAGATATCGCCAGCTTTCTCGTTGACGATATTGACCTGCGCCAAATACTCCTCCTTGGTCGGAATGCGGCCGAGCAGGGCGCAGACCGCCGCCAGCTCTGCCGACGCCAGATAGACGCGGGTGTCGATGCCGAGGCGATTTGGGAAGTTACGTGTGGAGGTTGATACCGCCGTACTGCCCTTCTTGATCTGCGCCTGATTGCCCATGCACAGCGAGCAGCCCGGCATTTCCATACGCGCGCCGGACTTGCCGAGGATGGAGTAATAGCCTTCCTCGTTGAGAATCATCGCGTCCATCTTGGTCGGCGGTGCGACCCACAGGCGTGTCGGGATGTCGCTCTTGCCGTCGAGAATTTTGCTGGCCGCGCGGAAGTGGCCGATGTTGGTCATGCATGAACCGATAAAGACTTCGTCGATCTTGTCGCCGGTGACTGCGGATAGCGGCTTGATGTCGTCCGGATCGTTCGGGCAGGCCAGTAGCGGCTCGTGGACTTCGGCCAGATCGATTTCGATCACGGCGGCGTACTCGGCATCCGCGTCGGCCTGCAGCAGGTCGGGCTTGTTGATCCAGGCCTGCATGGCCTGGATACGACGAGTGAGTGTGCGCTTGTCTTCGTAGCCTTCGGCGATCATCCACTTCATCAGTGTGATGTTCGAGTTCAGGTATTCGATGATCGGCTCTTTGTCGAGCTTGACCGTACAACCGGCGCAGGAGCGCTCGGCCGAGGCATCGGAGAATTCAAACGCCTGTTCGATCTTGAGCTTGGGCAGACCTTCGATTTCGAGGATGCGGCCGGAGAAGATGTTCTTCTTGCCTTTCTTCTCGACCGTCAGCAGGCCTTGCTTGATGGCGTAATAAGGAATGGCGTTGACCAAGTCACGCAAGGTCACGCCCGGCTGCATTTCGCCCTTGAAACGGACCAGCACGGATTCCGGCATGTCCAGCGGCATGACGCCTGTCGCTGCGGCAAACGCAACGAGGCCCGAACCGGCGGGGAAAGAGATGCCGATCGGGAAACGCGTGTGCGAATCGCCACCGGTGCCGACGGTGTCCGGCAGCAGGAAGCGGTTGAGCCACGAGTGGATGATGCCGTCGCCCGGACGCAGGGCGATGCCGCCGCGTGCCGTCATGAAGGAGGGCAGCGTGCGGTGCGTCTTGATGTCCACGAGCTTTGGATAGGCGGCGGTGTGGCAGAAGGACTGCATCACCAGATCGGCGGAGAAACCGAGGCAGGCCAGGTCTTTCAGCTCATCGCGCGTCATCGGGCCGGTGGTGTCCTGCGAGCCGACCGAAGCCATGCGCGGTTCGCAATACGTGCCGGGGCGAATCCCTTGTTGTTGCCCCTTCACTTCGGGCAGACCGCAGGCGCGACCGACCATCTTCTGTGCCAACGTGAAGCCGCGGCCGCTATCGACCGGCGGCTTGGGCAGGCGGAATTGCGTCGAGGTGGGCAGCTTCAGGAACTCGCGCGCCTTGGCGGTGAGGCCGCGGCCGATGATCAGGTTGATGCGGCCGCCGGCGCGCACTTCGTCGAGCAGCACTTCGGACTTGTAGCTGAACGTGGAGACGACCTTGCCGTCCTTCTCGACCTTGCCCGCCATCGGGTAGATGTCGATCACGTCGCCCATGTTGAGGCCGGCGACATCGCATTCGATCGGCAGTGCGCCAGCATCTTCTTGCGTGTTGAAGAAGATCGGCGCAATCTTGCCGCCAAGGCAGTAGCCACCGAAGCGCTTGTTCGGCACGAAGGGAATGTCGTCGCCCGTCCACCACAACACAGAGTTGGTGGCCGACTTGCGCGAGGAGCCGGTACCGACCACGTCGCCAACATAGGCAATCGGATGGCCCTTTTGCTTGAGTTCCTGGATGAACTTGATCGGGCCGAGTTCACCCGGCTTGTCCGGCGTGATGCCGTCGCGTGGATTCTTGAGCATGGCCAGCGCGTGCAGCGGAATATCCGGGCGGCTCCAGGCGTCGGGCGCGGGCGAGAGGTCGTCGGTATTGGTTTCGCCGGTGACCTTGAATACGGTGACGGTGATTTTCTCGGGCACGTTCGGGCGTGAAGTGAACCACTCGGCGTCGGCCCAGGATTGCATGACGGCCTTGGCATTGACGTTACCAGCCTTGGCGAGTTCAGCGACATCATGGAAGAAATCGAACATCAGCAGGGTGTGCTTCAGTGCTTCGGCAGCCGTAGTGCCGATTTCGGCATCGCCGAGCACATCGATCAGCGGCTTCACGTTGTAGCCGCCAAGCATGGTGCCGAGCAATTCGGTCGCCAGCTTGCGCGAAATCAGGCTGTTCTTTTCTTCGCCTTTGGCGATAGCGGCAAGAAATTTGGCCTTGAGTTCGGCAGCGTCATCGACACCAGCCGGTACGCGATGCGTGATGAGCTCGATGAGCTCCTTGCCGTCGTTGCCGGCAGGGTTCTTGAGCAGTTCGATCAGTGCGGCGGTTTGCTGCTTGGTCAGCGGCAGCGGTGGAATGCCGAGAGTGGCGCGTTCGGCGACGTGTTGGCGATAGGCTTCAAGCATGATCGACTCCTTGTGAATTCTTGGAATTAGTGTGCGCTGAAAAAGCGCTGACGGGATGCAGCGGGTAATTCCATGCCGGTGGCATGGGCGCGCTGCAGCAGTTCCCAGTAGTAACGGAAAGACGCGCGGTCGTGCAGCTTGCCGACGTGCTGGATCGGGCCCCAATGATTGTCCTGCGCGGCGCAGATGATTTCGCTCGCCATCTCCACTTCAGAATAGTCCGGCCGCATTGCTTCGACGATGGGGCGAATCTGGTTTGGATGAATACTCCACATGCGCAGATACCCGAACTCGCGGCGCGCGCGGCCGGCATCGTCGCCGACGACCTGCGTGTCACGGATTTCGGTGGTGACGTTGTGCGCCGGGACGACGTTGTTGGCGAGCGCGGCGGCGGAGATTTCAAGCTTGGCGCGCGTTACTAGCGGGTGCGTGAACTGGCCGGGCGAGGTCATAGCCGAACCGGGGACGGCGCCATGATGGGCACTGACAAAATCCATGATGCCGAAGTCAATGCTTTCAACGCCGGGCAGGGCAGAGATTTCCCACGCATCGCGCACGGCGCCGTGAGTCTCGATCAGCACGTGTGCGGGGATTTCGCGCTTGATGCCGTGGCGTTTGCGAGCGGCTGCGACTTCAGCAAGTTGTTGTGCGACATCGCCGGCGCGCTCGGCCTTGGGCAGCACGACATAGGCGAGGCGTTCGCCGGCCTTGCCGATGACAATGTCGAGATCGTCTTTCCAATGCGGATGCGTGAGGTCGTGGATACGCACGCCCACGCGGTTGAATTTGTTGGCGTCCGAGTTGATGAAGTTGGCCACCATGTCGGCGTGCTCGCGTTCCTTGCCCGTCGCGGCACCGTCTTCGCAATCGCACGTCAGATCAAACATCGGTCCCGCATGTGTACTCAGTTCGGATTGCAGGGCGAGCGCCTTGGTGATGAGTTTTTCGCTGCCGGCGTAGTGCTCGCAAGCAGGTAGCGTCGGAAAGCGCTTGCTGCCTTCGCTATAGAGCACGTCGTTGGGGTGGGGGGCGGACATGTCGAATTCCATATTGCTTGAATGATTGCCTGTCACATATAAAAGACAGACAGGCTTGGATTATCCCAGAAGGCGGGTTGTGGCGTCTTGTTCTGTCGATCGACAGTGCTTGATGTCACATGTCCGCTGGATGGCGATATGTTGCATGGCGTTGCCTCTATTTGATGGGTTTTGCTTCCTGACTGTGCTCCGATGAATTCTGTCCCCAAGTATCTTATCTGTCAATATATATCTTATGTCTTATATAAGACATGCTTTCGTGGACGCAAATGTGAAACTATGCTTTACTGCGCTCATCCCGATTCGTTGTGCTTCTCGCCATGACCGGTTCGCCCACCTTTAGTCCGCTGTATCGCCAGATCAAGGCGTTGATCGTTGCTGCCCTGGATGCAGGCGAATGGCGTTCGGGCATGGCGATTCCCAGTGAAGCCGTGCTGGCCGAGCGCTTTAGCGTAAGCCAGGGCACGGTACGCAAGGCCATTGATGAGCTGGCTGCAGAGAAGATGCTGATTCGCCGCCAAGGCAAAGGTACTTTCGTTGCGACGCACAACGACCCACGTGAGCACTATCGCTTTCTTCGCCTCGAGCCGATCAACGGCGTGGCGACCCCTGCCAAGAGCGTTCCGCTTGAATGCTGGACCGCCAAGGCGGGGCCTGAACCCGCACGCATGCTCGATGTGCCGCACGGCACGCCGCTGATTGTTGTCCGTCGCGTATTGCAGTTTGATGGCCGTAATGTGGTCGGCGACGAAATCTACTTGCCCGAAGCGCAGTTCCGCGGCCTCGACATGGCAATGCTCAATGCCTACGAAGGCTCGCTCTATAGCCTCTTCGAGGTGCGTTTCGGCATTCACATGACGCGTGCACAAGAGCGCGTGCGGGCCGTGCTGGCTGATGGCGAAGGGGCTCAGCTACTGGGTGTCAAGGAGGGCAGCCCGTTGCTGTCGGTAGAACGCATCAGTTACACCTACGGTGACCGCCCCATGGAGTGGCGTCGTGGTTTGTATCTGACGGCCGATCATTGCTATATGAACGAGTTGAACTGACTGCGTGGGGCTTATGAAAATGCCAACATATAATGACCGCGTCATGGTGCGCTGCAACGAGACGCTGACGAATCGCACCAAACGTACAACAGACAGTCAATGTGCTCAATTCGGGGGAAGACAGCATGGCCGCGACTAATTCGCCTGCCCGCAAGGCACGCCCCAAGTTTCTTGATCTGACAGCGATTCGTTTGCCGCTGGCCGGTTTTGTTTCCATCTTGCATCGCGTCAGTGGCGCAGGCTTGTTTTTGGCGTTGCCGGCGCTGATTGCCATGTTCGGCTTGACGGTGAATTCACCGGAAAGCCATGCGCACGCGGTGGCGCTGTTGAAGAAGCCGATGATCGCGATTCCCTTGTTCGGGTTGGCGTGGGCATATCTCCATCATTTCTGCGCCGGTATCCGTTTCCTGCTGCTTGACTTGCACATCGGCCTCAACAAAGAGGGTGCGCGAAAGTCGGCCATTGCCGTGTTGGCGGTGAGCTTGACGCTCACGCTGATCCTGGCCCTCAAACTTCTGGGAGCGTTCTGATGCGGAATCCGACAGGCGCTCATTACGGTCTGCGCGACTGGCTGTTCCAGCGCATCACGGCTGTGGTCATGGCTGTTTATACGGTCGTTATCGCGGTGGCTGTGTTCTGTGGCGCTGCATCCTCTTTCGAAAGCTGGCGCGGGTTTTTTGCCTGCGGCCCGATCAAGTTTTTGTCGTTTCTCTTTGCAGTGTGTCTCTGCTACCACGCATGGATCGGTATTCGCGACATCTGGATGGACTACGTCAAGCCGGTGGCTGTCCGACTGACGCTGCATGCACTGACGCTACTGGCCCTGATGGGTTACGCCGCGTGGTGCGCTGACATTCTTTGGAGACTCTGATGGCCGTTCAGGTTCGCAAGTTCGATGCGGTAATCGTCGGTGCAGGTGGGGCCGGCCTGCGTGCGGCAATCCAATTGTCTGAAGCCGGTCTGCGTACGGCGGTGCTCTCCAAGGTGTTTCCTACTCGCTCTCATACCGTTGCTGCGCAAGGTGGTGTGGCTGCGGCGCTCGGTAATTCCGAGGAAGACAACTGGGTCTGGCACATGTACGACACCGTCAAGGGTTCGGACTGGCTCGGCGACCAGGATGCGATTGAATATCTGTGCCGCAAGGCCAACGAGGCTGTGATCGAGCTGGAGCATTTTGGCATGCCGTTCGATCGCCTCGATAACGGCCGCATCTACCAGCGTCCGTTTGGCGGGCACATGTCGAATTTCGGCGAGAAACCCGTTGCACGTTCCTGTGCTGCAGCCGACCGCACCGGTCACGCCATGTTGCATGCGCTCTACCAGCGCAACGTCAAGCTGAATACGCACTTCTTCACCGAATGGATGGCGCTCGACCTGATTCGCGACGATGAAGGCGATGTGCTCGGCGTGACGGCGCTGGAAATGGAAACCGGTGAGATTGTTGCCTTCCACGCACGTGCCACGATCTTCGCGACGGGCGGTGCAGGGCGTATTTATCACTCGTCCACCAATGCCTTCATCAACACCGGCGATGGTCTTGGCATGGCGGCACGTGCTGGTATTCCACTGGAAGACATGGAGTTCTGGCAGTTTCACCCGACCGGTGTTGCCGGTGCCGGTGTGCTGATTACCGAAGGCGTGCGCGGCGAGGGCGGCATTCTGCGCAATGCTCAAGGCGAGCGCTTCATGGAGCGCTATGCGCCGAATGCCAAAGACCTCGCTTCGCGCGACGTGGTCTCGCGTGCGATGGTCACCGAAATCAACGCCGGGCGTGGTTGTGGTCCGCACAAGGACCACGTGATGCTGGACATCACGCACTTGAAGCCTGAAACGATCATGAAACGTCTGCCGGGCATTCGCGAAATCTCGATTCGTTTCGCTGGTGTTGATCCGATCAAGGGACCGATTCCGGTGGTGCCGACGTGCCACTTCCAGATGGGCGGGATTCCGATCAATTACCGTGGCCAGGTTGTGGCACCGGCGCATGGTTCGCCCGAAAGTGTTGTGCCGGGCTTCTACGCGGCTGGTGAATGTTCGTGCTCTTCCGTGCATGGCGCCAATCGTCTCGGTACCAACTCGCTGCTCGAACTGCTGGTCATCGGCAAGGCTGCCGGTGAAACCGCGATTGACGATCTACGCAGCGGGCGTCGTGAACACAAACCGCTGCCGAAGGCTTCCATCGACAAGACGCTGGCACGCCTGAATCGCCTCGAAACGCAGAAGGATGGTGCCGATGTGCATGAAACCCGTCTGGCGATGCAGCGCGTGATGCAAAAACATGCCGGTGTGTTTCGTTTCAAGGACATGCTTGCCGAAGGCGTTGAGGAAATCATGAAGGTAGCTGAACAGGCTGCGCGTACCCAGATTGGCGACAAGTCAAAGGTCTTCAACACGGCGCGTATCGAGGCGCTGGAAATGGACAACCTGATCGAAGTTGCCAAGGCCACGATGGTGTCAGCCAACGCGCGGACCGAGTCGCGTGGCGCGCACGTGCGCGATGACGCGCCGGACACGCCCGAGCATCCGGACGGTCGCGATGATGTGAATTGGTTGAAGCACACGCTCTGGTTCAGCGAGGGCAATCGCCTTTCCTACAAGCCGGTTCATCTGGATCCACTGACGGTGGAATCGATTCCACCGAAGAAACGTTCGTACTGAGACGCATTGATCGGAGAAAAGAACATGACGACCCGCACCGTTCAATTCCGCATCTATCGCTACGATCCGGACAAGGATGCCAAACCCTGGATGCAGGACATTTCCGTCGATCTGGCCGTAACGGAAATCAAACTGCTCGACGCCATCGTCAAGCTGAAGGCGAAGGACGATAGCCTGGCTTTCCGCCGTTCGTGCCGCGAAGGCGTATGCGGGTCCGATGCTATGAACATCAACGGCAAGAACGGACTTGCCTGCTTGACCGATGTCGATTCGCTCAAGCAGCCCATTGTGCTGCGTCCATTACCCGGATTGCCGGTGATTCGCGATCTGATCGTCGACATGACGCAGTTCTTCGATCAATACCACTCGATCAAGCCGTACCTGATCAATTACGATCCAATGCCCGAGCGCGAGCGTTTGCAGTCGCCGGAGGACCGCGACGAGCTTGACGGTCTCTACGAGTGCATTCTCTGCGCCTGCTGTTCGACTGCATGCCCGAGCTTCTGGTGGAATCCGGACAAGTTCGTCGGTCCGGCCGGCTTGCTGGCCGCGTATCGATTCATTGCCGATACCCGTGACCAGGCCACCAATGAGCGCCTCGACAACCTCGAAGATCCGTATCGCCTGTTCCGTTGCCACACCATCATGAATTGTGTGGATGTGTGCCCAAAGGGTTTGAATCCGACCAAGGCGATTGGCAAGATCAAGGACATGATGATGCGGCGTGCCGTCTGATATGGAAGACGCACTGCGCATCCGCGACGACAAGCTGCGCTGGCATTGCCGCCGTGCGCTCTTGGAGCTCGATCTGGTGTTCCAGCGCTTCTGGACGATGCAGGGCGATGCGCCGCTCGGTGACGACGAGGCCAAAAGCCTGGAACGTCTGCTTGAACTTGAAGACCATCCGCTATGGAAGCTGGTCAGCGACGATACGATGAGCGTTCATGCTGACGACATGGTCATGTTGGAGCGCTTGCGCAGGCTTTAGAATCCAAGGCTTGTGGATGAATTGCCTGCCGATGAATTTTGCAATGAGAAAGGAAGCACGATGACAACGAATCGCACGACGAAGCTGGCGCTGGACGGGAACGAGTTTGAGTTTCCGGTCATGAAGGGGACTCATGGCAGCGACGTGATCGATATTCGTACACTGGGCAGCAAGGCCGGTGTGTATACCTATGATTCCGGTTTCCTCTCCACCGCGAGTTGCCAATCGAAGATCACCTATATCGATGGCGACAAGGGCGAGCTGCTGTATCGCGGCTATCCGATCGAGCAACTGGCGGAGCAATGTTCCTTCCTCGAAACCGCCTATCTGCTGAAGACGGGTGAACTGCCGAACGCCACGCAGAAGGCCGATTTCGAGAGCACCATCAAGAACCACACGCTCGTACACGAGCAACTGGTCAAGTTCTATCAGGGCTTCCGCCGCGATGCGCACCCGATGGCCGTACTCGTTGGTGTGGTTGGTGCGTTGTCGGCGTTCTACCACGATGCCTCCGACGTCTCCGATCCCGAACATCGAAGCATCAGCTTCAATCGCATCGTGGCCAAGATGCCGACCATCGTCGCCATGGCCTACAAGTACACGATCGGCCAGCCGTTCATGTACCCGCGTAACGACCTTGGCTATACCGCCAACTTCATGCACATGATGTTCGGCACACCGGCCGAAACGTACAAGCCGAATCCCGTGCTGGTGCATGCGCTCGACACTATATTCACACTGCATGCCGACCATGAGCAGAACGCCTCGACGTCGACGGTGCGCCTTGCCGGTTCTTCCGGTGCGAATCCGTTTGCGTGTATTTCCGCCGGCATCGCCTGTTTGTGGGGCCCGGCGCATGGTGGCGCAAACGAAGCCTGCCTCAACATGTTGGAGGAGATCGGCGATGTGTCCCGCGTTGGCGAATACATCAAGCGTGCCAAGGACAAGGACGATCCTTTCCGCCTCATGGGTTTCGGTCATCGCGTCTACAAGAACTTCGACCCACGCGCCAAGCTGATGGCCAAGGTGTGCTCCGATGTGCTCAATGAGTTGGGCGTCGGCAACGACCGTATTTTCAAGCTGGCAATGGAGCTTGAACGCATTGCGCTTGAGGATGATTACTTCGTTGAACGCAAGCTGTATCCAAACGTCGACTTCTACTCGGGCATTGTCCAGCGCGCGCTCGGCATCCCGACGTCGATGTTCACCTGCATCTTCTCGCTGGCCCGCACCGTCGGCTGGATGGCGCAGTGGGAGGAAATGTTGATCGATCCTGAATACAAGATCGGTCGTCCGCGCCAACTCTACATCGGTGCTGCACGTCGGGATGTTCCGCCGGTGGGGCGGCGTTGATGAGACAGTAAAACCGGGCGGGCTGATGGCCCGTCCTTGAAGCAGTTGCAAGTCGCAGTAGTCAGGAAAGGAGCAGTGCCATGTTGCAGATGTTGTCCAATTCCTACCTCTTCGGTGCCAACGCGCCGTTTATCGAAGAGCTCTACGAGGCTTACCTGGTCAATCCGGCCTCGGTTGATCCGGAGTGGCGTGACTACTTCGACAAATTGGCCAGCTTGCCTGGCGCCGGCAGCTACACCGGTCCTGATGTGCCACATGCGCCGATCATTGCTTCATTTGCGCAACGTGCCAAGGAGGGCGAGCTGCGTGTGCAGCAACGTCCGGCCATGGCCGACGATGGCAAGCAGCAGGGCGTGTTCCGCCTTGTTTCCGCGTATCGCTTCCTTGGTAATCGCTGGGCGCAACTTGACCCGCTAAAAAGGGCCGAACGTCCGAACATTGCCGAATTGGAGCCGTCGTTCTACGGCTTTACCGAGGCAGATCTCAGCCACAACTTCAGTGCAGGCGCTTTTTCCGGTGTTGGCGAGAATGCGCCGCTGCGCGAGATTATCGATGCATTGCGACAGACATATTGCGGCAGCATCGGCCTTGAATACATGTACATCTCGGAGGTCGCGCAAAAGCGCTGGCTGCAAGCGAAGTTCGAGCCGATCCGCTCCACGCCAGTGTATACACCCGAGCGTAAGCGTCATTTCCTTGAGCGTTTGACGGCATCGGAAACGCTGGAGCGTTATCTCAATACCAAATACGTTGGACAAAAGCGTTTCTCGCTCGAGGGCGGCGAATCCACCATCGTTGCGCTCGATGAGTTGATTCAGACGGCCGGCCGTCTTGGTGTGCAGGAAATCGTTGTCGGCATGGCGCATCGCGGTCGTCTCAACGTGCTGGTGAACACGCTTGGCAAATCACCCAAGGATTTGTTCTCTGAATTCGAGGGCCAGCATGCCGAAGAGCTGACGTCCGGCGACGTGAAATACCACAACGGCTTCTCGTCGAATATTTCGACCGCAGGCGGTCCGATACATCTTTCGCTGGCCTTCAATCCGTCGCACCTTGAAATCGTCAATCCGGTCGTCGAAGGTTCCGTGTATGCGCGCCAGCGCCGTCGCGGCGACAAGAACGGTGCTGGTGTGCTGCCGGTCATTCTGCATGGCGACGCTGCCGTGGCAGGGCAAGGCGTGAACCAGGAAACGTTGAATTTTTCGCGCACACGCGGCTACGGCAACGGCGGTACGGTTCACATCGTCATCAATAACCAGATCGGTTTCACCACGTCGGACCCGCGCGATTACCGTTCTTCGAACTATTGCACCGACGTCTTCAAAATGATCGAAGCGCCGATCTTCCACGTGAATGGCGACGATCCGGAAGCCGTGGCTTACGTGACGCAAGTCGCGATGGAGTTCCGCCAGGAATTCGAGAGCGATGTGGTGATCGATCTCGTCTGTTTCCGCAAGCTTGGCCACAACGAGCAAGACGAACCGATGGTCACGCAGCCGCTGATGTACAAGCGCATTCACGCGCATCCCGGCACGCGCCAGCTCTACGCCGACAAACTCGTTGGACAGGGCGTGTGTACTGCAGAACAACCGGATCAGATCATCAAGGATTACCGGGCTGCGCTGGATCGCGGTGAATTGCTCTACAACCCCGTGCTGACCAATCATCCTGTGACACTGGCGATTGACTGGACGCCGTATGTCGGCCAGAAATATTCCGACGAATGCAAGACGGCAGTGCCACTGCCCGAACTGCAACGTATGGCGAAAGCGCTGACGACGACGCCCGAGGGCTTCACACTGCATCCGCGTGTGCAGAAGGTGATCGACGATCGCCGCCTCATGGGCGAGGGTAAGTTGCCGCTCGACTGGGGCATGGGCGAAAACCTCGCGTATGCAACGCTGTTGATGCAGGGCTATGGCGTGCGTCTGTCGGGCGAAGATGTCGGTCGCGGCACTTTCTTCCATCGCCATGCCGCCCTGCACGATCAGAATCGTGAGAAATGGGATACCGGTGCATATGTCCCGCTGCAAAACATCGATGCCAAGCAAGCGCCGTTTATTGTTATCGATTCGGTGCTGTCGGAAGAGGCCGTGCTGGCGTTCGAGTACGGTTACTCGGCCGCGTCACCGAATGAATTGACGGTTTGGGAGGCGCAGTTCGGCGATTTCGCCAACGGCGCTCAGGTTGTGATCGACCAGTTCATCAGTTCCGGCGAGGCAAAGTGGGGACGCCTTTCCGGCCTGACGCTGATGTTGCCGCACGGCTATGAAGGCCAAGGACCGGAGCATTCGTCGGCGCGTATCGAGCGTTACATGAGCTTGAGTGCCGAAATGAATTGGCAGGTGTGCGTGCCTTCTTCTCCGTCGCAAATCTTCCACTTGCTGCGTCGCCAGATGCTGCGCAAGCTGCGTAAGCCGCTGATCATCATCACGCCGAAATCCTTGTTGCGCAATAAGGACGCCGTATCGTCGCTGGATGAGCTTGTGAATGGCGAGTTCCGCACCGTCATCGGTGAGGTCGATGATCTTGATCCGAACAAGGTCACGCGTGTGGTGTTCTGTGCCGGCAAGATTTACTACGAGTTGATGGCGTACCGTCGTGAACAGAAGATCGACAACACCGCCATCGTCCGCCTCGAGCAGCTATATCCCTTCCCCAACGAGGCGATCCAGGCTGAGTTGCAGAAGTGGTCGAAGGCCAAGGAAGTTGTTTGGTGCCAGGAAGAGCCGCGCAATCAAGGCGCGTGGTACTGGCTGGCATCGAGATATCACATCGCGCATACCGTGACGACGAATCAGGAATTGTTCCTCGTCGCACGGCCGGCCTCTGCGTCGCCTGCCGTCGGCTACTACGCCAAGCACCATGCACAGCAGAAGGCAGTGATCGAAGGCGCATTTGGCGTACTCGAGCGCACGCATCCATAAGCAATCGCAACATGAACACTGGCAACGCAATGGGTTACGGAGAGAAAATATGCTGATCGAAGTGAAGGTGCCGCAGTTGTCCGAATCGGTGGCAGAGGCCACGCTCGTTTCCTGGCACAAGAAGCCGGGCGAGGCGGTGGTGCGTGATGAAAACCTGATCGATATCGAAACCGACAAGGTTGTACTTGAGCTGCCGGCACCTGGAGAGGGTGTGTTGGTAGAGGTGCTCAAGAGCGACGGCGCAACGGTCGTCTCCGGCGAAGTGATTGCACGGCTTGATACCGAAGCAAAATCGGCGGCGGTACCGACATCGCCAGCCCCGATACCGAAGCCTGCAGATCCGCCAGCTGTTGTTACCAAGCCTACACCCGACGTCGCTGCCAGTGCAGCGCCGACAGTGATGCCGGCTGCGCGCAAGATCCTGGCCGAAAGCGGTGTTGATGCTTCACAAATCGAAGGTACCGGCCGTGGTGGCCGCATCACCAAAGCCGATGTGCTGAATGCCACCAAGCCAGCCTCTCCTGCTGCAGTTGTTTCTGTTGCCAGCCCAACGGTTGTGCCAGAAGCCAAGCCGGCATTGCCGCAGCCTTCGACACCGAGCGTTGAATCCGCGCTTGCCGGTCGTGCCGAGCAACGCGTACCGATGTCGCGCTTGCGTGCACGTATTGCCGAACGTCTCCTGCAATCGCAGGCGCAAAACGCCATCCTGACTACCTTCAACGAGGTGAACATGGGGCCGGTGATGGAGCTCCGTGCGAAGTACAAGGAAAAATTCGAGAAGGAGCATGGTGTCAAGCTGGGCTTCATGTCCTTCTTCGTCAAAGCCGTCGTTGCTGCGCTGAAGAAGTATCCGGTGATCAATGCTTCCGTCGATGGCAATGACATCGTCTATCACGGCTATTTCGATATCGGCATCGCCGTTGGCAGCCCGCGTGGCCTTGTTGTGCCGATCCTGCGCGATGCCGACCAGATGAGTCTTGCGCAGATCGAGAAAAAGATCGCCGAGTTCGGCAAGAAGGCGGCCGATGGCAAGTTGTCGATTGAAGAGCTGTCCGGCGGTACGTTCTCGATCTCGAATGGCGGCATCTTCGGTTCGATGCTGTCCACGCCGATTATCAATCCGCCGCAATCGGCGATTCTGGGGATTCACGCGACCAAGGATCGGCCTGTGGTCGAGAACGGTCAGATCGTGATTCGCCCGATCAATTATCTGGCGATGTCTTATGACCATCGCATCATCGATGGTCGCGAAGCGGTGCTGGGTCTGGTGGCAATGAAGGAAGCACTGGAAGATCCGGCCCGATTGCTGCTCGATCTCTAATTCAGGGAAATCGTCATGAAAGAATTCGACGTTGTCGTCATCGGCGGCGGTCCGGCCGGTTATGTTGCGGCCATTCGCGCGGCACAGCTGGGTTTCAGTGCGGCTTGCATCGAATCCGAGACGTATGCCGACCCAAAGGGACAAGTACGTCTTGGTGGTACATGCCTGAATGTTGGTTGCATTCCGTCCAAGGCCTTGCTGCAATCGTCCGAGTTGTATGAGCAAGCCACACATGCCTTCCAGATGCATGGCATCGGTGTCGATGGCGTCCGCATGGACGTGGCGACGATGATGCGGCGCAAGGAAAACATCGTGACGCAACTGACCAGTGGCATTCGTGGTCTGTTCAAGAAGAACAAGGTGACGTTGTTGTCCGGTCGCGGCCGTTTTGTCAGCCGCGAGAGCAATAAATGGATGATCGAAGTCAGCGGTGATGACGAGCTGGTGGCGGCGACACACGTGATCGTTGCCACCGGCTCAAATGCACGTCCTCTCGACGGTATGCCTGTCGATAACCGCATCGTTTGCGACAACATCGGCGCTTTGGCTTTCGATAACGTGCCGCAACGATTGGGCATCATCGGCGCGGGTGTCATCGGTCTTGAGCTTGGCTCGGTATGGAAGCGCCTCGGGGCCGAAGTGACCATTCTTGAGGTGGCGCCGGATTTTCTGGCGGCTGCCGACCAGGCTGTGGCGAAGGAGGCATGGAAAATCTTCACCAAGCATCAGGGCTTGAACATTCAATTGGGTGTGAAGCTCAAGTCCGTGCAGGCGAGTGATGCCGGTGTGCGCATTGAATACGACGGCGTCGATGCACCACAGACGCTGGATGTCGATCGTCTTATCGTCTCGATTGGTCGAGTGCCAAACACGGCAGGTTTGGGCGCTGATGTCGTCGGTCTCGCGCTTGACGAGCGCGGTCGGGTGAGCGTGGACGAGCAGTGCCGTACGAATCTTGAAAACGTCTGGGCGGTCGGTGATGTAGTGCGCGGTCCGATGCTGGCCCACAAAGGCATGGAAGAGGGCGTCATGGTAGCTGAGCTGATCGCCGGGCAAGCGGGTCATGTCGACATGAACGCCATTCCGTGGGTGATCTATACGCATCCGGAAATCGCCTGGGTTGGCAAGACCGAGCAGCAATTGAAGAACGAGGGTGCCGAGTACAAGGTCGGGCAGATTCCTTTCCTCGCCAACGGTCGGGCGCTGGGCCAGGGCGATACTACGGGTTTCGTGAAAATGCTTGCGTGTGCCAAGACAGATCGTATTCTCGGCATGCATGTGTTTGGCCATAACGCCTCCGAATTGATTGCCGAAGCCGTCGTGGCGATGGAGTTCGGTGCAAGCTCGGAAGATATTGCGCGCATCTGCCATGCGCATCCGACCCTGTCGGAGGCCGTGCACGAAGCTGCGCTGGCGATCGACAAGCGAGCATTGCATTTCTAAAGTTTCTGCTTGGACGCACATCTGATCCTCAACGTGCCCGAGAAGGGCATGCTGGAGCGCTTTGCCGAGGAGGCAAAGCGCCGCGGCTTTGTGCCAGACGCGGCGCAAAGCGCTGCGGCCGAGCGCTTGCAGCATTTCTACGAAGAACTACTGGAATTCAAGGCGCAGCGTCGTACCGCGCTGCATCGTTTCCTGATGCATCCGGTCTTGCCGCGCGGCGTGTGGTTCTGGGGCGGCGTGGGGCGTGGCAAGAGTTTCATGATGAACTGCTTCTTCGATGCGGTGCCCTATCGAAAGAAGCGGCGCGTTCATTTTCATGCCTTCATGCAGGAAGTGCATGCGGCGCTTAACCATAAGCGCAGTGAAGGCAACCATGCTGATCCGTTGGCCGAGATTGCAAAGGAAATCGCCGAGCAGACGCGTTTGATGTGTTTTGACGAGTTTCACGTCAGCGACATTGCCGATGCCATGATTCTCGGTCGCCTGATGCAAGCCTTGTTTGATGAGGGCGTCGTGTTTTGCATCACCTCCAACTATCCGCCCTCAGGCTTGTATCCGGATGGTTTGCATCGCGATCAATTTCTGCCGGTGATCGAATTGCTCGAGAATAAACTCGACGTTATCGAACTCGATGCCGGTATCGATTACCGCAGCCGCACGCTGGCGCAAGCCGACAATTATTTCATCGATGCTGATGAAGGCATCTGGTTTCAAATGCAGCAGGCCTTCATGAAGCGTGTGGGCGGTCCCGGTGTGGATGAATCGATTTACCTTGGTGGTCGCGAACTCATCATTGTGCGGCGGGCGGGTGGCGTGCTCTGGTGCACATTTCAAGCCCTGTGTGGTGAGGCGCATGGGCAGTCGGACTATCTCGAAATTGCGCGTAATTTCCATACGCTCTTTCTGACTGGCGTGCCGCGCATGACGGCCGACCGAGCGAGTGAGGCGCGTCGTTTCACATGGCTTGTGGACATCCTCTACGATGCGAATGTTCAGTTGGTTATTGCGGCTGACTGTGCGGCCGAAGAGTTGTATGTCGATGGTGTTCACGCCGACGAGTTTCATCGGACAGTGAGCCGTCTCAGAGAAATGCAATCGCTCGAGTATCGCGAGCAGGCGCATCGCCCGCCGACCGGGCCCAAGGCGTTTCTCTGAATATTCATCCGAATTACTACAGAATCTAGCCGTCAACAATGACGAACGGGAGTCGCACACGACCCGAAAGTTTGTTCTAGAATCCGCCGCAGGGAGACAACAACATTAGCCACGGGGAAAGGCCACACGTCTTTTCTCGCAGGAGGCGGCATGTTGCGTGTAGGCGAGCGAGTACCCTCTTTTGAACTCCCGGATGCGGATATGGCGATGTTCGACCCCGCATCCATTCGTGGAAAATCCCACGTGGTTCTGTTCTTCTATCCCCGTGACGACACGCCGCTCTGTACCTTGGAGGCAGCGGACTTCAGCGATCACGAAAGCGATTTCGAACGACATCACTGCGTAGTTATCGGCATCAGTCGCGATGACTGTCTAAAACATGCCGACTTTCGCGACAAGCATGGCCTCTCAGTACGTCTGTTATCCGATGAGGAAGGCAGTGTTTCCAGGCAGTTCGGGGTTTTTCATTTCAAAGAGCTCGACGGCGTGAAAAAACTCTGTGTGGTACGCTCCACCTTCGTCATCGACATGCACGGGGTTGTTCGGCATGCGCTGTATGATATTCACCCTCGAGGCCATGCGGCCGAGGTTTTTCAACTCGTGAAGGAACTTGATCGCTCATGCAGATCACCAAAGACACCGTCGTCACGCTCGATTACCGCGTGACCGATAGCGACGGCGCAGTCGTCGACGACGGCAAACATCCTCTGACCTATCTCCACGGCGGCTACGGCGGCATCTTCGATCGCATCGAAGTCGAATTGCAAGGCAAGAGTGCCGGCGACAAGGTCGAAGTCAAACTCCAGCCGGAAGAAGCTTTCGGCGACTACGACGAATCGCTGATCGTCATCGAAGCGCGCTCCTTGTTTCCCGACAATATTGAAGTCGGTATGCAATTTGAGCGCGGCAGCGAGGACGAAGAAGATGATGGCCTGCTCTACACCATCACTGATATCGCTGAAGACAAGGTCGTCGTCGACGGCAATCATCCGCTCGCCGGTCAGGCACTGATTTTTGCGTGCACCGTCACGGATGTTCGCAAGGCAAGTGCGGAAGAACTCAGCCATGGCCATGTGCATGGTCCAGGTGGTCATCACCACTGAGTCGCTGCCTAAAGTAAAAAAGCCGGCTTGATGCCGGCTTTTTTATTGATTTTCAGTGTCCTTGAATAGCGTCACAACCTGTTCCGGATGAAGTGAAATAATCGAGGCATATTGATTTTGATTGCCCTTTATGTAATCTAGCAAAATGCCAGAGGCATGGTGTCAATTCGTTCGATTTTGGAGGCAAGAGACATGTTCAACGACAAGCTCAAGCAGGAAATCCAGCGACAAGCCGAAGTGCTTGCCGAACAAGGCGCTGTACTGGCGGCACTGCAGCGTTCCAATGCAACGATCGAATTTACGCCCGATGGCATTATTTTGACGGCGAATGAGAATTTTCTCGATGCCGTGGGCTACCAACTTGATGAGATACAGGGCAAGCATCACCGGATTTTTTGTGATGCTGATTATGCCGAGTCAACTGAATATGTTGAATTCTGGAAAAAGCTCAATCGCGGCGAATTCGTTACTGGACTGTTCCAGCGTGTTGGCCATAACGGAAACATTTTGTGGCTCGAGGCTTCCTACAATCCAATTTACGCCAGCGACGGCCGTTTGATCAAGGTCGTGAAGTTTGCTTCCGACGTTACCGCTAAAGTGCAGCGTAACAAGGAGTTTGAAGGCAAGATGCGTGCAATTGACCGTTCGATGGCAGTCATAGAATTTAATATGGACGGAATCATTCTCACCGCCAACGAAAATTTTCTCAGTGCCGTAGGTTATCGACTCGATGAAATACAAGGCAAGCATCATCGTATCTTCTGCGAGCCCGAGTATGCGGCCACACCCGAGTATCAGGCTTTTTGGGAGCGTCTCAATCGTGGTGAGTTTGTTTCCGGCCAGTTCAAGCGTGTCAATCATGCTGGCAAGGAGCTATGGCTGGAAGCTTCCTACAATCCGGTACTCGATGAGCTCGGCAATCCGATCAAGGTTGTCAAATTCGCGGCTGATATCACCGAGAAGGTGCAGAGCGTCAACCGCGACATCGTGAATGCCAAGCAGGCCTACGAAATTTCGGAGGCCACCGAATCAATTGCAATGCAGAGCGAATCAGTCATTGATGCGGCGATCAAGGCGATGCGCATGATTGCTGACAGTGCGCGTAGTTCGGCCAACATCATTGGCGAATTGGGTGAGCAATCCTCGCAGATCAGCAGTATCGTCAAGACCATTCACGAGATTGCTGATCAGACCAACTTGCTGGCATTGAATGCCGCCATCGAAGCGGCGCGGGCGGGTGAACAGGGGCGCGGCTTCGCTGTGGTGGCTGACGAGGTACGTAAATTGGCCGAGCGCACCAGTGCATCGACCAAGGAAATTGCGGCCATGAGCTCAAAGATTCGCGAAGGCACGGAGGTCGGCATCACGAGCGTGACTTCAATGCTCAATCAGGCAGAACAAGGAGTGGGCCTGGCTAACGATGCCGGTACCGCAATCTCCCGCATGCGCGAAAGCACAAATCAGGTTGTGCGCGTGATTCACCAGTTTTCGTCACTGGCGGCTGTGCACTGAGTTCTTCGTTGATTTATTTCCCGGCCAGCTTTTTCAGTAGGTAAAGCTGGTCCAGCGCTTCTCTCGGCGATAGTGAATCCGGGTCGATGGCTTCCAATGCGCCGACGAGCGGATGCGGTTCAGGCTCGGTCGGCAGTGGTGCCGCGGCAAAAAGATCGGCTTGGGGCGAGGCTGTGAGTTCCCGGTTCTCGAGTGCGACCAAACGACGTTTGGCGTCGCGCACGACGCTGCCGGGAATGCCGGCAAGTGCAGCCACCTGAATACCGTAGCTCTGCGATGCCGGACCTTCTTCAACGGTATGCAGGAAGATGATGCTATGGCCGTGTTCAACAGCATCCAGATGGATATTGGCGCATTCGACGTAGTCTTCGGCAAGGCGCGTCAGTTCGAAGTAGTGTGTAGAGAACAACGTGAAGGCACGATTTTTCTCGAGCAGATGTCGTGCAATCGAGAAGGCCAGCGCCATGCCATCGAACGTTGATGTACCGCGCCCGATTTCATCCATCAAGACCAGCGAGCGTTCGCTGGCGCCATTCAGGATGGCGGCAGCTTCGGTCATCTCGACCATGAAAGTTGAACGGCCGGAGGCCAAATCGTCAGAGGCACCGATGCGCGTATAAATTGCATCGAAGCGTCCGATCTTGGCGCTTGTCGCGGGAACGAAGGCGCCGCAATGCGCTAGCAGCACAATGAGTGCGACCTGTCGCATGTACGTTGATTTACCGCCCATGTTGGGGCCGGTGATCAGCAGCATGCGTCGGGTTGTGGCGAATTGAACTGGATTCGCGATGAATTGCACGCCGTGCTGTGCTTCTACGACAGGGTGACGGCCAGCGTCGATATCGAGCACGGCATCCTGCGTCATGTTCGGGCGGCAGTAATTCCATTCGCGTGCAATGGCTGCGAAAGCACAGAGGCCATCCAGCAGTGCCAGGGCACGAGCAATAGTCTGCAATTGCGAAATCCACGGCGCGAGTGCGTCGAGCAGGTTTTCGTAAAGCTGCTTTTCCAATGCCAGCGCACGGTCATTGGCCGACAGTGCCTTGTCCTCGAACGTCTTGAGCTCAGGCGTGATGTAGCGTTCTGCGTTCTTGAGTGTCTGGCGGCGACGGTAGTCGTCGGGAATTTTCTCGGTGTTGGCGTGCGTGACTTCAATGTAGAAGCCATGCACCTTGTTGTATTCAACTTTAAGGCTAGTAATGCCGGTGCGCGCTTTTTCTCTTGCTTCAAGCTCCAGCAAAAACGCACCGCAGTTGCTCTGGATGCTGCGAAGCTCGTCAAGGTCGGCGTTGTAGCCGTCGGCGATGACGCCACCCTCGCGCAACAAAGCCGCCGGCTCCGCCATGACGGCGGTTTGCAGTAAAAGCAATGCATCCGGCGGTGCAATCAGCGTGTTGCGAATCCTGGCGAGAAGTGCGGCCTGTGGCGCCGGCAGCAGCGCTGCGACAGCGGGCAGGGCGGCAAGGCTGTCTCGCAGCGACGACAGATCGCGTGGCCGTGCAGACTTCAGCGCAATGCGCGAGGTAATGCGTTCGATGTCGGCGATGTCGCGCAACGTGCGTTGCAGTTCTCTGCCCACACCTTGATTTGACTCGCCCAGAAGTTCGGCAACCGCATCGTGTCTTTCCACGGCGCGATCGATGTCAGCGAATGGATGATGCAGAGCGTGACGCAGCCAGCGTGACCCCATGCTTGTCGCGCATACATCAAGCAGTGACAGCAATGTTGGCGATGCTTCACCGCGCAGGGTTTCCGTGAGTTCGAGGTTGCGCCGCGTTGCGGCATCGAGCCGCAGAAATTCGCTTTCCGATTCGAGTCGGATCCCGGTAATGTGTGCGAGCCCTCGCAATTGTGTGGCTTGTGCATATTGAAATAATGCCCCGGCCGCCGCGAGCGCGAGTGGTGTTTCGTCGCTTGCTTCGATGCCAAAACCCGCAAGATCCTGCGTACCGAAATGCTGTGTCAGTAGTTGATGTGCGACTGCTGTGTCGAAATGCCAAGATGGCAGCTCCCGCGTCACGGCGCGATGCAGTTCAATATCAACCAGTGCCGCCTCATCCGCCAGCAAAATTTCCGCTGGGCGCAAGCGTTCAAAATGCGCTGCGAGCTGGCCCAAGTTTGTATCCAGGAGGCTGAATTGCCCGTTGGCCAGATTCAGCCAAGCCAGGCCAACGCGCTGGCGCTCGACATGCAGGGCGAGCAATAGGCTTTCGCTCTTGTCGTCGAGTAACGCACTGTCGGTCACGGTACCTGGTGTGACAATGCGCGTGACGGCGCGCTCAACCGGGCCTTTGCTCGTGGCCGGATCGCCGATCTGCTCGCAGATTGCGACCGATTCGCCCAGTTTCACCAATCGCACGAGATGCTGTTCGATCGCGTGATACGGCACGCCACACATCGGAATCGGTTGCCCTGCCGACTGGCCACGTTTGGTCAGCGTGATGTCGAGCAGCCGCGAGGCCTTCTCCGCGTCGTCGAAGAACAGTTCGTAGAAATCTCCCATGCGATAAAACAGGAGACGATTCGGATGCGCAGCCTTGAGGGAAAGGTACTGCTGCATGAAAGCTGTGTGTACAGGCTTTTCTTTGTTCATTTAACTGTATGAATTTAAAGTAAATATTATTATTTTTATGTCAGTGCATTTTTGCAAAAAAATCTTTGCGCTGATGGGAATGCACTTATAGATTTCTTTAAGTTGTTGCTTTTAAATGTCTAAGTGGCTTTTTGTGTGATCCTATTTTCCACGCAGTCTTACGGGAAAGTATCCATAGAGTATCCATTTCTGGTCCATTTTCCCTGTTGTGGATACAGCGCCTAAAAATGGATACTTCGATTTTTTATTTATCAGTTATTTATTTTGCTTTTGGCTTCGGCATAGCAGAGCCGTACATTCTATACCCCGATAACGCAGACTACCGATATCAGGCCGTTGTTCGAATTGCCTACGCATAGCGCCATGCTTCGCAAAATTTCCCAATATGTCGTACGCCTAACTGCTCCAAATGCGACAACATGATGTAGATATGTAAAAGTTACATATATACAGAATTGGGGAGGGGGAGATGGCTTCGAAGCTTGTTATTCATGGGCCTGCGACTTTTAAACAGGCCGTTACAGTCGAAACCGACAAAAAGATCAACCTTTTCTACGGACTCAATGGTTCCGGTTGTTCCTTTGCTCGCAGATTTGACCCTGTCTAACTGATCCACCTTCCACTGTCTGGCGAAGGCGGCAACACGGTCATACGAACCTACGAACCCCAGCGATCGCAGATCCGCATGAATCTGCTTCAAGGTTCTTCTCTGCTT
>DATJJR010000023.1:0-30477 GCA_035492055.1 Rhodocyclaceae bacterium | reverse complement strand
GCCGGCATGACGCACTATGGCGTACCCTTTACCAGCGCTGTAGCCCGCGCTAACATTTTCGCCACGCAGTTCCACCCGGAAAAAAGTGCCGAGGCGGGTCTGCGACTGCTCAAGAATTTCGTGTACTGGCAACCCTGATATTTTCTTTTTCGTATTCCGTAGCCCAACGATCATGCTGCTCATTCCTGCCATCGACCTGAAAGACGGTCACTGTGTTCGTCTCAAGCAAGGCGACATGGACGACGCCACTGTATTTTCGGAAGATCCTGCCGCCATGGCGCGTCACTGGATTGAACAAGGTGCCCGCCGCCTGCATCTGGTGGACCTGAACGGCGCGTTTGCCGGCAAGCCGAAAAATGAAGCGGCGATCAAGGCCATTCTGCAAGAGGTGGGTGACGAGATCCCCGTGCAGCTTGGCGGCGGCATTCGCGATCTGGATACCATCGAGCGTTGCCTTGACGACGGCATCAGTTACGTCATCATCGGTACGGCTGCGGTGAAGAACCCCGGTTTTCTGCATGATGCCTGCGGCGCATTTCCAGGGCACATCATCGTCGGTCTCGATGCCAAGGACGGCAAAGTGGCTGTCGACGGTTGGTCGAAACTGACTGGCCACGATGTGATCGATCTCGCCAAGAAATTCGAGGACTACGGTGTCGAAAGCGTGATCTATACGGATATCGGCCGCGACGGCATGCTGAACGGCGTGAACGTCGAAGCAACGGTCAAGCTGGCGCAGGCGCTGCGCATTCCGGTTATCGCCAGCGGCGGCATCGGCAGCATTGCCGACATCAACGCGCTGTGTGCCGTACAGGCTGAAGGCATTGAAGGTGCCATTACCGGCCGTGCCATCTACGAAGGCAAGCTCGATTTTGCCAAGGCACAAGCCGAGGCCGACAAGCTTTCCGGCCGCTGATCGCCATGCTCGCCAAACGCATCATCCCGTGTCTCGACGTCAATGCCGGGCGAGTGGTCAAGGGCGTTAACTTCGTCGAGCTGCGCGATGCGGGCGATCCGATCGAGATTGCCCGTCGTTATGACGAGCAGGGCGCAGACGAGCTGACTTTCCTCGACATTACGGCCAGTTCGGATCAGCGCGACATCATCCTGAATGTGGTCGAGCAAGTGGCCGAGCAAGTTTTCATTCCGTTGACCGTTGGCGGTGGCGTACGCGCTGTGGCCGATGTGCGCCGTTTGCTGAATGCCGGTGCTGACAAGGTGAGCATGAATACGGCCGCCGTGAACAATCCGAAGCTCGTGTTCGATGCGTCCGACAAGGTCGGCAGCCAGTGCATTGTCGTTGCCATCGATGCCAAGCAAACCGGCCCGGAAAAGTGGGAAGTTTTCACTCACGGTGGCCGCAACAACACCGGGCTTGATGTGATCGAGTGGGCGCAAAAAGTGGCGTTGCTGGGTGCGGGCGAAATCCTGCTGACCAGCATGGATCGCGACGGTGCGAAAAAAGGTTTTGACCTTGAATTGACGCGCCGGGTATCCGAAGCCGTGAGCATTCCGGTCATTGCCAGCGGTGGTGTCGGCTGCCTGCAGGACTTTGCCGATGGCGTGCAGATCGGTAAGGCCGACGCGGTTCTCGCGGCGAGTGTCTTCCACTACGGCGAATTCACTGTACGCCAGGTCAAGGAATACATGCAGAAGCAAGGCGTGGAGATGCGGCTATGAGTGCAGCCTGGCTTGACGAAATTGCGTGGGACGAACACGGGCTTGTGCCGGCAATTGCACAGGACGCTGAAACCGGCGACATCCTGATGTTCGCCTGGATGAACCGTGATGCCCTGCGCGAAACGGTGCATACCGGCAAGGCCGTCTATTTTTCGCGTTCACGCAACAAGCTGTGGCACAAGGGGGAAGAGTCCGGCCACACGCAGAAGGTGCACGAAATCCGCATCGATTGCGACAGCGATGTGGTGTTGCTCAAGATCGATCAAGCTGGCGGCATTGCCTGCCACACCGGTCGCCGCAGCTGTTTCTTCAGCAAGCTTGTCGACGGCGTGTGGACCGCGATTGATCCCGTGTTGAAGGATCCGAAGGAAATCTACAAGTGAGCTACCAATGAGCGCCGACATCTTTGCCCGTGTGCAGGCCACGCTTGAGTCACGCAAGAGCGCCGAAGCTGGTTCATCCTACGTTGCCGGCCTTTACGCCAAGGGTAGCGATGCTATCTGCAAGAAAGTGGCTGAAGAGGCTGCCGAGACCATCATGGCAGCCAAGGACGGTGACGCACAGCATCTTGTGTACGAGGTGGCGGACCTTTGGTTCCACAGCATGATTCTGCTGGCGCAGCATGGCGTGTCGGTACAGGACGTCGCTGCCGAGTTGGCGCGCCGCGAAGGCGTGTCGGGCATTGCCGAGAAGAACTCGCGTCCCAAATAAATAAGCCTTTATTTACAAGAGAGGGGCCCAGCTCCCTTGTCATCCCCCGAGGCATGAAACCCGAGGAACAACAATGTCCGACTGTATCTTCTGCAAGATCATCGAAGGCAAGATTCCCTCCAAGAAGGTCTATGAGGATGATGACATCCTCGCCTTCCACGACATCAACCCGCATGCCCCGGTTCATGTGCTGGTGATTCCGAAGCAGCACATCGAAACACTTTCCGATTGCGGGCAGGAACATGCTGCCATCCTCGGCAAATTATTCGTCAAGGTTGGCGAGATCGCCGCAGGCCTCGGGCTAAAGGATGGCTTCCGGACCATCGTGAATACAGGCAGGGTTGGTGGGCAGGAGGTGTATCATCTTCATGCACACATCCTTGGCGGGCCGCAGCCTGTCGGGCCAATGCTCGTAAAGCATTAAAGGAGATTCACATGGGTAGTTTCAGCATATGGCACTGGCTGATCGTTCTGGTTATCGTGATGCTGGTATTTGGCACCGGCAAGTTACGTAATGTTGGCAAGGATCTCGGCGGTGCAGTCAAGGGCTTCAAGGATGGCATGCGCGAGGGTTCGACCGATGCGCCTGCCGATCAAGGCAAGATCATTGATGGTGAAGCCAAGCGTGATCACTGAGGCGGTTGCTGAGGTGGTTGTTAAACGCGCGATTTCCGCCTGATTCAATTTGGGGCCGCTGGTGAACAACCCCGGCCCCGTTTAATTTCTTCACAGTTTTGTTCTCGGACCATGTTCGACATCGGCTTTTCCGAACTCGTACTGATTGCACTCGTTGCGCTGGTCGTGCTCGGCCCTGAACGCTTGCCGCGTGTTGCTCGCACGGTCGGCGCCTTGCTCGGACGTTTGCAACGCTATGTGAATGAAGTGAAGACCGAGGTTCGTCGCGAAATGGAGATTGAAGACCTCAAGAAACTTCAATCGCAGGTGGTCGAGCAGATGCGCGAAGTGGAGGACACACTCCACAAGGAAGTTGGTTCGGTCGAGAGCGCAATTCATGACATGGCGCAGGAAGTACGTGCCGAGGGCGATGCCACGACTAAGAACACCGCTGAAGCATCAAAGGTCGAAACACCCAAGCTTGAAACGGCAGCAGTCGACCACAATGGTGCTCCGGCACTGATGCGTGGCAAGTCACCTGAAAAATCCGCATGAGCGACACGCAGGAAACGTTCATTTCGCATTTGATCGAATTGCGCGCGCGTTTGATCCGGGCAATTGTTGCGGTCGTGATTGTCTTTCTGTGCCTTGTCCATTGGGCACGCGACATCTATACCTTGCTGGCAACGCCGATGCTGGCGGCAATGCCGCAGGGCGGGCACATGGTTGCCACTGACGTGGCCGGCGCTTTCCTCGTGCCGATGAAGGTGACGATGATGGCCGCCTTCATGATTGCCTTGCCATACGTGTTGTTTCAGGCGTGGGCTTTTATCGCACCGGGCCTGTATGCGCACGAGAAGCGTCTTGTCTTGCCTTTGATTGCGGCAAGCGTCGTGCTGTTTTTCGTCGGGATGAGCTTCGCTTACTTCGTCGTGTTTCCGACTGTGTTCGGCTTCGTGAACAAGTTTGCGCCGGTCGGTGTGGCGGTGATGACCGACATCGACAAATACCTGTCTTTCGTGATGACGAGTTTTCTCGCCTTCGGTTTGACATTCGAGGTCCCCGTCATCGTCGTTGTCCTGGTGCGTGTCGGGATCGTCGAACTGGCTGTGCTGAAGGATGTGCGCCGCTATGTCATCGTCGGCGCATTCGTCGTGGCCGCGATCTTTACGCCGCCTGATGTGGTGTCGCAATGCATGATGGCGATCCCGCTGATCGTGCTCTACGAATTGGGCCTGCTGGCCGCTGGCCTGGTCGGTAAACCGAATCACGGTGAAGCGCTGGAGGCACCGGAGCAGTAATTTTATTCCTGCCGTTTGCGGCAATGAAGCAGCCTTCATTGCCGAATTGTTGATGCTTGGGGCGGTTTATTCAGTCTTTGCCGGGTTTCGGCCGTTTTCCGATCGTTACACTGAGTGTTAGCTCCTGCCCTGCACGCCGCAACTTGAACTGATCGACTTTGCCCGGTTCCTGGGCCGCAATGATTTCCAGCATCGTTTGCGCATCCTTGACTGGCTTGTCTTCCACCGATAACAGAATGTCGCCTGGCTTGACGCCGGCCTTGTCGGCCGGCCCGCCGCGAACCACACCGGCGATCAGTGCACCATCGCTGTCTGGCAGCTTGAATGATTCAGCCAGTTCCGGCGTGAGCTCCTGGACTTCGACACCGATCCAGCCACGCACGACACCACCGTTCTTGACGATTTGTTCAAGCACGTTTTGGGCGAGCGACACCGGGATGGCGAAACCGATGCCCATGGAACCACCACTTTCGGAGTAGATCGCCGTGTTGATGCCGACCAGCGCACCGTTGCTGTCGACCAGCGCACCACCGGAGTTTCCGGGGTTGATGGCAGCGTCGGTTTGAATGAAATCCTCGAACGTATTCAGGCCGAGATGGGTGCGATCCAGTGCGCTGACGATGCCCGAGGTCACGGTCTGGCCAACGCCAAAGGGGTTGCCGATGGCCAGTACGACATCGCCGACCTTCAATGTTTTCGGTTGCGCAAAGGTAATCGGAACGAGCTTTGCGTCTGCCGGAATGCGCAACACGGCGAGATCGGATTCCGGATCGGTGCCGACGACTTGCGCCGTGAACTTGCGGCCGTCGTTGGCGGCAATTTCGATCTGGTCGGCGCCATCCACGACGTGGTTGTTGGTCAGGATGTAGCCATCAGGGCTGACGACGACCCCGCTGCCGAGACCCGAGCGTTGACCCTTGCTGTCACCATCGTCGTCGTCGAGTTGATCACCGAAGAAGTGGCGGAAGAATGGATCCTTGAGCAGTGGGTTCTTCTTGGCACGGACTTTCTGTGTCGTGAAGATGTGCACGACCGACGGCAGCGCACGTTGTGCGGCCACGCTGAACGATGCAACGGCACGCGTTTCGGGCCCATCCACTGCTTCCTGGTGTATTAGCACCGTGTTGTCGCGACGGCCAAGCAGCTCTGGCCTGAAGGTTTGCACGGCAAAAAGAACAGCAACGGCGACGGTGACGGCTTGGGCGAAGATCAGCCAGAGACGGCGCATAATGACGGGGCTTTCGGAAAGGAGTGTTGCATGCAGCGTGAGGATTTGCGCGCGTATCTCGATGGTTTGCTTGATGCGCCACGCTTCCGCGATTATTGCCCAAACGGTTTGCAAGTGGAAGGCAAGGCTGAGATTCGGCGCATCGTGTGTGGTGCTACCGCCAGTCAGGCGTTGATCGATGCTGCCGTTGCGCAGCAGGCCGACGCAATTCTGGTGCACCACGGCTGGTTCTGGAAAGGCGAGGACGGCCGCGTGACCGGGTTTCGCAAACAGCGCATGGCCACGCTGCTGGCGCACGATATCAGCCTCTTTGCTTATCATCTACCGCTCGATGCGCATCTGGTGCTCGGCAACAATGCCCAACTGGCGGCGCAATTTGGCTGGACCATCAGCGGCAATTTCGGTGAGCAGAATATCGGTTTCATCGGCACACCTGCCTCACCGATCACTGCCAGTGCTTTGGCTGCACATGTCGGCAAGACGCTTGGCCGCCCCCCTCAATTGCTCGGCAATCCTGATCGTCTGGTGCGTCGTGTTGCCTGGTGTACCGGCGGCGCGCAAGGCTTCTTCGAGCAGGCGGTTGCCGCGGGTGCCGATCTTTACCTGAGCGGCGAAGTGTCGGAGCAGACCTATCATCTCGCGCTGGAAACCGGCGTGCCGTACATTGCTGCCGGCCACCATGCGACTGAACGCTATGGCGTGCAGGCACTGGGCCGGCATCTGGCCGAGACGCATGGACTTGCGTGCCAGTACCTGGAACTGGACAACCCAATCTAGTCCCGCCATACCGTCGGCCATTCCGGCCGATTATTCCTTTGTTTGATCAATGGCATACGCAGGGCTTCTACCCATCCTGCGGACGCCATGTCGTTTGTATTTATTAAAAAAACAAATGGCAACATTAGATTTTGTTGACTTTGCTCCCGAGGCTGTGGTTAGATGCGCCGCAACAAATTTGTCTGACAACTTGAAGGCAAAGCATGAGGCTGGTTCCGGACTTCTGACGGTTACAGCCCGCATCCAACAAAAGGGAGTTTTAAATGCAAGAGCAAACATCCATGAAGCTTGGCATTGTCGGCGTTGGTGCTGTCGGTGCGGCAACGGCCATGACCGTTGCACTGCGCGGCCACGCGCGTGAACTCGTCCTGCTCGACAGGGATGCCGCACGTGCCAAGGCGGTGGCGACAGACATGCAGTACGGCGTTCCCCTATCGCCGCTGATGACGGTTCGCGATGGTGGCTACGAAGACCTGGAAGGTGCCGGCCTTGTTGTCATCACGGCAGGCATCAATGAAAAAGCGGGCGGCGCGACGAATCGTGCGGATCCGGCCGGGCGTCTGCGACTGCTTGACACCAACGTCAAGGTTTTCGAGGACGTCGTGCCGCAGATCGTCAAGGTTGCGCCGCAGGCCGTTATCCTGGTGGCGACGAATCCGCCGGAACCCTTGGTGGAAGTGGCAAGACAACTCGCCGGGCACGACCGCGTCATGAGTACCAGCACATCGCTCGACAGCCTCCGATTCCGGGTCCATCTGGCGGAGCGGCTGGGTGTGAGCCCTGTCTATGTCAATGCTCACGTTATCGGCGAGCATGGCACCTTCAGCGTATTTCTCTGGTCGTCGGCACGTATCGGCGGCATGCCCCTCAAGAGCGTACTTGCCAAGCAGAACATTGATTTCGAGACTTTCCGCAAAGCCGTCGAAGAGGATGTCCGCTACGCCAACATCACCATCATCGAGGGTACCGGTGCGAGTCAGTACGGCATCGGCATGGTGGTCGGGCGCGTTGCCGAGATCATTCTGAGAGACGAGCGGGCAGTCATTCCGGTCGGTTCCCATAACCAGGAATATGGCGTCACGTTGTCCTTGCCCAGCGTCGTTGGCGCTGCCGGCGTCATTGACGTCCTGCAGCCGGAAATGACAGAAGAAGAACTGGCGGGTCTGGTGCGTAGCGCTGACAGATTGCGTGAAGTGAGTCGGCAGTATCTGCGTTGATCCTGCGTTGATGCGCGACCACCGATAGGCAAAGGCGCTTGGGCTGCAAGGATGTACACGTGGCAAGAGGCCGTCATCAAATGGGCAGATATAGGCAATGAATATATTTATTATTTTTCTTGACCTAGTCCGCACGGACATGGTTATATGCCGGCCATGCAAATTTGTCTGACAACTTGACGACAGTATGACCGGTCCTGAACACATGACGAGTAAAGCCAGCCTCCATGTGCCGCGCCGCAGTGAAGCGATCCATCGCGAACTGGAGCGACGCATCCTTGACGGTGAATTGCCGAGTGGCGAAAAACTGCCCACCGAGCATGCACTGGCGGAACAGTTTTCTGTCAGTCGTTCGGTCGTACGCGAGGTGGTAGCCCGCCTGTGCGCCGAGGGGTTGGTCGAGACGCGTCAGGGTTCGGGCACTTTCGTCGCCAAGCGGCCGCGTGTATTGAGCTTCGAGCGCATGCGCACGGAGTTGCTGCAGGTGATGGAGCTGCGTCGCATCGTCGAGGTAGAGGCCGCGGGCCTCGCGGCCGAGCGGCGCAGTGAGGCTGATCTGGCAGCCATCCGTGCCAGCCTCGATGCCATGGACAAGGCCTTGGCGTCTGGCGCAAGTGGTGCTGCGGCCGATGATGCTTTCCACGAGACGATTGCCGCTGCGGCCAACAATCCGTATTTGCAGCGCGTGGTCAATTTCGTGTCGGCGCAGTTTTCCGAGTCGCGGCGCCTGACATGGGCGCCGGCCGATCATCCGAGTCTGCGCGAGCATGCTCAGGGTGAACACCATAAATTATTCGAGGCCATCGTTGCCGGTGACGCAGCAGCGGCGCGTCGCTGTGCAGCGGCGCATCTGGATCATGTCGAATCGCGCCTGATCGCGGCCAAGACGGACGGGTAATGCCGTAAGCAGAAGACAAAACGGGGGATCCCCGCGGTAGTTGCGGCGCAGATGGCAGTCGGCGTCGTGGGAGTGGGCAGCATCGTTCAATAACAGTAGCAGTCACAGCAACAGGAGGAGGTAATCATCATGGTTTGGCAACAGATATACGATCCAATGGGCAATTTCGTATTGTCCACACTGCTGGCGGCGATTCCGGTCGTGGTCATGCTGGTGTCGCTGGCGTTTTTCCATATCAAGGCACACATTGCTGCGGGCATGGGCCTTGTTGCGGCATTGCTCGTGGCCGTTTTCGCTTACGGCATGCCGGCTGAAATGGCGGGTCGGGCGGCGTTTCTTGGTGGTATCACTGGCCTCCTGCCGATCGGCTGGATCGTGCTGAACATCATCTTTCTATATCAGCTCACGGAAAAGAATGGCAGTTTTGCCGTACTGAAGGATTCGCTGTCAGGCATTACCGATGACCGCCGCATTCAGTTGCTGCTGATCGCATTCTGCTTCGGCGCCTTCTTCGAAGGTGCGGCAGGCTTCGGCACGCCGGTGGCAGTGACGGCCGCCATCCTGATCGGTCTCGGCTTTTCGCCGCTGGCGGCATCGGGCCTGTCGCTGATTGCCAATACCGCGCCAGTTGCTTTTGGCGCACTCGGTACGCCGGTGATCACATTGGCCAAGGTTCACGGCTACGACCTGATGGAAGTGACGGCCATGATCGGCCGCCAATTGCCGTTCTTCTCGTTGCTGGTGCCGTTCTGGCTCATCTGGGCTTTCGCCGGACGCAAGGCCATGATGGAGATCTGGCCGGCCATTCTCGTGACCGGCATCAGCTTTGCCATTCCGCAATTCCTCGTATCCAACTATATCGGGCCGGAACTGGTGGACATCATCGCGTCCGTCGTCTCCATGATCTGTCTGGTACTTTTCCTGCGCGTATGGCAGCCCAAGAAGATCTGGACGTCGCCTTCGCTGCGTGGACATGATCCGAGTGCCGCCGAGGCCAAGCCGGCCCAGCCTGCGGTGAAGCACAGCACGCAGGCGCTGGTTGCTGCCTGGACGCCGTGGCTGATCCTGTCGGTGTTCGTGTTCCTCTGGGGCCTGCCTTCGGTCAAGGGCTGGTTGAACGGCATCTTTGCGCCGTCCTTCCCGATTGCCGGATTGCACAATCTGATTGAGAAGGTTCCGCCTGTGGTTGTCAATCCGACCAAGGAAGGCGCGGTCTATCAACTGGTCATCATGTCGGCAACCGGTACGGCCATTCTGCTGGCAGCCATTGTCAGCGCATTCGTCATGAAACTTTCGCCTGTGACGATCGTCCGCTCCTACTTCAGGACGGTCTGGCACGTGAAATATTCGCTGCTGACGATTGTGCTGATGCTTGCATTGGGTACTGTCACGCGCTACTCGGGGACGGATACCACGCTGGGTCTGGCTTTCGCCCGTTCCGGTGCACTCTATCCGTTCTTCGGTACCTTGATGGGCTGGCTGGGTGTGGCACTGACGGGTTCGGATACGGCATCGAACGTGCTCTTTGGTGGCATGCAGAAAGTGGCGGCCAATCAGCTCGGCTTGTCGGCTAATCTCATGGGCGCAGCCAACAGCTCGGGCGGCGTGATGGGCAAGATGATCGATGCGCAGTCCATCGTCGTGGCCTCGACCGCGACGGGTTGGGTCAACAATGAAGGCACGATCCTGCGCTTCGTGTTCTTCCACAGCCTTGCACTGGCATCGCTGGTAGGCATTCTCGTCACGTTGCAGGCTTACGTTCCGCCGTTTACGTCGATGGTCATCGGCCACTGAACGAAACACATCCCCGCTCTTCGCGATTTGCGAGGAGTGGGGTTTTGGATGCAGTAGAAGGAAACACAAGGAAACACCATGCATTACCACGATCCGGACGCCGAACGTTTTGCCTCGGTGAACCGCGACATGTTGATCGCAGCGTTGCGCCCATGCGTGGCGCCGACCTCGCTGCTGACGACAGAAGAAGAGTTGCGGCCGTACGAATGTGACGGTTTGTCCGCATATCGCGAGCGGCCGTTGCTGGTCATCCTCCCGGAAAACGAATCGGAAGTGCAGCGTGTCATGCACGTCTGCCATGAATTGAATGTGCCTGTTGTGGCTCGCGGTGCCGGAACCGGCTTGTCGGGTGGTGCCATGCCGCACAAGCATGGTGTGTTGCTATCGTTGGCGAAAATGAAGCGCATTCTTTCCATCGATCCGCTTGCGCGACAGGCGGTCGTGCAGCCGGGCGTACGCAATCTCGCCATTTCCGAAGCGGCTGCCGACTACGGCTTGTATTACGCACCGGACCCTTCGTCGCAGATTGCCTGTTCGATTGGCGGCAACGTCGCTGAAAATTCGGGCGGGGTGCACTGTCTCAAATACGGCCTGACCGTGAACAATGTATTGCGACTGCGCGTCGTGAGCATCAAGGGTGAGCTGCTTGAGATTGGCAGCGCCGGTGCGGATGCACCGGGTTTCGACCTGCTTGCACTGATGATTGGTTCGGAAGGTTTGCTCGGCGTTGTTACCGAAGTGACGGTGCGCCTGATGCCCAAGCCGAAGAAGGCGCAGGTCATCCTGGCATCGTTCAACGATGTGGGCAAAGCCGGCGACGCCGTGGCCAGCATTCTTGCTGCGGGCATCATTCCGGCCGGTCTTGAAATGATGGACAAGCCAATGACCGCAGCCGTCGAGCCTTTCGTGAAAGCCGGTTACGACCTTGAGGCGGAAGCCATCCTGCTGTGTGAATCCGACGGTACTGATGAGGAAGTTGCTGAAGACATCACCGCCATGTGCGCGGTGCTGGAGAAGTGCGGCGCGAGCAATATGCGCGTGTCGCAGAGCGAAGAAGAACGACTGCGTTTCTGGGCCGGCCGCAAGGCGGCGTTTCCTGCCATTGGACGCATTTCACCCGATTACTACTGTATGGACGGCACGGTGCCGCGCAAGCGTCTGGGTGAAATCCTCAAGGCCATTGCCGAGATGGAAAAGAAATATGGCCTGCGGTGTGCCAACGTGTTTCATGCCGGCGACGGCAATCTGCATCCGCTCATCATGTTCGACGCGAACGTACCCGGTGAGCTTGAACGCACGGAGGCCTTTGGCGCCGAGATTCTTGAGTTGTCGGTCAAGCTGGGCGGTTCGATTACCGGTGAGCACGGCGTCGGCATCGAAAAGATCAACGCCATGTGCAGCCAGTTCGATGCCGACAGCCTTGAGTCGTTTCATGCAATCAAGGCGGCCTTTGATCCGCGCGGATTGTTGAATCCCGGCAAGGCCGTGCCTACGTTGCATCGCTGTGCCGAATTCGGCCGCATGCATGTGCATGCTGGCGAATTGCCGCATCCTGATTTGCCGAGGTTTTGAGTGTGAATGAATTGATCGACAATTGGCGCGCCAGTATCGCAACAGCATCTGCAACGCATGTTCCGCTGCGTGTGCGTGGCGGTGGCAGCAAGGACTTCTACGGTGAGATGCCGGATTCGTCGCATACCGCGATCAATACGCGTGGTTATCGCGGTGTCGTTGAGTACGAGCCGAGCGAGTTGTATATCACTGCACGCTGCGGCACACCGTTAACCGAGATCGAGGCGACATTGGCTGAATGCGGCCAGATGCTGGCTTTTGAGCCGCCGCATTTTTCGACTGCGTCAGACACGGGGGCGACTGTCGGCGGCTGCATTGCGGCAGGTTTATCCGGCCCGCGTCGGGTGAGTGCCGGGGCAGTGCGCGATTTTGTTCTCGGTGCGCGCTTGCTTGATGGCACCGGATGTCTGCGCACCTTCGGTGGCCAGGTCATGAAGAATGTTGCCGGCTTTGATGTGTCGCGCATGCTGGCCGGCAGCCTGGGGACACTCGGCATCATTACCGAAGTGTCGTTGAAGACCTTGCCGCGGCCGGCACAGGAATTAACCTTGTGTCTGGAAATGGACGAGGCCGAGGCCATTGCCGCGACCAATCGCTGGATGGCACAGGCCTTGCCGTTGTCGGCGACATGCTGGCGGGCGGACGTGCTGCATGTGCGTCTGTCCGGCGCGCCGACGGCGATTCAATCGGCACGGGCAATCATCGGAGGCGAGATTGTTGCCGATGACGTTGTGTTCTGGCGCGACGTGCGTGAGCAACGCCATGCTTTCTTTGCAACACCTGGCGATCTGTGGCGTGTCTCCGTGCCTGCATTGACCTCACCGAAACAGTTGCCGGGCAATGCGCTGTCGGAATGGTTCGGGGCGCAACGTTGGCTGCGGGATGTCGCCGATGCAGCGGCCTTGCGTGCACACGTTATTGCCCTGGGCGGACATGCCACGCTATTTCGTAGCGCCGACACTACACGTGTTGCGCGTTTTCAACCGCTTGCGCCAGCGCTGCTCACGCTGCACCAGCGTCTGAAAACGGCATTCGACCCTTACGGCGTGTTCAACCCTGGCCGCATGTATCCGGATTTTTGAATTCTTATGGAAACCAAGCTCGCTGATTTCATTCGCGATACCAGTGCCGGTCGTGAGGCCGACGCAATTTTGCGAAAGTGTGTGCATTGCGGTTTCTGCACCGCGACGTGTCCGACGTACCAATTGCTGGGCGATGAACTGGACGGTCCGCGCGGCCGTATTTACCAGATCAAGCGCGTACTCGAAGGCGAGCCGGCGACGCCGATCGTGCGCGAACATCTCGATCGCTGCCTTACGTGCCGTTCCTGCGAAACAACATGTCCGTCAGGTGTGCAGTATTCACGGCTACTCGACATCGGCCGTGCCGAAGTCGCCAAGCAAGTGCCGCGCAGTGCGATGCAGCGTGCAGTACGCGGCATGTTGCGCTACACCTTGTCGAGGCCGAAGGTGTTTCGCACCCTGCTTGAGATCGGCCGTGTAGCGCGCGGTGTGCTGCCGTCGCGTGTGGCGGCAAAGATTCCTGCTGTGCAAGAGGCCGGTACCTGGCCGAGCGCCCAAACACATCAGCGCCGCATGCTGGCGCTCGCTGGTTGTGTACAACCGGCACTGACGCCGCTAACCAATATTGCGACGGCACGTGTACTGGATGCGCTCGGCATTTCCTTGTTCGAAGCACCGGCAGCGGGGTGTTGCGGTGCGCTGTCTTTTCATCTCGATGCGGAGGAAGCTGCCCGTGATGCAGCGCGCCACAATATTGATGCGTGGTTGCCGCATCTCGACGAGGGGGTCGAAGCAATCGTCGTCACCGCATCCGGATGCAGTGTTCAAGTCAAGGACTACGGCCATTTGCTGAAGGATGATCCTGCGTATGCGGCCAAGGCCGAACGTGTCGCTTCATTGTGTCGCGATGTCAGCGAAGTGATTGTCGCTGAAGAGGCAGCCCTGACGCAGCGACTGAAGTCCGTACCGCGTGAGGCGGTTGCTTTCCATTCGCCGTGCACCTTGCAGCATGGACAGAAAATTCGCGGTGTGATCGAATCGTTGCTGCAGGCAGCGGGGTATTCGCTGACGCGTGTGCGCGATGCGCATCTGTGTTGCGGATCGGCAGGGACGTATTCGATCCTGCAATCGGCGCTGTCCATGCAATTGCGCGAGAACAAGCTGGCGGCCCTGACTGAAGGAAAGCCTGCATGCATTGCTACGGCCAATGTCGGTTGCCAGACGCATTTGGCAAGTGGAATGAGGCAAGGCGATACGCCGGTGCGTCACTGGATTGAACTCATTGCGGCAGCCCTGTAACCTGCCACCCACCTCATTCTCAGTAACCAGACAAGGAACCCGACATGCCTGCCAGCAAGCCGTTTTTGCAAACCGCCGACGTCAAGAAGATTCTCGCCGCCGCTGAAACACATGCGTTGCAGAACGGATGGGCCGTCCATATCGTCGTGGTCGATGATGGCGGCCACGCACTGGGTGCGTTGCGACTCGATGGCGCGGCGCCAATGGCGAGTGTGATCGCCGTGGAGAAGGCGCGCATTGCCGCCTTGTCACGCAGAGAAACGATGTTCTATGAAACGATGATCAATCAGGGCCGTTCGGCTTTCCTGTCGGCACCGCTGGATGGCTTCATTGAAGGCGGTGTGCCTGTCATCATCAATGGCCAGTGTGCCGGGGCAGTTGGTGTATCGGGGGTCAAATCGGATCAGGATGCGGAGATTGCCAAGGCCGGCATCGCCGCCTTGGGCTGAGTCCGGAACGAGCTCAGGCTCCTCGCGCCGCGCGGAGAAACACATCGAGATTGCGGAAGCAAAGGTCGAACAGCTTGTCGAGCGCGATGCCCATGTAAGGCAGCGATAGCGAAAGCATGATGAAGCCTGCCGACAGCGTGACAACAAAGCCGATGGCAAACAGATTCAGCGTCGGTGCAACACGAGTCAGAATGCCAAGGCCGATGTTGGCGATCAGCAGCGCGGCGATCAGCGGCAAGGCCAGCAACAGTCCCAGCGAAAACAGCGTGGCTGCCGATCCGACCAGCGTGCGCAGGCTGTCGACGGCAAAAGGGAGCGCACTCACCGGCAGGAAATCGAAGCTTCTTGCGAGCAGGGAAAGAATCAGCAGGTGTCCATTGCTGGCGAGGAAGATCAAGATCGTCAGCAGAGTGAACAAGTTGGTAATGACCGGCGTTTGGCCTTGTGTTTGCGGATCGTAGAGTACGGCGAACGACAGCCCCATCTGCAGACTGATCAGATCGCCAGCAATGTTGATGGCCGCGAAGGCGAGGCTGAGGCTGAGCCCCATCAACGTGCCGATCATGACTTCGCGGATCAATATGGCGATGGCCTGCCAGGAATACGCAGCCATCGCCGGCATTGGTGGCAGCACTGGCGCCAGCGCCATGGTGATGGCCAATCCGCACACCAGGCGCGCCGTACGGTTGACGCCGTTGTTACTGAACACCGGTGCCAGCGCCAGGACACCGAGGATGCGCGCCAGCGGAAACATGAAGGCGAGAATCCAGGCGTCGAGTTGCGCCGATGTGAGGGTGATCATTGCGGCGCCAAAACTCAGCCGATCAGGCTGGGGATGGAGAGAAAGAGTCGCTGCATGTAGTCGGTCAGGAGGGCAAGCATCCACGGTCCGGCGAGCACCAGCACAAGGAAGGTGACGACCAGTTTGGGCACGAACGACAGCGTCGATTCGTTGATCGACGTGGCGGCTTGAAAAATGCTGACGAGCAAGCCTGTGGCAAGCGCAGCGATGAACAGGGGCGCCGAGATCATCAAGGCGACCTCAAGGGCCTCGCGGCCGATGTCCATGACGGTGGAAGGATTCATGGCCTCTTTTCTCTTTCCAGGTGGCTGTGCTCAACCGAAGCTCTGCACGAGCGAACCGACGACCAGGTTCCAGCCATCGACAAGGACGAACAGCATCAGCTTGAACGGTAGTGACACCGTGACCGGCGACATCATCATCATCCCCATCGACATCAGCACCGATGCAACCACCATATCGATAATGAGGAAGGGAATGTAGATGATGAAACCAATCTGGAAAGCGGTCTTCAGTTCGGAGATGGCAAAGGCAGGCACCAGCACTCGCATCGGCACTGTGTCTGCACTTTCAGGCTTGGGCTGCTTGGCGATGTTGGTGAAGAGTTCAAGATCGGCAGCACGCGTTTGCTTCAGCATGAATTGGCGCATGGGTACGCTACCCTTCGTCAACGCATCCTGAAAGCTGATCTTGTTTTCCGACAGCGGTTGATAGGCTTCGGTATACACACGATCGAAGGTCGGTGCCATGACGAAGAAAGTCAGGAACAGTGCCAGGCCGATAAGAATTTGATTCGGCGGCGAAGTCTGCGTGCCGAGCGCGCTGCGCAGCAGCGACAGCACGATGACAATGCGCGTGAAGCCGGTCATCATCAACACGACAGCAGGGATGAACGTGAGACCGGTCAGCAGCAGCAGCGTCTGGATGGACAGTGACCATTGTGTGCCGCCGCCGGGCGCTGGCGTGCTGGTGATGGCAGGCATGGCTTGTGCCATGGCCAGTGCCGGCAGACAGAAAGGCAGCGCGATTAGCGCGATCTTTACGAGGCGTTCAGCGCGCATTGCGATTCATCAATTTGGAGACCCAGCGGGCGAAATCCGGTGCATTGGGTGTCATGCCCGGCGGTAGCGGCTGGCGCGGCATTTCCGCCAGTGTGGTGATGCTGTTCGGCGTGACGCCCAGAATCAGCCAGGTCGAACCGGCTTCGACGATGACAATGCGTTCACGGGCACCGATGGCGGTAGCACCGACGACCCGAACCAGCGAGGAATTGACGCCAGCCGAGCCGGTAAGCTTCTTGAGCAGCCAGAAGCCAGCAAACAACAGACACAGTACCAGTGCGAGGCCGAACAGCATTTGCAGAAAGCTGCCGCCGAGCGAGGGTTGGGTCGATGCTGCGGCCGAGGCTGCAGAAGGGCCTATCTGCGCGAAAGCATTCGACAGCAGGCCGAAAAACAGAACGGGGATGGGTAGAAAACGCATGGCGTGTACCGTGAAACCGACACACGAAGGATAAAGCGGGTTGCGATCGGGAAAAGCCGCGAGGATGAGGGATTTTGGACGGCAGTTTTTGCCGCCAAGGCGAGATGTCCCGCAGCGTGGCCTGAAAATCGAAACAGGCTTAGCGGTTGAGTTTCTTGATGCGCTCTTGCGGGGTGATGATGTCGGTCAGACGAATGCCGAATTTGTCGTTCACGACCACTACTTCACCTTGGGCAATCAACGTGCCGTTGACAAGCACGTCCATGGGTTCACCGGCCAAGCCGTCGAGTTCGACGACCGAGCCATGGGCGAGTTGCAACAGATTGCGGATCGAAATCTTGGTACGACCAAGCTCCACCGTCAATGCGACGGGGATGTCGAGAATCATGTCGAAATCCTGCAACGTGCCGGTTTTGTCGCCGCTGTTGCCGAACTGCTCGAAGGCGACAGGCTTGGGCGCCGGTATGCCGGTTTCCGGTGCTGCGGTCGTCTCTGCATCAGCCTGCTCGCCCATGGCAGCAGCCCAATCGTCCATGGAGACTTCGTCTTCTTTCTGTTCGGCGGTATCGCTTGTGATGTCTTCTTCGCTCATATCCTGCTCCTGATCGTCATTCCACCATCTGCTCTGGGGCAAGGAAGCGGTCGACCTTCAATGCGTATTGTCCGTCACGTACACCGTAGCGACAAGCCATTACAGGTACGCCGTCAATGGTGACTTCAATGTTTTCATCCACTTCGATTGGTATGACGTCACCGACCTTCATGCCGAGAATATCGCCCAATCGGATATTTGCTTGACCCATCGGTGCGACCAGCTCGACGTCTGCGGTCTTGAGCTGGCGCGTCAATAGGCTGGTCCAACGCTTGTCCGACGATGCCTGTTCGCTGTGCATGCTGCTGTTCAGCGTGTCGCGCAGCGGTTCGATCATCGAATACGGCAGACAAATGTGCAGATCGGCTGTGTTGCCCGACATTTCAACCGTGAAATTCGCCGACAGCACGATTTCAGACGGTGTGGCGATATTGGCAAACTGCGTGTTCATTTCCGAGCGTACGTACTCGAACTTCAATTCGTACACCGGTTTCCAGGCTTTTTCGTACTCAGTGAAGATGACGCTGAGTAAACCCTGGATGATGCGCTGTTCGGTCGGAGTAAAGTCGCGACCTTCCACACGTGTGTGGAAGCGACCGTCGCCACCGAACATATTGTCGACAACAAGAAAGACGAGGCTGGGGTCCAGCACGATCAACCCCGTGCCGCGCAGGGGCTTCACCTGAATCAGGTTCAGGTTGGTCGGCACGACGAGATTGCGGATGAACTCGCTGTATTTTTGTACCTTGATCGCACCGATCGAGATTTCGGCGTTGCGATGCACATAGTTGAACAGGCCGATACGCAAATAGCGGGCAAACCGTTCATTAATGAGCTCCATCGTGGGCATGCGGCCACGCACGATGCGCTCCTGGCGACCCAGGTCGTAACTGCGAACGCCGACCTGGTCGCCCGCATCCTGCGGTGACTCGTCAGTTTCGCCGGTTACGCCCTTGAGAAGGGCGTCGACTTCTTCCTGAGACAGAAAGTCCGACACACGGAGTTCCTTTTATTGCACGATGAAATTGGTAAACAAAACTTCCTGAACGGGATCGTCAGGGGCGGCGGTATCGCTGATCTGCTCAGGCAACGGCTGCGAACCCTTGCCAAGCAGGATGTTGTTGAAGGTGACACGCAGCTCGTTTGACAGTTGCTGCACGCCAGCTGGTGTGGTGACATCGGTCGGTTTCTTGGCGGCGATGACCAACAAGCCGCGATGACGGAGCTCCGGCGTATAGGTTTTCACCTGCTCGGCGATTTCATTGTTCTGGACGCGCAACTGAGGTACGGCCTGGAGATAGGAATCGCCGGTATCGGTTTGCAGGCGCACGGTAAAGGCATCAAGCGCGACAAACACCGGTGGTGTTTTGTTCTTCTCTTTCTTGGCGTCTTTTTTCTCTGCATGCGCGGCAGTTGCATCATCGCCGTCGTCGTCCGAGTGGGATTTCTTCATCAGCAGAAATGCCGCAGCAGCGCCCCCGATGACGAGAACGAGCACAACGATCCCGATAATCAGGAACAGCTTGCCCTTACCCTTTTTCGGTGCTCCATCGGCGGCATGCTTTGCGTCAGACATCTTCTTTCTCTCCCCCAAGGCCTATTCGAGCTTTTAACGGCACGAATATCCCATACCTTGAGCCTCTATGGGCAATTTGGTCGGACATCAGGCGAAGACATCGAGCATATTGTTGCTCTGGCGGGTCCATACCGTGCTGTTTGCCGCGACGGACTGGATCGAATTGTCGTTTGCACCACCGTTGGAGCGGCCGCTGCCGCGCTGACCGTTACCCTGTGAATTGGCGAAAGCTTGCCCCGACGATTCTGCGCCGACATGGGTTTGTCCTAGCGAAATGCCGCTGCCGGCCAGAACCTGGCGCAGGTGATCCATCGAATTCTGGATTGCATTGCGAACATCCGGATTGGCCGATACGAAGGTGGCGCTGGCCTGGTCGCCGTTGACATGCAACGAAACCTCAATCCGGCCGAGCTGCGGCGGCGTCAAGACCAGTTCGGCACGGCTTTCCGTGCTGTTGCTCATCAGTTGCACATGATTGCCAAGTTCATCCTGCCACTGCGGCGTGCCGAGCGGTGCATGCATCTGCACCGGCTGCGTGTTGGCGGCTGCGGTTTGCGCGTTGTTTTGCGATGCCTGTGCCGTTTGGCCTGCCGTGCTGGCGGCATTCAGTGCGTTATTGAAGTTGTTGGTGTCTGATTTGCTCTTGTCATCAGCGCCCAATGCAGCCTCTGTCGCGGCAAGTTTTGCCGTGGTGCTTGCCGTTTCAGCCGCAAGTTTGGCCGTCGGTGCGGTCGATGCAGGCGTATCGGCGGCTGTGTCCTTTGTATCTTTCTTGCTGTCGACGGCCTGATGCGAGGTTTGGGCCTGCATGGCCAACGCGGCAGCTTGTTGTAGCGCTGTGCTGGCGTCGGTTGCCGTCGTATCGGTGGGTTGATCTTTCTTGCCGGACTTTTCAGTCATTGCGCTGTCACTGCTCTTGCCTTGAACGGCCTGAAGCCAAGGCAATAACTGTTGCAAGGCTGTCTGTGTAGGATCGCTGACGGCTGCGTTTGCTTCCGTATCGTCGTCCTTGGCATTGGCTGCATTGGTGGAGTTTGGGGCGTCTGCGGCCTGTGTTTGGTCAGCCTTGGCAGTGTCTTGCTTGGAGGAGGTTGCGGTGCTGTTGCTCTTGTCTGTTTGCGATTGCTGTTGTTGCTTGAGCACGGACGCAAACGCCTGACTTTGCTGATCGTCATCGGGCGTGGCGGCCTGGGTCTGCGATGTTTGTGCTGCCTGCGACAACAGCGGATTCGTGGAAACGGACAAGGCACTCATGGTGACATCCTGACGGGTAATGCCGCAAGTTATGCAAGCCTCGTGCCAGTCTTGTTTCTGGCCTTGCCAGATGCTGCGTCAGGACATGCCGATCAATCACTTTCGCTGGTGCCGTCGGATAGCTTGGCCTCGAAGTGCTTGCGGGCTGCATGTTCGTCGCTGAATTTCTGCTCGGCCTTCATCAATCCGTATTGCTGGCGCTGTTCGTGGCGTTCAGCCAGCGTGTCGAAGGCTTTCACCTTGCCGCGCTTGTCGAGCCAGTCGTCCTGGCCGATACGTGTCTGGCGTTGCGACTGTGTAAGCATTTCGCGGGCCTGGCGGATGGCTTCGTCAAGGCGATCAATGAAGGTGCGATAGTTTTGCCATTCCTCAGGTCGCAATCCGTTTTTCGCGGCGGCGAGAAAGCGTTCATGATATTCCGCACGGTACTCGTCTAAAACCCGCACCCGTTCCGACGCGGTACGTTCACTGGCAATCAACTGCCCGAGCCGTTTGGCCGCCTCGTCCATGCGCAGATTGGACAGGTCGAGCAGCGTTTGCAGAGGGAATTTGTCGGCCATGGCGGCGTAAGCGCGGGGTGTCGATATCGAATTCTAGGTGCTCAATTCACAGCAAACAACGCTGACATTTGCGCAAGGCTGGCCGCGTCACTTGACTGCTCGTCAATACGTTGCTGCAGAAAGGTTTCGAGTCGCGGGTAAAGTGAAACAGCGCGGTCGAGCTGTGGATCGGAGCCCGGTGCATAGGCGCCGACGGCAATGAGATCGCGAGCGCGCTGGTAGCGCGAATACAGTTGTTTGAACGTTCGCACGAAGTCGAGGTGCTCGGCGCTGATCAGGTTTGTCATGGCGCGCGAGATCGATTGTTCGATGTCGATGGCTGGGTAATGACCCGCATCGGCGAGATGTCGGCTCAGCACGATGTGGCCGTCGAGAATGGCGCGGGCCGAGTCAGCAATCGGATCTTGTTGGTCGTCGCCTTCGGCCAGCACGGTATAGAACGCGGTGATGGAGCCACCACCACTGATGCCGTTGCCGGCGCGCTCGACCAGTTGCGGCAGGCGCGCAAACACGCTGGGCGGGTAACCCCGCGTGACCGGCGGTTCGCCGATGGCGAGCGAGATTTCGCGTTGCGCCATGGCATAGCGCGTGAGCGAGTCCATGATCAACAGGACTTGCTTGCCCTGGTCGCGGAAATGTTCGGCAATCGACGTGGCGTAGGCTGCGCCTTGCAAACGCAGCAGCGGACTGACGTCGGCCGGTGCGGCTACGACGACAGCGCGACGCAGTCCTTCCTCGCCAAGGTTCTGCTCGATGAATTCCTTTACTTCGCGACCGCGTTCGCCGATCAACCCGACCACAATGACTTCGGCCGCGGTGTAGCGCGCCATCATGCCGAGCAGGACGCTCTTGCCTACGCCGGAGCCGGCGAAAAGACCGAGTCGTTGACCTCGCCCGACCGTGAGCAGGGCGTTGATGGCGCGAATGCCGACGTCCAGCGTCTGGTTGATCGGTGCGCGCATCAAGGGATTGAAAGGGCGACTCATCAGCGAGCGCGATTGCAGGTGGTCGATCGGGCCGAGGTCGTCGAGCGGCCGGCCGTTGGCATCGAGGACGCGACCCAACAGATGGTCGCCGACCGGTAGATGCTTGGTACGGTCGTGAATGCGGCGGTTCGGCGGCGGTGCTTGATGTAATGTCGGCACACTTGCCGGTGTATCCATGGGGGTGACGTGCGCACCGGGCGCGAGGCCGTAGACATCTTCACTCGGCATCATGAACAGCTTTTCGCCATTGAAGCCGACGACTTCGGCTTCGACCGAACCGCCGCCTGGTGTGGCAATGCGGCAGGAAGCGCCGAGCGCGAGCTTGAGTCCGGAGGCCTCCATGACCAATCCGTTGATGCGCGTGAGTCGACCGGATGTCGCGTAGGGTTGGCTGCGTTCAGCCGCATCGCGACATTGATCGAGGTAGGTTTTGTAGTCGGTGATGTTCACGGTGCCGCATCCGGGTCATCGCCGGCTGGGTTGTCCGTCAATTCGCCTGTCAACGCAAGCGAGCCGCCGAGCGTGGCGACGACGCGCTGCCAGCGGCTGGCGAGCGTGGCATCGACACGTGTGTTGCCAGTGTCGAGGAGGCAATCGCCGCGCTGCAGATTAATGTCTTCGTTGATGCGGTGTCCGGCATGACTCAGCACGTCGCCAAGCTGTTCGCGTACCAGCGCTGCATCGGCAGGGTTCAGGTAAAGCACGGCGTGCTGGTGTGGCAACTGCTGCAGCGCTTCACGGACGACGGACAGAATGGCCTCGGGCTGCAGGCGAACGGTTTCGCGCACGACCTGGCGCGCGACTTCGAGGCTTAGCGCGAGCAACTCGTCGGCAATCTGCGTTTCAATGTTACGCAGCGTTTCGTCGAACTTGCCAAACAGCGCGGTTAGCTTTTGCGCTTCGGCGAGCATGGTTTGCTTGCCTTCGTCGAAGCCGACGCGATAGCCCTCGTCACGCGCTTGCTGATAGATGGTTTCGACTTCTTCCGCTGTCGGCAGCTTGACCGCAGGTTCAGGCTCAGACAGTGGCACGGCGACTGCCGGTGCAGTAACCGCAGGCTCTGCGGCGGCTTCCGGCTTCGGTTGCTCAGGCGGCGGAGGTGGCGCAGGTTTGGGTGGATCGAAGCTGGCCATTTCCCAGCGTTCCCACGCCGTCATGTCCTCCGGCCGTTTTTGGGGCGTTTCGCTCATGGCGTGCTAGCTACGCCTAGACGAATTCGTCGCCGCCGCCGCTGGCGAGCTGAATCTGGCCTTCTTCGGCGAGGCGGCGGGCAATCTTGAGGATTTCCTTCTGTTCAGTTTCGACTTCGGAAAGGCGTACCGGACCCTTGGCTTCGAGGTCTTCGCGCAGCATTTCGGAGGCCCGCTGCGACATGTTCTTGAATACCTTCTCGCGCATTTCCGGCGAAGCACCCTTGAGTGCGACGATGAGCGAGTCGGATTGCACTTCACGCAACAGCAGTTGAATGCCGCGGTCGTCGATGTCGAGCAGGTTTTCGAAGACGAACATTTCGTCGAGAATCTTTTGCGCGAGATCGGGATCGTATTCGCGCACGTTGTCGAGAATGGCGGTTTCCGCTGCTTGTCCGACGAAGTTGAGAATTTCGGCCGCATGGCGAACGCCGCCCATGGCCGATTTCTTCAGGTTGGTCGAAGCACCGGCAAGCAGGCGTGCCATGGTGTCATTGAGTTCGCGCAACGCGGCCGGCTGCACGCCATCGAGCGTGGCGATCCGCAACAGCACGTCGTTCTTCAGGCGATCACTGAAGTGCTTGATGATTTCGCCGGCGTGATCGAATTCGAGGTGAACAAGAATCGTGGCGATGATCTGCGGGTGCTCGTTGCGGATAAGGTCGGCCACCGTGGCGGCATCCATCCACTTCAGTCCCTCAATGCCGGCGGTGTCGCCGCCGTGCATGATGCGCGCAATCAGGTTGGCTGCGCGGTCGTCACCCAGTGCCTTGGTGAGCATCGCCTTGATGACTTCGTTGTCGGCCGAAACGCCAGCGCCCTTGGCCGCATGCTCGTGCAATTCGTCGATGACGGCCTCGACTTTCTCACGCGGCACAGCCTTGAGCGAGGCCATGGCGTGACCGATTTTCTGTACTTCCTTGGGGCCGAGATGCTTGAGTACTTCAGCGGCCGCATCCTCGCCGAGCGAGAGCAGCAGCGTCGCACTCTTTTCGAGACCCTCATCGGGGTTATTCGTTGGCACCCATCCACTCCTTCAGCATTTCGGCGACCAGCTTGGGATCGGCCTTGGCGAGTTCTCGTGCGTGTTCGAGCTTCTTCTCGAAACTCAAACGGGCGATTTCCTGTTCATCCTCGGTGAACATTTCACCGCTACCCGCGCTGCCTTCGATCTCGCCTGAGGGCTCGACGCGATTGGATTCGGTCATGCGATCGACGATCGGCTTGACCAGCTTCCACCAGATGATGAAGGCGATCACAGCGAGCACGACGTACTTGAGCAGGTCGCGACCCAGTGCAATGTTTTCCGGATCCTTCCACAGCGGGATGGTCGATTCCTGCTGCGTTGGCGAGAAGCTGATGTTTGCGACATTCAGTGTATCGCCGCGCTGCTGGTTGTAGCCCATGGCTTCGCGGACGAGGTCGGTAACCTGCTTCAGCTCCTCAGACGGCAGAGGTGCGTCCTTGCCTTTTGCATCCTGCTTGTAATTGATGACGACGGCGACCGACAGGCGACGAACTGCACCAGGTACATCCTTGGTGTGGCGTACTGTCTTGTCCAGCTCGTAGTTGATCGTCGCGTTCTTGGTGAAGTTTTCCGGCGTTGTACTTTGGCCGCTGGCATTTGTGCCCGTGGCGCCGGCTGCACCCGCGACCGGCGGCGTGGTGAGTGGCGCCGTGGCCGGCACCGGTGGTTGATTGGTCAATGCGCCGGGAACGCCCACCGGGCCTGGCGTCACGGTGCCTGTTTCGCTGGTCTGCTGACTGCGAATGGCGGTGTCCGGCGTCGGGTTGGGACGGTAGGTTTCTGCAACCTGCTCGCTTTGCGAGAAGTCGATGTCTGCGGCAACACGAGCCTTGACGTTGCTCGAACCCACCACCGTGCCGACGATTTCCTCGATACGCTTGATATAGGACGCTTCGACGGCGCGTACATATTTGAGCTGGCTCGGATCAAGGCCGGCCTCCTCAAGCGCGTCACGTTTCTGTGAAATGAGATTGCCGTCCTGATCGACGACGCTCACGTCGTCCGCCGACAGCTGCGGCACGCTGGACGAGATCAGGTGCACGATGCCGGCGATCTGATTGGGCTCCAGCACGCGACCAGGATAGAGGGTTACCAGAACCGAAGCCGTCGGCTTTTGCTCGTCGCGCAGGAAGGCCGTCTGCTTTGGAATGGCAAGATGGACGCGCGCTGCCTTGATGACATCGATCGACTGGATCGATCGCGACAATTCGCCTTCAAGGCCGCGCTGGTAATTGATCTGCTCGGCGAACTGACTGATCCCCATCTTCTGGTTTTCCATCAGCTCGAAGCCCACGAGTCCGCCCCGCGGCATGCCTTGGGACGCCAGTTTCAGGCGCGTATCGTTGACGACGCTGGCGGGCACCAGAATTGCCGTACCACTATCGCTGACCTTGTAGGGAATGTTTTGCTGCTGCAATACGGTAACGATTTCGCCGCCGTCGCGATCCGTCAGATTGGAAAACAATACTGAATAGGCCGGGTCGCGAGACCACAGCCATGCGCTTACGGCAATCGCAATCAGCAGGGCAATACCAATCGCACCCAGCAGCCGTTGCTGCGGGGTGGTCTTGTTGAGAGCCTCGGTAACAGCGGGTGGGAGATTGAAGCGTCCCTGTTTGGGAGCAGTCTCCTGTGCTGCGTCCTGAGCTGTTGCCTGATCTGCGCTGGCCATAAAGGGTCCGGTTTTTTCCGCTGAGCGATTGTCGTTTGCTCAAGCAAGCGGAGTTCCTGTAAGCAGCGGCAAAAATTGCCGCCTATTTCGCGGCTTCTCAGGCCGGTGTTTTCTTGTTCCGCGGGAGCGATTCTGCCATCATCGGCGCAACCTTTGATGCCCTCATGAACACGATCGAACCATCCGCCAGCAATACAACTGCCACGCAGGATTCCCAGGCCGAAGCCCAGCGCCTGGCAGAGGCTTTTCGCCTGTTCAGCCAAGCCTCGGAAGAGCTTTCCACTGCGTATACTGCGTTGCAGGCGCAGGTCGAACAATTGACGGCGGAGCTGGCGGAGGCGAATGGTGCCTTGCGTCAGCAATATCAGGAAAAGGCCGCGCTGACCGAGCGTTTGGCGCTACTGCTGGATGCTTTACCTGCCGGTGTGGTGGTGATCGATAGCGATCATCGCACCATGCAGGCCAACCCGGCGGCAGAACGTATTCTTGGGCATGCCGTGCCGTCCGGTCTGATTTGGCCTGATCTTGAGCACACCTCGTTCATTCCTACCGACGTTCCCGGTGAATACCGCATTGCCGGCAAGCAAGTTGCCATTACCGTGACTGCGCTGGATTCGGCAGGTGTCTATATCGTCTTGTTGCACGACGTGAGTGAAACCCATGCACTCAAGCAGCACGCCGAGCGCAATCAGCGCCTGGCGGCGATGGGTGAAATGGCGGCACAACTGGCGCATCAATTGCGTACCCCACTGGCAGCGGCGCTCTTGTATGCCGGTAATCTTGAGTTGCCGAGCATGGCGGACGAGATTCGCGTTTCGATTGCCGGCAAAACAGTGTCGCGGCTTAAGCATTTGGAACGATTAATCCAGGACATGTTGTTGTTCGCGCGCGGCGAGGTCCTTGGTCGAGAGGCTTTTGCCGTTGGCGAATTGCTTGAAGAACTGCGCCAGATTTTTGAGCCATTGGCCCAACAACGGGGCATCGTCTTTGGCACGGCTGCGCCGGAAACCGATGTGGCCTTGATCGGCAATCGCAAAGCCATTGCCGGCGCACTCACCAATTTGCTTGAGAACGCGATGGATGCAGCGGCCGGGCAAGTCGTCCTGGCGATGCGGGCAACGCCGTCTCGCGTCGAGTTTACGGTTGAAGATGACGGCCGCGGCATGAGCGAAGACACCTTGTCGCGGCTGTTCGAGCCTTTTTTCACCACCCGTGCCGAAGGTACGGGCCTTGGCTTGGCGATTGCGCGCGGTGTTGCGCGCGCACACGGTGGCGGGATCGACGTGAGCTCAAGTATTGGCGTCGGCACCCGTTTTCTATTGCATCTGCAGCGCGCTGCCATGACGGCTGAACAATCCACGGAGCAGTAATGAATCATCTGAACATTCTTGTCGTCGAGGACGATGCTGCCCTGCGCGATGCCTTGCTGCTGACATTGGAGGCGGCCGGACACAAGGTCGATGGCGCCGATGGTGGCCCGGCAGCGCTGGCCTTGCTGGCAAAACGCGATTACGGCATGGTCGTCTCCGACCTGCGCATGGAACCGATGGATGGACTGCAACTCCTGACGGAAATTCGTGCACAAAAGCCAGGCCTGCCAGTACTGCTGATGACAGCTTTCGGCGATGTGGACAAAGCTGTCGCTGCCATGCGTGGTGGTGCATGCGATTTCATGATGAAGCCTTTTGAGCCGCGCGTTCTGATCGAGCAGATCGAGCGCTATGCCAAGGCACCCGCGGGTGAAGGCGTTGTCGCCGCCGATGCGGCTACGCATGAAGTCCTGTTGCTTGCGTCTCGTGTGGCGCGGACAGATGCCACCGTGATGCTGACCGGCGAGTCCGGCACCGGCAAGGAAGTGTTTTCGCGCTATATCCACGACCAATCACCTCGCATGGGTGGTCCATTCATTGCCATCAACTGCGCGGCAATTCCCGAAAATCTGCTTGAAGCGACGCTGTTCGGTTACGAGAAAGGTGCATTTACTGGGGCGCAAAATGCGCAGGCAGGCAAATTCGAGCAAGCCAATGGCGGCACTTTGCTGCTCGATGAAATCTCCGAAATGCCGCTTGGTTTGCAAGCCAAGCTGTTGCGCGTGTTGCAGGAGCGTGTGGTCGACCGCGTCGGCGGTAAAAAGCCGGTCGCGCTCGATATTCGCGTGCTGGCCACGTCGAACCGCGACATGGCGGCAGAGGTTGCAGCCGGGCGTTTCCGTGAAGACTTGTTCTATCGACTCAATGTCTTCCCGCTGCAAATCCCGGCGTTGCGCAGCCGTCCGGCGGATGTGCTGGTGTTGGCCCGACATTTCGTTTCGCTGCATGGCGGTCGCCTGGGACTGACGGCAAGGTTGGACCCTGCCGCCGAGGCAAAACTTGCCGCATACACATGGCCCGGCAATGTACGCGAACTGGAAAACGTCGTTCAGCGTGCGCTGATTCTGGCGCCGGGGCAAACGATCAGCCCCGATCAGGTGACATTCTCCGGTGCATCGACAGCGGCTATTGGTATGCCTCATGCTGTTATCGAGAGTGCTTTCGTCGCTCCGCAAGTTTCGCCACAAATTCCGCCACAGAGCCTTGCAGCACAATCGTCTGCAGCGAACATGAAGGATCTTGAGCGACAGCATATTCTCGAAACACTGGCTCGCGTTGGCGGTTCACGCAAGAAGGCGGTCGAAGTGCTGGGGATTTCCGAGCGTACCCTGCGCTACAAGTTGAAGCAGTATCGCGAGGAAGGTTTTTTTGATGAATAAAAAAAGCCTTTTGTGGCATGTGGCTTGCTAGTAGAATCCAGAACAAGGGATCTGAACCATGGCAATCGACGTCAATAACCTCAACGCAATGCTCGCTGAACTGCAGGCTGCAAGTGCTGCTGCTCAGGGCAAAACTGCGCCTGCCGCAGGGCAGGGCGACGGGCCGGATTTCTCGCAAGTGTTGAAGGGTGCCATCGATCAGGTCAATCAGACGCAGGCCGATGCGCAAAAAATGGCTCAGGATTTTTCCGCCAATCAGGGCAATGCCAGCCTGGAAGACGTGATGATCAACCTGCAAAAGGCCAGTTTGTCCTTCCAGCAGATGGTGCAAGTGCGTAACAAGCTGGTGTCGGCCTACAACGACATCATGAACACGCAGGTCTGATCGACCCGCGCCCGATGAAACCGATCCGTCTGGTCTGCGCGACGCGCCAGCACGCCGATCGATTCTTCGAAGACACTGCCCTCGGGCGCTCACTTAAAAACTTTACGCACCAGCCGCCGCCACAGCTGACACTGTTCGGCAGCAACTCGCTGGGTTTGCCAGCCATATACAACAAGGCACTGAAGGCAGCCGAAAAGGATCCCGCGATCCTGGTTTTCATCCACGACGACATTCTTCTTTGCGACTTCTTCTGGATGGAGCGCATTTACGAAGGGTTGCAAAAGTTCGACGTGATCGGTCTTGCCGGCAATACACGCCGTGTACCACGCCAGCCTGCCTGGGCTTTTACCAGTACTGTGCCGAATTTCCAGTGGGATGAAGCACGTTTTCTGAGTGGCACCGTTGGTCATGGAAAGCGTTTTCCCTGCGACAACATCACGATCTTTGGCCCGTCCATGCAAGAGTGCAAGCTGCTCGACGGCCTGTTTCTGGCGGTGGATAGCGAAGTGCTGAACAAGCATGGGGTGCGCTTCGACGAGCGATTCACGTTTCACTTCTACGACATGGATTTTTGTCGCGAGGTCGAACGGAAGGGCTTGCGTATGGGCACGTGGCCGATCAGTGTTGTCCACGAGAGTGGTGGTGCATTCGGTTCACAGGGGTGGCAGGACGGGTATGCGAAATATCTGGCGAAGTATCCCGACGATGAGTCGGTACCCCCGCCTCCCAAAGCCGAGGGGGCCCAGGTCAAGGCAATTGAAACCACTGCCACGGCAGGGAGTGTGAGCGTACACAAGGCCAACGTTTATCAAATCTTCTACGATGCGCAAACGAAGAAGATGCTGGATCCCGGCTTTATTCCCCTCGATAACGTCGGGCAGCGGCCGGATTGGTGTGAATACTGGCCGATCAGAAACTTTCTGCTGAACAATGCGAACTCACTCGATGAAGGGGCGTTCTATGGCTTCCTGTCGCCCAAGTTCCAGTCCAAGGCGGGGTTGAGTTCTCAGCAGGTGCGGAACTTTGTTGCAACCATGGGAGATTCGGTGGACGTGCTCGCCTTCTCACCATTCTTCGATCAGGCGGTCCTGTGCCCGAATGTCTTCGAGCAGGGCGTTGTTCGTCATCCCAATGCGATTTCTGCGTTTGTAGCCGCGGCTGACAAAGTCGTGCCCGGCGTTGCCCTGAACACGCTGGTGACGGATTCGACGAATACTGTCTTCTGTAATTATTTCCTGGCGAAGCCGCGATTTTGGCGTCACTGGCTGGATCGTGCCGAAATCGTATTCGACATCGCGGAGCGCAACGACACGCCATTGGGTAAGGCGTTGAATGAATCGACCCGCCACAATGGTGTTGAATCATTTCAGACCAAAGTGTTTTTCATGGAGCGTCTGGTGACCTTGCTGCTCTCCACTGAGCCTGACTGGCAGGTCAAGTTCTATGATCCGGAGGCGCTACCGATGGCGGGTGCTTACGCCCGTGATTTGTCGGCTGAGAATTTTGCCTGTGTGAAGGTTGAACTGGCGGCAATGGATCGCCTGAAGCAAGCCGCCAGAGCGACCGGACAGAAGGACTTGATGCCCTTGCATAAAAAAGCGGTTGCCGAGTTTTGCGAGAAATATCACGGGGATGATCC
>DATJJR010000022.1:0-6983 GCA_035492055.1 Rhodocyclaceae bacterium | reverse complement strand
CGCCGATGATCGCGCCAGCGTGACCGCCAGCGGCGACCCCGATAATGCCGAATCCATTCGCGAATTCGCCGTGGCCTGGTTGCGCCGCGAGCAAGATGCCGATCTGCAGGCCTTCGGCGTGAGCTTCGACGTGTTTTCGCTCGAATCAGCGCTCTATACCGAGGGCAAAGTCGCGGCCGTGGTCGAAAAGCTCAAGGCCAACGGCTTTACGTACGAGCAGGACGGCGCCGTATGGTTGCGTACGACTGACTTCGGCGATGACAAGGATCGCGTCATGCAGAAGGCCGATGGCGGCTACACGTATTTTCTGCCTGATGTCGCCTATCACCTCGACAAATGGAATCGCGGTTACGTCAAGGCCATCAATGAACAGGGGGCCGACCACCACAGCACGATTACACGTGTACGCGCGGGGCTGCAAGCCTTGAACACCGGTATTCCGCAAGGCTGGCCGGAATACGTGCTGCACCAGATGGTCATGGTCATGAAGAATGGCGAGGAAGTGAAGATATCCAAGCGCGCCGGCAGTTATGTGACCCTGCGCGATCTGATCGACGAGGTCGGTCGCGATGCAACGCGCTATTTCCTCGTTGCGCGCAGCCCCGATTCGCAACTGGTGTTCGACATCGACCTTGCCAAGTCGCAGAGCACCGAAAATCCGGTGTATTACATTCAGTACGCCCACGCGCGAATTTGTTCCGTTTTGTTGCAATGGGGCGGAGCTGTCGACACGCTTGCGGCGCAATCGCTTGAGGCATTATCCGGCGACAAGGAGCTGGCGTTGTGTGCCCGCCTGCAGGCTTGGCCGGAAGCTGTGGCGACTGCCGCTGCGGAATATGCACCACACCAGATTGCGGTTTATCTGAAAGACCTTGCCGCCGATTTCCACGGGTGGTACAACGCCGAACGCATGCTGGTGGATGACGAAAACCTCAAGCATGCACGCCTCGCCCTGGCAGCGGCCACGCGCACGGTATTGCGCAGCGGCCTCGATCTGTTGGGCGTTTCCGCACCGGAGACCATGTGAATATGAATCGTCGCAATACGCGCGAACAGCGCGGCAGCAATAACAGTGCTCATCGCAGCAGTCATCAGGCAGGCAATACGCTTGTTGGCGTTTTTGTCGGCCTTGTCCTCGGTGTCGTGATTGCCGCTGGCGTGGTCTGGTATCTCAATCGCAGCCACAGTCCGTTCCAGGACAAGGGGCTGCGTACAAGCGGGCCGGCTGTTGTCGCGCCGACGGGTACAACGGCATCGCCGCCCGCACAGACCAATGCATCGTCGGGCAGTGCGCCCGACAGTTTGCCGGCCAAGCCTGGCGACAAGCAGCGCTTTGATTTCTACAATATCCTGCCCGGCGGCTCCGATACGGCGCCTGCGCCCAATGCACCGCCGCCCACCGCGTCGGGCAATGCGGCTGCCAACAGTGCTGCGGCCGATGCCACGGTTAACGATCAATATTTCCTGCAAGCCGGTGCATTCCAGAACAAGGCCGAGGCCGACAACCTGAAAGCACGCCTTGCGCTGATCGGCATTGATTCGTCGATCTCCGAAGTTGCCGTGCCGGACAAGGGCAAGATGTATCGCGTGCGCAGCGGTCCTTACGCCAAAGCGGATGCAATGAACCTCGCGCGTACTCAAATGTCTCAAGGCGGGATTCAGGCGACGGTCGTCAAGACCGCCAAGAACTGAGTCGCCTCGTTCGTAATATTCGCAAAGCAATTCGCAAAGGAATCGGGTATGAAACTGAAGTCACTGCTGTTCTCTCTTGTTGCTGTCGCCACCCTGAGTTCGCCAGTTTTCGCGCAAGCGCCGGCGCCTACGCCGGTGGCGGGTCAGGATTATTCGGCCTACGATCCGCAACAACCGACCGACGCTGGCCCGGGCAAGATTGAAGTGACCGAGTTCTTCTTCTATGACTGCCCGCACTGCAACGACATGGAACCCTTGATCGAACAGTGGGCCAAGACCCTGCCGAAGGATGTTGTGCTGCGTCGCGTGCCGGTGCTGTTCCGTCCGCAGCTTGCTGCCGGCGCCAAGTTGTATTACACGCTGGATGCAATGAATCTGGTGGGCAAGCTGAACGCCGATGTATTCAATGCGATTCACCAGCAGAACATCAATCTTGATGACCAGGACACGCTGTTCAAATGGATTGCGAGCAAGGGCGTCGATGCGACAAAGTTTGCCCAGATCTACGGCTCCTTCGCTGTGGACAGCAAGGTTCGCAATGCCGATCAGATCACGCGTGCGCACAAGATTCCGGGCACGCCGGCCATCGTGGTTGATGGCAAGTATCTTGTTGCCTCTGGCGATCATGCCCGTGAGCTGCAAATCGCCAGCTACCTGATCGAAAAGGTTCGTGCGTCCAAGAAGAAGTAATTTTCTTTTGATGCAACCCACCCTCAACAACGCGCCCGACAAGGGCGCGTTGTCCATCTGATGATTGTTTTCATCACCGGCGCTTCGTCCGGTATCGGCGCTGCACTGGCCCGCGAATACGCAACGCAAGGGGCAACGCTAGGTCTTGTTGCCAGGAATGGCGACGCGCTTTCATTGTTGACCGCCGACCTGGGTGGTCAGCATTACACCTATATCGCCGATGTCACCGATGACACGGCATTGCGCATCGCGGCGCAAGACTTCATTGCCAAGGCTGGGGTGCCTGACGTCGTGATTGCCAATGCCGGCATCTCGGTTGGCACGTTGACACAAGAGGCTGTCGACAATCACGCATTTCGTCGCGTGATGGAAACCAACGTGCTCGGACTGGTACATACCTTTCAGCCCTTTCTGGATGCAATGTTGAAGCGCGGCAGTGGGCGGCTGATCGGTATTGCTTCGGTAGCCGGCATTCGTGGACTGCCCGGGGCGGGTGCCTATTCGGCGTCGAAGGCCGCCGCCATTGCGTATCTTGAAAGCCTGCGCGTCGAGCTGCGCGGCAGCGGTGTACATGCCGTTACCATTGCACCCGGTTACATCGATACGCCGATGACGCAAAAGAACGACTACCCAATGCCATTCATGTTGCCGGCAGACGAGGCAGCACGGCGCTTCATTCGCGCCATTGAATCAGCGCGTAGTTATGTCGTCATCCCTTGGCAGATGGGCGTTGTAGCCAAGTTGATGCGTATGTTGCCGAATGCGATCTACGATCGCCTTGCGGCGCGAGCAGGGCGCAAGCCGCGCAATTTGCCGCTGTAGTTTCCGCCTTAACCCTGCTCAGGGACCGGTTATCCTCGGCGTTAATCCGTTCGGATGGGTAGGCCGTTTTTGTCGTTTCCCGTACAATAGGCCCCTCGGACATCACATGTGCGCCCCACGTTTTGTCCTCTTCTGCCTTTTGTACTTTCGCTTCACCCCCGCTCGAACGGAGCCCCAATATGAACGCCAACGACAAATTCATCGCCGCCAGCGCGACGGTTGATTCCGCAGCCGTCCAGCCGCTGCCCAATTCCCGCAAGGTTTATGTGCAGGGTTCACGCACCGACATTCAGGTGCCGATGCGTGAAGTCACGCAATCCGATACCCCCACCGATTTCGGCGGCGAAAAGAATCCGCCGATCTATGTGTATGACTGCTCGGGCATCTACACCGACCCGAATGCCAAGATCGACATCCGCTCCGGCCTGCCGGCAATTCGCCAGACCTGGATCGAAGAGCGCAACGACACTGAAGTCCTGAGCGATTTGTCTTCCGAATTCGGCCGCGGCCGTGCCAATGACAAGAGCCTCGACGAATTGCGCTTTCCCGGCCTGCATCGCACACCGCGTCGCGCCAAGGCTGGCCAGAATGTCTCGCAGATGCACTACGCCAAGAAGGGCATCATCACGCCTGAAATGGAATACATCGCCATCCGCGAAAACCTGAATCGCAAGGCCTATCTCGAATCGCTCAAGAATGCCAGCCCGAAAGGCGCAGCGATGAGCGAAAAGCTCGCCAAGATGATGTCCGCCCAGCATCCGGGCCAGAATTTCGGCGCGTCGCTGCCGGAAGAAATCACGCCGGAATTCGTGCGCGATGAAATCGCCCGTGGCCGCGCCATCATCCCGAACAATATCAATCACCCGGAATCCGAGCCGATGATCATCGGCCGCAACTTCCTCGTGAAGATCAACGGCAACATCGGCAACTCTGCCGTCACTTCCTCGATCTCGGAAGAAGTCGACAAGATGACCTGGGGTATTCGCTGGGGCGCCGACACGATCATGGATCTGTCCACCGGCAAGAACATCCACGAAACCCGTGAATGGATCATCCGCAACAGCCCGGTGCCGATCGGTACCGTGCCGATCTACCAGGCGCTCGAAAAGGTCAACGGCAAGGCCGAAGACCTGACCTGGGAAATCTTCAAGGACACCCTGATCGAACAAGCCGAGCAAGGCGTTGACTACTTCACTATCCACGCTGGCGTGCTGCTGCGCTACGTGCCGATGACCGCAAACCGCATGACCGGTATCGTGTCGCGCGGCGGTTCCATCATGGCCAAGTGGTGTCTGGCGCACCATAAGGAAAATTTCCTCTATACGCACTTCGAAGAGATTTGCGAAATCATGAAGGCCTACGATGTCGCCTTCTCGCTCGGCGATGGCCTGCGTCCTGGCTCGATCTACGACGCTAACGATGAAGCCCAACTCGGTGAACTGAAGACCCTGGGTGAACTCACCGACATCGCCTGGAAGCACGACGTGCAGGTCATGATCGAAGGCCCGGGCCACGTGCCGCTGCACCTGATCAAGGAAAACATGGATCTGCAACTGGACTGGTGTAAGGAAGCGCCGTTCTACACGCTGGGCCCTCTGACCACCGACATCGCTCCGGGTTACGACCACATCACCTCCGGCATCGGCGCCGCTACCATCGGCTGGTACGGCACCGCCATGCTCTGCTATGTGACGCCGAAGGAACACTTGGGTCTGCCGAACAAGGACGACGTCAAGGAAGGCATCATCACCTACAAGCTGGCCGCTCACGCTGCCGACTTGGCGAAGGGTCACCCCGGCGCCCAGATCCGCGACAACGCGCTGTCCAAGGCCCGCTTCGAGTTCCGCTGGGAAGACCAGTTCAATCTCGGTCTGGATCCGGACAAGGCCAAGTCTTTCCACGACGAAACCCTGCCCAAAGATTCGGCCAAGGTCGCTCACTTCTGCTCGATGTGCGGTCCGCACTTCTGCTCGATGAAGATCACGCAAGACGTGCGTGAATACGCTGCGAATCAGAAGATCGACGAGAAAGATGCACTCCAGGCGGGCATGCAAGCCAAGGCCATCGAGTTCGTCAAGAACGGCGCTGAAATCTATAAAAAGCAGTAAGCGCTGCTTCAAGCACCAAAGCAAAACGCCCGGCATGTCCGGGCGTTTTGCTTTTCGGTCCGACCAAAAACAAAGCCCCGCATTTGCGGGGCTTTGTTTCGACCTATTGCAGCGACTTAGCCACCACCAACAGCGACCACGATTTCGATCTTGTCGGCAGCACTGATGGCCGTGTCGGCATGCAGGCTCTTGGGCACGATCTCGCCGTTCTTCTCGACCGCCACGCGCTTGCCGGCAAAACCAAGTTGTTCGAGCAATTGGCTCACCGTGGCCGCACCTTCGACCTGTATCGGTTTACCGTTAACGATCATGTCCATCGAGCGACCTTAGCCGACCAGCTTGTTCGACAGGGTGCCGATGCCGTCGATGGTGACGGTGGTAACGGCGCCGTCCTTGATCGAACCGATACCGATCGAGGTGCCGATGGCGATGCAGTCGCCCGGATTCAAGGTCATGTCTTGCGAGATGCGCGACACTTGCTCGTAGGGGTTGAAGATCATGTCGGAAAGCGGATAGTTCTGACGCTCCTGGTCGGCCATCACGGTCACGACATTCTTCGACGCCCAGTCGAGTTCGGTCTGAATCACCGGACCGATGCACGAGAAGGTATCGTGACCCTTGGCGCGGGTCCATTGGGCGAAGTTCGGATCTTCATTGAGCACTTCGCCGGCGGTCACGTCATTGATGCAGGTGTAGCCGAAGATGTAGTCCTTGGCTTCTTCAACCGACACATTCTTGGCAGCCTTGCCGATGACGATACACAGTTCGCCTTCGTAAGCGATCTTGCCGGTGTAAGCCTTCGGACGAACGATGTCGTCGTTCGGACCGGCCAGCGAAGACACCGGCTTCAGCAGGAACAGGGGGTGCACCGGAGCGGCCTTGCCGAGCTTCTCGCCCAGGGCCTTGAAGTTGTTCCACAGCGCCAGGATCTTGGTCGGCTGGGTCGGGGCCAGCAGCTTGACGTCGGCTTCGGCAAAAGTCTTGCCGGTCGCGGTCGGCTTGTTGAACATGTCACCGCTGAATTCGGTGATTTGACCGTTGGCGACGGTGCCGAAACTGGTGTTGCCATCCTTGGTTTGAAAACGTGCCCAGACTGCCATGGCTACTTCTCCTCTAGTTGAAATTCGATTTGTTCGACGCTTGGGCTTCCGCCTAAACACCGCCTGAATTTTGGGGCCCACAAAAACAAAGACGCGCCCGAAAGCGCGTCATTGTTGCGTGTTCCGAGAGCGTTATTGTAACGGCTCGGTCCTGCCCTTCCTAGTGCCCCTTACCAGATGCGTGTAGTGCATCAAACTTCTTTTGGAGGTTTTGGCGCATGGGTTTGAGGACTTTGATTGCGAGGAAGGCGGCGATGGCGGCCATGGCGGCGGTGAGGTAGAGGAGTGCGTCGTAGTTACCGGTGGCCGAGATGATGACGGGTCCGAAGGGGACGAGCAGATTGGCCGTGCCCTTGGCCGTGTAGAGAATGCCGGCGTTGGTGGCCGCATAACGGTGGCCGAAACTGTCGGCGCACGTGGCCGGGAAGATCGAGTAGACATTGCCCCAAAGCAGCGGAATGGCGATGAGCATCAGCACAAAGATCAGGGGCGAATGACCCACGGTTGCCATTAATACAATTGATACGGCGAACAGCATGAAGGCCACGAACATGGTGTTCTCGCGCCCGAA
>DATJJR010000021.1:0-42880 GCA_035492055.1 Rhodocyclaceae bacterium | reverse complement strand
GCCATTCCGGTTTACGGCACGATTGCCACGTCAATCGTGGCGCTGTTTATCGCAGTGCCGGTGAGTTTTGGCATTGCATTGTTTCTCACGGAACTGGCCCCAGCTTGGTTGCGCCGTCCGCTCGGTATTGCGGTTGAGTTGCTGGCCGGTGTGCCCAGCATTGTTTATGGCATGTGGGGGCTGCTGGTGTTTGCGCCCATTTTTTCCGATTACGTTCAGCCAGCCCTGACCACGCTGCTGGGCTGGATTCCTTTTGTTGGCCAGTTGTTCCAAGGCCCGCCGATGGGCATTGGTCTTTTGAGCGCCAGCATCATTTTGGCAGTGATGATCATTCCGTTCATTGCATCGGTCATGCGTGACGTGTTCGAAGTGGCGCCAGCAATGCTCAAGGAATCCGCTTACGGACTGGGTTGCACGACCTGGGAAGTGGTGTGGAACGTGGTTCTGCCGTACACCAAGATCGGCGTCGTCGGCGGCATCATGCTCGGCCTTGGTCGTGCATTGGGCGAGACCATGGCCGTGACCTTCCTGATTGGCAACATGAACAACTTCAGCGGCTTCTCGCTTTATCAGCCGGGTAACAGTATTGCGTCGGCATTGGCCAACGAGTTTGCGGAAGCGGAGTCGCCGATTTACACCGCGTCGCTGATTGAGCTGGGTCTGATCCTCTTCCTCATCACCATGGTGGTGTTGGCGTTCTCGCGCCTGTTGCTGGTCAAGCTGCAGGCACAGGAAGGGACCAAGTCGTGAACAGTCTCTATATTCAGCGTCGCCTGATCAACAAACTGGCGCTCACTGTTTCCCTGGCTGCGATGGTCTTCGGTCTGTTCTGGCTGGTATGGATATTGTGGACGACCATACAGCTTGGCGTATCCGGCCTTTCGCTGACGCTTTTTACTCAAATGACGCCACCGCCCGGCAGTGAAGGTGGTCTGGCCAATGCAATCTTTGGCAGTTTAGTCGTCGTTTCGCTGGCCGTGCTGGTGGGAACGCCGATCGGTATCTTCGCCGGTATTTATCTGGCGGAATTTGGCAAGAGCAACTGGTTGGGCCAAACCACGCGTTTCGTGAATGATCTGCTGCTGTCTGCGCCGTCGATCATCATCGGCTTGTTCGTTTATGAGCTTGTTGTTGCGCAGATGGGCAAATTCTCGGCACTGGCGGGCGTTGTGTCGCTCGCGCTGATCGTGATTCCGGTCGTGATTCGTACCACTGAAAACATGCTGGTGCTGGTGCCTAACGCCATGCGCGAAGCTGCGTTTGCCCTGGGGGCACCGAAATGGGTTGTGGTTGGTCGTGTGACCTTGCGCGCCTCCATCGCCGGTGTGATGACCGGCGTATTGCTCGCGATTGCACGCATCTCGGGCGAAACGGCGCCGCTGTTGTTCACCGCCTTCGGCAACCAGTTCTGGAGCGCAAAACTCACCGAGCCGATCGCGACCTTGCCGGGGGTGATCTTCAAGTTCGCCATGAGTCCTTACAGCGACTGGCAGAGCCTTGCATGGGCAGGCATTTTCCTGATTACGCTGGGTGTGCTCGGTCTCAACATCCTGGCGCGCGTCATGTTCCGCGCCAAGCACTCGCAGTAACAACAAGCAGTAACAACAGAATTTTGTGAAAGAATCGAGCTCAATGATGATGAACGAGAATGCCGTAATGCTTGATACGCAAATCGCCTTCCGAAACTTCGATTTCTACTACGGCAAGTATCACGCCCTGAAGAACATCAATCTGGAAATCTACAAGTCGAACGTCACCGCCTTCATTGGCCCGTCGGGTTGCGGCAAGTCCACACTGCTGCGTACGATGAATCGCATGTTCGATCTGTACCCAGAGCAACGTGCCACCGGCGAATTGCTGCTTGACGGCAACAACATGCTGGACAAGAAGGTCGATCTGAACATGCTGCGTGCCAAGGTTGGCATGGTGTTTCAGAAGCCGACACCGTTTCCGATGTCCATCTTCGAAAACATCGCTTTTGGTGTGCGTCTGCACGAGCGTTTGTCACAAGGCGAAATGGCGCAGCGCGTTGAATGGGCGCTGAAGAAGGCGGCCCTGTGGGATGAAGTAAAGGACAAGTTGCATCAAAGCGGCATGAGCCTTTCGGGTGGTCAGCAACAACGTCTGTGTATCGCGCGTGCCGTGGCTGTCAAGCCGGAAGTTCTTCTGCTTGACGAACCGACTTCCGCGCTGGATCCGATTTCGACGATGCGTATCGAGGAGCTGATTTCCGAGCTCAAGGGTGAATTCACCATCGCCATCGTCACGCACAACATGCAACAGGCAGCACGTATCTCCGACTTCACTGCCTACATGTATCTCGGCGAGCTGATCGAGTTCGGCGTGACCGATCAGATCTTCATCAAGCCGCAGAAGAAGCAGACCGAGGATTACATCACCGGCCGATTCGGCTGATGTCCGCCTAGTCCCTAGTCGCATCTGGCTAAAAGAACCCGCGGAAGCTATAATCTGCGGGTTTTTCTTTTCGGGCAGGGCTATGCGCCGCAAGCTGGTGGTCGGTAACTGGAAGATGCATGGCACGACACAGAGCAATGCGTCGTTGCTGCAGTCCGTTGCCGCTGGCGTGGGGCAGGGTGCGGATGTTGCGGTTTGTGTGCCATTCCCCTATTTGTCGCAAGCGCAATCGCTGCTGCAGGGCACTGCTGTGACATGGGGCGCACAGGATGTATCGGCACATGCGCAAGGCGCTTATACCGGCGAAGTCTGCGCGGCCATGCTCCGGGATTTTGCGTGTCGCTATGTCATCGTTGGTCACTCTGAACGACGGCGTCAGTACGGTGAAGATGATACGCAGGTGGTTGCCAAGGTTAAAGTGGCGCTGGCAGAGGGCGTGAGTCCGATCATTTGTGTCGGCGAAACGCTGGAGCAACGCGAGCGCAAGCTGACGAAAATGGTGTTAACGCAGCAGCTTGACGCCGTGTTGCGTGGCTGTGGGGTGGAGGCATTGGCACAGTCAGTATTAGCGTATGAGCCGATCTGGGCTATTGGCACGGGCTCCACGGCAACGCCGGAACAGGCTCAGGAAGCGCATGCGCTATTGCGCGCGCGCGCGGCAACGGCGGATGTCAGTGTTGCAGCGCAGTTGAGAATTTTGTATGGCGGTAGCGTGAAGGCCGCCAATGCGGAAGCGTTGTTTGCCTGTCCGGATATCGATGGCGGGCTGGTCGGCGGTGCGTCGCTGGTGGCTGAAGAGTTCCTCGCCATCGCCGCTGCTGCGCAATAGATTTTTTGGAAAAGAGGTTGTCATGTATACGCTGGTTTTGATTGTTAACGTGTTGTCCGGTATCGGTGTCATCGGTCTTGTGTTGATGCAGCACGGCAAGGGGGCAGATATGGGGGCCGCTTTCGGTAGTGGTTCGTCCGGTAGCCTGTTCGGTGCAACCGGTTCGTCGAATTTTTTGTCCAAATCGACGGCTGTGCTTGCAGCGATTTTTTTCGTTACCTGCCTGGGCCTGAACTATCTGGCCAACAAGCATTCCAATACGGATAGCGTGGTCGACAGGATCAAGACTGAGCAGCAAAGTGATGTGCCTGCATCGCCCGCAGCAGTACCAGTGCCGACGTCGGATCCACGCACGAACGGTATTCCGAAGTAAAAAAATGCGGTGAGCTTAGTCAGGCGGTGTGCGAGTACGCTATACTTCTCGCCGCTTGATCTTTGTGTGGCAAGCACAAAGAAATCATGCCGACGTGGTGAAATTGGTAGACACGCTATCTTGAGGGGGTAGTGGCGAAAGCCGTATGAGTTCGAGTCTCATCGTCGGCACCAAATGCAGGTGCAAGTAACATAGCAATAGTTGTATGGCAGTGGCAGATTTGTAGTAATAAAAAACTTCACCGTCGCCGTTTCAAGCGATGGTTAACGAATAAAGAGTCGCCCCGATGCTGGAAAACTACTTCCCCGTACTGGTTTTTATACTGGTTGGGCTCGCTGTTGGGTGTGCCCCAATCCTTCTCGGTCGGATTCTCGCCCCGCACCGTCCTGATAGCCAGAAGCTTTCTCCTTACGAATGCGGTTTCGAGGCGTTTGAAGACGCCCGTGTGAAGTTCGATGTGCGTTATTACCTGATCGCCATTATCTTCATCCTCTTCGATCTGGAGGTTGCCTTTCTTTTTCCCTGGGCTTCGATCTTCAAGGAAGTCGTCGCGACCGATGCGGTGCGCGGTTTCGGCTTCGTTGAAATGCTGGTGTTTCTGGCCATTCTCGTGGTCGGCTATGTCTATGCCTGGGCCAAAGGCGCGCTCGACTGGGAGTAGTGGCAAATGAGCATTGAAGGTGTCATGCAGGAAGGGTTTGTTACCACGACCCTCGACAAATTGATCAACTGGACGCGCACCGGTTCGTTGTGGCCGATGACGTTCGGTCTGGCCTGTTGTGCGGTAGAAATGATCCATGCGGGTTGTTCGCGTTACGACCTCGACCGTTTCGGTGTTGTGTTCCGCCCAAGCCCGCGTCAATCCGATGTGATGATTGTGGCTGGTACGTTGACCAACAAAATGGCCCCCGCGCTGCGCAAGGTTTACGACCAGATGCCTGAGCCGCGTTGGGTGATTTCCATGGGCTCATGTGCCAATGGTGGCGGGTATTACCACTATTCCTATTCCGTTGTGCGCGGTTGCGATCGCATTGTGCCAGTGGACGTTTATGTACCAGGTTGCCCGCCGACGGCCGAGGCGTTGCTGTACGGAATCATCCAGCTTCAAAACAAGATCAAGCGTACCTATACCATCGCCCGTTAATCGCCATGAGTGCCAAGCTCCAGAAGCTCAGCCAAGTGCTGACCGATGTTTTCGGCGACCGCATCTCCGTTCCGGTGACTGCGCTCGGCGAAGTAACTATTGAAGTATCGGCAGCTCAGTATGCCGACGTGATGAAAACCTTACGGGACAATGAACTGCTGCATTTCGAACAGCTCATTGATCTGTGCGGTGTTGATTACGCCACTTATACCGGATACACAGGCCTGCGTTATGCGACGGTGGTGCATCTGGCATCGCTGACGCATAACTGGCGTTTGCGTGTGCGCAGCTTTTCGATCGATGATGAATTCCCTGTTATTGCCTCGGTCATGGATGTATGGGCTTCCGCCAATTGGTTCGAGCGCGAGTCTTTCGATCTTTACGGCATTATGTACGAAGGCCATAACGACTTGCGCCGCATCCTCACCGACTATGGCTTTGTCGGTCATCCGTTCCGCAAGGATTTCCCGATTTCAGGCTATGTCGAAATGCGTTATGACGAAGAGCAGAAGCGCGTTGTGTATCAGCCTGTCACTATTGAGCCGCGCGAAGTGACGCCGCGCATCGTTCGTGAGGAGCAGTACGGCCGTGGCTGAAATTCAGAATTACACGCTTAACTTCGGTCCGCAGCATCCGGCCGCGCACGGTGTGCTGCGCCTGGTTCTTGAGTTGGACGGCGAAGTGATCGTTCGTTCCGATCCTCACATCGGTCTGTTGCATCGTGCCACTGAAAAACTGGCCGAAACTCGCACGTGGGTGCAATCCGTACCGTATATGGATCGCCTCGACTATGTCTCGATGATGTGCAACGAGCACGCCTATTGCATGGCCATCGAGAAGTTGCTTGGTCTTGAGGTGCCCGAGCGTGCTCAATACATCCGCGTGATGTTCGATGAGATTACGCGTGTATTGAACCACTTGTTGTGGGTAGGTTGTCACGCCCTCGACATCGGTGCGATGGCGATGGTGCTGTACACCTTCCGCGAACGCGAAGATCTGATGGACGCCTATGAGGCCGTCTCTGGCGCACGCATGCATGCTGCCTATTACCGCCCGGGCGGGGTTTATCGTGATCTGCCGGATGTGATGCCGCAGTATCAGGCAAGCAAGTTCAAGAATGCGGCTGCGATCAAAGATCTCAACGATGCACGCCAAGGTTCCTTGCTCGACTTCCTTGATGATTTCTGTAGCCGTTTCCCGACTTATATTGATGAGTATGAAACCTTGCTCACCGATAACCGGATTTGGAAGCAGCGTACCGTTGGTGTCGGTGTTGTGTCGCCGGAGCGCGCACTGCAGCTCGGCCTGACCGGCGCAATGCTGCGCGGTTCCGGCATTGAGTGGGACTTGCGCAAGAAGCAGCCTTATGAAGTCTATGACAAGATGGACTTCGACATCGCTGTAGGCGTGAATGGCGACTCTTATGATCGTTACCTCGTCCGCATGTTCGAGATGCGTCAGTCCAACCGCATCATCAAGCAATGTATCGACTGGCTGCGCCAGAATCCTGGTCCGGTTATCGTCGAGAATCACAAGGTCGCTCCGCCGTCTCGCGAGAGCATGAAGACCAACATGGAAGAGCTGATTCACCACTTCAAGTTATTCACTGAAGGCATGCATGTGCCACCGGGCGAAGCTTACGCCGCTGTTGAACATCCGAAGGGTGAGTTCGGTATCTACGCAATTTCCGATGGCGCGAACAAGCCTTATCGCTTGAAGATTCGTGCGCCGGGTTATGTGCATCTGTCCGCCATGGACGAGATTGCTAAGGGTCACATGATTGCCGATGCGGTCACAATTATCGGCACCATGGACGTCGTGTTCGGTGAGATTGACAGATAAGACCATGCTGAGCCAGGAAGCACTCAAACTGATAGATCGCGAAGTTGCCAAATATCCGGCAGACCAGAAGCAATCTGCCGTCATGGCGGCCCTTGCTATTGCCCAGGATGAAAAGGGTTGGCTTGCACGCGAAACCATCGAATACGTTGCCAACTATCTCGACATGCCGGCGATTGCCGCATACGAGGTTGCCAGCTTTTACAACATGTACGACCTTGATCCGGTCGGCAAGTACAAGATTACCGTCTGTACCAACTTGCCGTGTGCTTTGTCAGGTGGCGTACATGCAGCTGATTACGTCAAGCAAAAGCTCGGTATTGGTTTCAATGAGACCACTGCCGATGGCAGGTTCACGCTGAAAGAGGGCGAATGCATGGGCGCGTGTGGCGATGCACCGGTAATGCTGGTGAACAACAAGCGCATGTGCAGTTTCATGACGCCTGTGCAGATCGACAAGCTTTTGGCGGAGTGCAAGTAAACATGGCGCTGATCGCTACCAAGAATCCGCTCCTGAGCGTAGGTTGGGAAAAGGGTGATGCCGGCTGGGGCATCAAGGACTACGAAGCGCGCGGCGGTTACCAGGCCCTGCGCAAGATCCTGGCCGAGAAGACGCCGCCCGAAAATATTATTGCCGAACTGAAGGCCGGTGTACTGCGCGGCCGCGGCGGTGCAGGTTTCCCGACTGGCCTTAAGTGGAGCTTCATGCCCAAGGTCATCAACGGTGACCGTTATGTCGTCTGCAACTCCGACGAAGGCGAACCCGGAACCTTCAAGGATCTCGATCTGCTGCGCTTTGACCCGCATTCCGTGATCGAGGGCATGGCTATCGGCGCCTATGTGATGAGCGCCAATCGTGGCTACAACTATATCCACGGCGAAATTTTCGAGATTTACAAGCGTTTTGAAGAGGCACTGGACCAGGCGCGTGCCGCTGGCTTGATCGGTCAAAATATCCTCGGTAGCGGTTTCAATTTCGAACTGTTTGCCCACCATGGTTACGGCGCCTATATCTGTGGCGAAGAAACCGGCCTGCTCGAGTCGATCGAAGGCAAGAAAGGGCAGCCGCGCTTCAAGCCACCGTTCCCGGCGACTTTCGGCCTCTATGGAAAGCCGACCACAATCAATAACACTGAGACCTTTGCTGCCGTCCCCTATATCCTCAAGATGGGTGGTGAGCAATACTTGAACTTGGGCAAGCCCAATAATGGTGGTACCAAGCTGTTCTCGATCTCGGGTCATGTGAATAAACCGGGTAACTACGAAATCCCGATGGGCATGCCCTTCGCCGAGTTGCTGGAAATGGCTGGCGGCATGCGCGGCGGTCGCAAGCTCAAGGCCGTGATTCCAGGCGGCTCGTCCGCGCCGGTACTGCCCGGCGACATCATGATGCAATGCACGATGGACTATGATTCCATTGCCAAGGCGGGTTCCATGCTCGGTTCCGGCGCCATCATCGTGATGGACGAAACCGTGTGCATGGTCAAGGCGCTTGAGCGTCTGTCCTACTTTTACTTCGAAGAGTCCTGCGGCCAGTGTACGCCCTGCCGAGAAGGTACCGGTTGGCTCTACCGCGTTGTACATCGCATCGAAAGTGGCGAAGGCCGCCAGGAGGATTTGGATCTTCTGATGAGCGTAACCGACAACATCATGGGCCGCACGATTTGTGCCCTCGGTGATGCCGCATCGCTCCCAGTGCGCAGCTTCGTTCAGCATTTCAAGAGCGAATTCGAGTATCACATTGAAAACAAGCATTGCCTCGTGCCGCCTGATGTGCAGCGCGCCGGCAGTTCTTTCTACATGTAGGCCTCTTCATGCTAGAAATCGAAATCGACGGCAAGTCGCTGCAAGTTCCTGAAGGCAGTACCGTGATGGATGCCGCGCATCAGGCCGGTACCTATATTCCGCACTTCTGCTACCACAAGAAGTTGTCGATCGCGGCCAACTGCCGCATGTGCCTGGTTCAGGTCGAGAAGGCGCCCAAGCCGCTGCCTGCCTGCGCTACGCCAGTTGCCAATGGCATGAAAGTGTTCACGCACTCCGAACTCGCCACCAAGGCGCAGAAGGGCGTGATGGAATTCCTACTGATCAACCACCCGCTCGATTGCCCCATCTGTGACCAAGGCGGTGAATGTCAGTTGCAGGATCTGGCCGTGGGCTATGGCAGCTCCGCCTCGCGCTACCAGGAAGAAAAGCGCGTGGTGTTCAACAAGAATCTCGGTCCACTGGTGAACACCGACATGACGCGCTGTATCCATTGCACGCGCTGCGTCCGTTTCACGCAGGAGATCGCCGGCGTGATGGAAATGGGCCAGGCTGGTCGTGGTGAACATTCCGAGATCATGCCTTTCATCGAGAAGACCGTTGACTCCGAGCTGTCGGGCAACATCATCGACTTGTGTCCGGTCGGCGCGCTGACCTCCAAGCCTTTCCGCTACGCCGCGCGTACGTGGGAGTTGGCTCGTCGCAAGTCGGTTGCACCTCACGATGGCCTGGGCAGCAATCTCATCGTCCAGGTTAAGCACGACAAGGTATTGCGCGTGTTGCCGCTGGAAAACGAAGATATCAACGAATGTTGGCTGTCGGATAAGGACCGCTTCTCCTACGAGGCCGTCAATTCAACCGAGCGCCTCACCAAGCCTATGGTGAAACAGGGTGGTGCATGGCAGGAGGTCGATTGGGGCGTTGCGCTTGATTACGTGGCACATGCGCTCAAGGATGTTGTGAAGGCTCATGGCGCAGACGCCGTCGGCACACTGGTGTCGCCGCATTCCACACTGGAAGAAATGTTTCTCGCGCAAAAACTGTCGCGCGAGCTCGGCTCGGGTAATGTCGATTTCCGCCTCCGCCAGAGTGATTTTTCGCTTGACGGCAAGCGTGCCGGTACGCCGTGGCTCGGCATGAGCGTCGCCGAGTTCAGCAAGCTCGACCGCGTGCTTGTGGTCGGTTCTTTCCTGCGCAAGGATCATCCGTTGCTGGCTCAGCGCCTGCGTCAGTCCGCCAAGTTGGGTACACAGGTTTCTTTGATCCATGCGGCCGATGATGATCAGCTTATCAAAAACACGCTTAAGGCCATCGGCCTGCCTTCGCAAGTGCCGCAGTTGCTGGCTGAAGTGGTCAAGGCTGTGGCTATCGCCAAGGGTAGTGAGGTTGATGCGGCTCTGAACGGCGTAGCGGTGTCTGCTGCTGCACAGAAGATCGCTGACAGCCTCGTATCGGGCAGCAAGACCGGAGTCTTCCTCGGCAACTTCGCGCAGCAGCACCCGCAAGCGGGTACGCTTGAAGCGCTAACGCAGCAGCTTGCCAAGTTGCTGGAGGGTAAGTCCGGTTTCCTTGGCGAGGCGGCCAACTCGGTCGGCGGTTACATTGCCAAGGCTGTGCCGTCGGCCAATGGCTTGAATGCAGCGCAGATGTTTGCACAACCGCGCAAAGCTTATCTGGTCTTCAACGCGGAGCCAGAGCTCGACAGTGCCAATGGTGCGCAAGCTGCAGCAGCCCTGAAGCAAGCTGAGATGGTCGCCGTGTTCTCGCCTTTCAAGTCGCCGGCGGCACTGGAATATGCCGACGTGTTGCTGCCAATCTCTCCCTTTACCGAAACTTCAGGCACGTTCGTCAATACTGAAGGTCGCGTACAGAGTTTCAATGCCGTTGCCAAGCCGCTCGGCGAAGCCCGTCCTGGTTGGAAGGTGTTGCGCGTACTCGGCAACGTGCTCGACCTGTCCGGATTCGAATACAACAGTAGCGAAGACGTGCGAGCCGAAGTCTTGGGCGGTTCACCGGAGTTCGTTGCCGGTCTGAATAACGGCGCAAGCGCGACGATTGCCCTCAACGGAGCCATATCCGGCGTTGAGCGTGTTGCCGATGTGCCGATCTATTTCTCCGACGCCTTGGTGCGTCGTGCGCCCAGCCTACAACGCGCTCGTGATGCCAAGGCGCCGGCCGCTCGCGTGAATGCTGCTACCGCAACCAAGCTCGGCCTCGATGGCGCGGCCGAAGTGACTGTGAAGCAGGGCGGCGCCAGCGTCAAACTGCCGCTGGCAATCGATGCTGGCGTGCCGGACGGTGCGGTGCGCGTTGCCGCTGCCCATGCCAGCACCGTCGCCCTCGGTTCGATGTTCGGTCAGATCAGCGTGGAGCGTGCATAAATGAATCCCGTGTTCGCTCTGCTCAACGACCACGTCGCACCGCTGTTCGGCGGCTACGGCCCGCAGGCCGTGACCTTGATCTGGACTATCCTCAAGGTCGTCGTCATCGTCGCGCCGCTGATGGGCGCCGTTGCTTACCTCACGCTGGCCGAGCGCAAGATTCTCGCGTGGATGCACGTGCGCGTGGGTCCGAACCGCGTCGGTCCGTGGGGACTGCTGCAACCAATCTCCGACGGCGTAAAGCTGCTGCTGAAGGAAATCGTGTTTCCGAGCAAATCCAGCGGTGGCCTGTTCCTCGTCGGCCCGATCATGGCGTTGATGCCGGCACTGGCCGCATGGGCGGTGATTCCTTTTACTGACACGTTGGTACTGGCGAACATCGACGCCGGTGTGCTCTATCTGCTGGCGATGTCCTCGCTCGGCGTATATGGCGTCATTATTGCCGGCTGGGCGTCGAATTCGAAGTACGCCTTCCTAGGCGCTATGCGTGCCGCCGGCCAGATGGTGTCCTACGAAGTGTCGATGGGCATGGCCCTGATCGTCGTGCTGATGGTGTCGGGCAGCCTGAACCTTTCCGCCATCGTCGATGCGCAGCGCGGCCACTTCGGCTTGCTTTCCTGGAACTGGCTGCCGCTGCTGCCGATGTTCATTGTGTACCTCGTGTCAGGCGTGGCCGAAACCAACCGTGCGCCGTTCGATGTGGTCGAAGGCGAATCGGAAATCGTTGCTGGCCACATGATCGAATACTCAGGCATGTCGTTTGCGCTGTTCTTCCTCGCCGAGTACGCCAACATGTGGCTGATTGCGGCGATGACCACGACTTTCTTCCTTGGTGGATGGCTGTCACCGATTCCGGGTCTGCCTGACGGTTTCGGTTGGTTCCTGCTCAAAGCCTGTTTCGTCATCTTCCTGTTCCTCTGGTTCCGTGCCACGTTCCCGCGCTATCGCTACGATCAGATCATGCGTCTCGGCTGGAAGGTGTTTGTGCCGATTTGCCTGGCCTGGATTCTGGTAGTTGGCCTGTGGATGTTGTCTCCGTTGAACCTGTGGAAGTAATTGGAGCTACCCAATGGGTGCAGTAAAAGAATATTTCAACAGTCTCCTGCTTAAGGAACTGTTCAAGGGCATGGCGGTGACCGGCAAATATTTGTTTGCCCGCAAGATTACCGTGCAGTTTCCCGAAGAGAAGACGCCGCAAAGCAATCGCTTCCGTGGGCTGCATGCATTGCGCCGCTATCCCAACGGTGAAGAGCGTTGCATTGCCTGCAAGCTGTGTGAGGCCGTATGCCCGGCGTTGGCGATCACCATCGAGTCGGAGCAGCGTGCAAACGACAACAGTCGCCGTACGACTCGCTACGACATTGATCTGACCAAATGCATCTTCTGCGGTTTCTGCGAAGAGGCCTGCCCGGTTGATGCCATCGTGGAAACCCGTGTATTTGAGTATCACGGCGAAACTCGCGGTGATCTCTACTACACGAAGCAAATGCTGCTGGCTAACGGTGACCGTTATGAAGATCAGATCGCCGCTGACCGCGAGGCCGATGCTAAGTTCCGGTGATGATGACAATGGACTTTCAAAGCGTACTTTTCTGGATTTTTTCGACGGTGCTTGTGCTGTCGTCGCTGTGTGTGATTACCGCGCGCAATCCTGTGCATGCAGTGCTGTTTCTCGTACTGTCCTTCTTCAACGCCGCTGGTTTGTGGATGCTCCTGCATGCCGAGTTCCTCTCGATCATGCTGGTCATGGTCTACGTTGGCGCAGTGATGGTGCTTTTCCTGTTCGTGGTCATGATGCTCGACATCAATATCGAACGCCTGCGCAAAGGCTTCTGGAGTCACCTGCCACTCGGTCTTATTGTCGGCGCCATCATGGTTGGCGAAATGGGCACGATTCTCGGTGGCCGCTATTTCGGCCTTGATGTACTGCCAGCGCCGGCTTCGCCCGAGGCGGGTTTCAGCAATACCAAAGCCTTGGGACGTCTGCTGTTTACCGATTACGTTTATCCGTTCGAGCTGGCCTCGGTCATTCTGCTGGTCGCGCTGATCGCTGCCGTGGTGTTGACGCTGCGCCAGCGCAAGGAAAGCAAGGCCATGAATCCGCGTCTGCAGGTGCGTGTCAAAGCGGCTGATCGCTTCCGTGTCGTCAAGATGGCGGCCGAAGTCGAAGTACCTGCGGATGCAACTGCACAGGAAAGCAAGGAAGGGGGCCCGGCATGATCCCGCTGTCGAACTATCTGATTCTCGCCGCGATCCTGTTCTGCATTTCCGTCGTCGGCATTTTCCTGAATCGCAAAAACCTCATTGTTCTGCTGATGGCGATCGAATTGATGTTGCTGGCAGTGAACATGAATTTCGTGGCCTTCTCGAGTTATCTCAACGATACCGATGGTCAGTTATTCGTTGTATTCATCATGACAGTGGCTGCTGCCGAGGCTGCCATTGGCCTAGCCATTCTCGTGGTTCTTTTCCGCAACCTGTCGACGATCCATGTCGACGATCTCGACAGCCTCAAGGGCTAACAAGGGGCTCGCAGAAACAATGGACATGCAGACGATTTACCTGCTCGTGCCGCTCGCGCCTTTGGCGGGTGCCATTCTCGCCGGCCTGTTCGGCAAACAGATTGGGCGTGTCGGTGCGCACACCGTTACCATCCTTGGTGTTGCTGTTGCCTTCGTTCTGTCGTGCATTGTCTTCAATGACGTGCAGGCCGGCCATACCTTCAACGGTACCGTTTACACATGGATGCAAGCAGGCGGCTTGAGCCTTGAGGTCGGTTTTCTGATCGACAAGCTTACCGTCATGATGATGCTGGTCGTGACCTTCGTGTCGCTGATGGTGCACGTCTACACTATTGGCTACATGGAAGAAGACGCCGGCTACCAGCGCTTCTTCAGCTACATCTCGCTGTTCACATTCTCCATGCTCATGCTGGTGATGAGTAACAACTTCCTGCAGTTGTTCTTTGGTTGGGAAGCAGTGGGCCTAGTGTCGTATCTTTTGATCGGCTTCTGGTACACGAAGTCGACCGCCGTGTATGCAAATCTCAAGGCTTTCCTTGTTAATCGGGTTGGCGATTTCGGTTTTCTGCTCGGCATCGGTTTGATTGCCGCTTACGCAGGTACGCTCAATTACGCTGAAGTTTTTGCCAAGCGTGAAGCGCTCGCAACACTAACGGAAGTTGCGACCGGTTGGCCTTTGATCACGACTGTTTGTATCGCATTGTTCATTGGAGCCATGGGTAAGTCGGCACAAGTGCCGCTGCATATCTGGCTGCCTGATTCGATGGAAGGCCCGACCCCGATTTCCGCGCTGATCCACGCGGCGACCATGGTGACCGCCGGTATCTTCATGGTGACGCGCATGTCGCCGCTGTTCGAACTGTCCGACACGGCGTTGTCCTTTATCCTCGTCATCGGCGCTACCACCGCGCTGTTCATGGGGTTCCTCGGCCTGATTCAGAACGACATCAAGCGCGTCGTTGCTTATTCGACGTTGTCGCAGCTTGGTTACATGACCGTGGCGCTGGGCGTGTCTGCTTATCCGATTGCCGTATTCCATCTGATGACGCATGCCTTCTTCAAGGCATTGCTGTTCCTTGGTGCAGGTTCGGTCATCATCGGTTGCCACCACAACCAAGACATGCGCTACATGGGCGGCTTGTGGAAGCGCATGCCGATTACTTGGGTGACATCGCTGATTGGCTCGCTGGCATTGATCGGCTTCCCCTTCTTCTCCGGCTTCTACTCTAAGGATTCGATCATTGAGGCCGTGCAAGCGTCGACGTTGTGGGGCCATAACTACGCCTATTTCGCCGTCATTGCCGGCGTGTTCGTGACGGCGTTTTATTCGTTCCGCATGTACTTCCTTGTCTTCCACGGTGAGGAGCGCTACGACCAGAACCCCGATGCACATGCGCATCACGACGATCATGCGCATGACGACCATCATCACGATGATCATGGCCACGACCACGGACCGCACGAGTCGCCTTGGGTTGTCTGGCTGCCGCTTGTGTTGCTCGCGATTCCGTCCGTGATCATTGGCTACATCGCCATTCAGCCTATGCTCTACGGTGATTGGTTCGGCGAGGCGATTTACATCGACTCGACAGCACACCCGGTCATGCACATGCTTGAAGAGGAGTTCCATGGTGCTGTTGCTATGGGTGTCCATGGTACGACCGCGTTGCCTTTCTTCCTGGCGATGGCTGGCGTTGTTCTGTCGTGGTTCTTCTACCTGAAGAGGCCAGAGATTCCGGCCTGGTTTGCACGTACGTTCAAGCCGCTATATGTCTTGTTTGACAACAAATACTACTTTGACCGCTTTAACGAAGTTGTCGTCATGGCTGGTTCACGTGCACTGGGTAAAGGGCTTTGGAAGGCTGGCGACCAGACCGTGATTGATGGCATCGTTGTGAACGGTACTGCACGTACCGTCGGCGCAGTCGCCATGTTGACCCGCCTTATCCAGACCGGTCAGCTGTACTTGTATGCGTTCGCCATGATCTTTGGCGTTTTCGCGCTGCTGACATACACCTATCTGGCATGGCTCAAGCCTTTTGTTCACTGATCGCTGACTGTCTGAAAATAACTGAACATGAATTCGTCACTACTCAGTCTTGCTATCTGGACTCCAATCATCGGCGCGCTACTTGTGCTGATGACTGGTAACGACAAGAATGCATATATCGCTCGTCCGTTGGCTTTGTTGACTGCGGTCGTCGGCTTCCTCGTGACAATCCCGCTCTACCACGGCTTTGATCACGCTAGCGCCGGCATGCAATTCGTCGAGCACGCACAGTGGATTCCGCGCTTCAATATCAACTACGACCTCGGCGTTGACGGCATTTCGATGCTGTTCATTTTGCTCAACAGTTTCATCACCATCTTCGTGGTGCTGGCCGGGTGGAAGGTTGTCGAGAACAAGGTTGCCCAGTACATGGCCGCCTTCCTGATCATGTCGGGCTTGATGAACGGCATTTTCTCGGCGCTCGATGGCATCCTGTTCTACGTTTTCTTCGAAGCCTCGCTGATCCCGATGTACATCATCATCGGCATTTGGGGCGGCCCGAACCGCGTTTATGCTGCGTTTAAATTCTTCCTCTATACGCTGCTCGGTTCGCTGCTGATGTTGGTCGCGCTGATTTACCTGTTCATGAATTCGAACGGCAGCTTCAGCATTCTTGAATGGCATCAGATCAAGCTGGGTCTTGCCCCGCAGATTTATCTGTTCATCGCTTTCTTGGTCGCCTTCGCGGTCAAGGTGCCGATGTGGCCGGTGCATACCTGGTTGCCGGATGCCCACGTCGAAGCACCGACCGGTGGTTCCGTTGTTCTGGCTGCGATCATGCTGAAGCTTGGTGCATACGGTTTCCTGCGGTTCTCGCTGCCGATCGCGCCGGACGCCAGCCACTATCTGGCACCAATGATGGTCACACTGTCGCTGATTGCCGTGATCTACATTGGTTTCGTTGCGCTCGTTCAGCAAGATATGAAGAAGCTGGTCGCGTATTCGTCGATCTCGCACATGGGTTTTGTCACCCTGGGTTTCTTCATGTTCAACCAGCTCGGTATCGAAGGCGCGCTGGTACAAATGATTTCCCACGGCTTTGTTTCGGCTGCGATGTTCCTGTGTATCGGTGTTGTCTATGACCGCATGCATACACGCCTGATCGCTGATTACGGTGGTGTCGTGAATACTATGCCGAAGTACGCTGCCTTCTTCCTGCTCTTCTCAATGGCGAATTGCGGTTTGCCGGCAACGTCGGGTTTCGTGGGTGAGTTCATGGTTATCCTCGGTGCCGTCAAGTTCAACTTCTGGGTTGGTTTCGCTGCTGCAACCACGCTGATTGTCGGTGCCGCTTACACCCTGTGGATGTACAAGCGCGTCATTTTCGGCGACATCGCCAACGATCACGTCAGGGAGTTGACCGACCTCGACAAGCGCGAATTCCTCATTCTTGGTGTATTGGCGATTGCCGTGTTGGTCATGGGTTTGTATCCCTTCCCAGTGACTGATGTGATGCACGCCTCGGTAGATAACCTGATCGCGCATGTGATGGCTGGCAAACTGCCGCTCTGACGACTGAATAACTATGCTGACCAATTTCGTCCTGCCCAATCTCGCGCCTGCTTACCCGGAACTGTTCCTGGTGACGATGGCTTGCGTCATCATCCTGGTGGATGTGATCTTCGGTGCACGCGCAGCCTGTACCCGCTGTGCGGTGTACGGTCTGTCCATGCTCACGTTGCTCGGTTGTGCGTTGCTTACGGCTTTCACCTCGGCTGGCGACGCCACGATGACTTTCAGCAACATGTTTGTCGACGATGCATTCGGCGACCTGCTGAAATTGATCATCTACGGTTCAGTCGCACTCGTCTTTGTCTATTCGCGTGGTTATCTGCGCGACCGTGGTCTCGACAAAGCCGAGCACTACATCCTCATGCTGTTCGCTACGCTCGGCATGATGGTCATGATTTCCGCCAATCATTTCCTGACTGTGTACCTCGGCCTTGAATTGATGTCGCTGTCGACCTATTCGCTGATTGCCATGAACCGCGATTCGGCGCGTTCAACTGAAGCTGCGATGAAGTATTTCGTGCTCGGTGCGCTGGCTTCGGGCCTGTTGCTCTACGGCATGTCCATGATGTACGGCGCTACTGGTACACTCGAAATCAACGGTGTACTGCAAGCACTTGCAATGGGGCAGGCGAACGGTGTGATTCTCGTGTTCGGGCTTGTCTTCCTCGTCGCCGGTTTGGCTTTCAAACTGAGTGTGGTGCCTTTCCACATGTGGGCGCCCGACGTTTACGACGGTTCGCCAACGCCGATGACCTTGTTCATCGCGACTGCGCCTAAGCTTGCCGCGTTTGCCATGACCGTTCGCTTGCTGGTGTTCGGTGTGATTCCGCTGGCCGAACAATGGCAACCCATGCTCCTGATGATGGCGATTCTTTCCATCATCGTCGGTAATCTTGCCGCTATTGCCCAGACCAACATCAAGCGAATGCTGGCGTACTCCGGTATCTCACACATGGGCTTCATGCTGCTTGCGCTGACGACCGGTGTTTTCAATGGACATGCTGCACTGGCGCTTGAGGCCTATACCTCGGCGTTTTACTATGCCGTTGCTTATGTGCTCATGTCGTTGGCAGGCTTCGGTATCTTGTTGCTCTTGTCGCGTGCAGGCCACGATGTCGAGACACTGGATGATCTGAAGGGGCTGAATCAGCGTAGCCCGTGGTTTGCGGCAATGCTGATGTTTGTCATGTTCTCCATGGCTGGCATTCCTTTCTTTGTCGGTTTCTTTGCCAAGTTTTCGGTGCTGCTGTCGGCTATTGCTGCTGGCCTTGTGTGGGTCGCCGTGCTTGCCGTCATGTTCTCCTTGGTTGGTGCCTTCTATTATCTACGTGTGGTGAAGAACATCTATTTCGATGCGCCGAATGACACTGCGCCCATCGTCGCACCGCTCGATATGCGCATCCTGCTGTCGCTCAACGGGCTTGCCATTGCAGTCTTCGGTATTTTCCCCGAAGGGCTGATGCAGCTCTGCCGTCAGGCGCTGGCCCGCTCGCTGTTCTGACCAAATCGCCGGCAATGACGAGTACGCAGCTCCTAGTCGTCATTGCCGCCTTGGTGGTTGCCAACCTTCCCTGTATTTTCCAGCGTGCATTCCTCGGTGTCCCGAGGGCGCGCGATAAGTCTCCAGCGCTGCGGCTGCTCGAACTCCTGATTTTGTATCTGCTGCTGGGTGGTATTGCTGCCTTGTTCGAGTATCAAGCGTATGGGGCGGTACAGCCGCAAGGCTGGGCTTTCTATGCCATCACCTTTTGCCTGTTTCTGGTGTTTGCGTGGCCCGGTTTTGTCTGGCGCTACTTTTGGTTGTCGCGCCATTCCGCATAACGATCATGCGTGACGAAGAACTGATCGAAACCACGATCGCCAGTGAACCATTGTGCGATGGTGTTCTGCTCAAGGCACATAAGGATCGAGTGCGCTTGCCCAATGGCGGCGAGGCGATTCGTGAGTGGATTCAACATCCCGGCGCAGCCGTTGTGATTGCGATGCTGGACAATGGCAAATTGCTGTTCGAGCGCCAGTTTCGTTATTCCGTACGCCGCATCATGCTTGAATTGCCAGCCGGGAAGATCGATGCTGGCGAACCTGCGCTGGATACTGCCCGTCGTGAATTGAAAGAGGAAACGGGTTACAAGGCAAAGACATGGCGGCACGTCGGCACGATGCATCCGTGCATCGGTTACTCGGATGAACGTATCGAGATTTTTCTAGCGCACGGATTGAGCTACGTTGGCAACAGTCTGGATGAAGAGGAGTTTCTCGACGTTTGCGAAATGACGCTGGCTGATGCGATACACGCAGTCCGCGATGGCGAAATTACTGACGCCAAGACCATCACTGCCCTGTTCTGGGCCGAAAAACTGATTTCCGGCGAATGGCAATTGCCAGCCTGAAGTAGCGCAGTATCCGCCTATGCGCTTGGCGCGGGCTTGAAACGACAGTTTCCTTCCCCATCTGTTGGGCATAGCGGCGAAGAGGCGCCACACCAAGCCTCTCACAAGCCCGAAGGAGAAATCATGCGTTTTGACAAATTGACCACGAAATTCCAGCAAGCCTTGGGTGATGCCCAAAGCTTAGCGCTCAATCACGACCAGCAATTCATCGAGCCGCAGCATTTGCTGCTGGCCATGATCGATGAGAACGATGGTGGCATTCGCGCCTTGCTGGCGCGTGCCGGCGTGAACGTCGGGCCGCTGCGCACCGAGCTGCAGGCCGCATTGAATCGCCTGGCCAAGGTTGAAGGCCATGGCGGTGACATTACCGTTGGCCGTGATCTCAATAACCTGCTAAACCTTACCGAGAAGGCCGCCACCAAGGCCGGCGACCAGTTCATCGCCAGCGAGATGTTCCTGCTGGCGCTGGCTGACGACAAGGGTGAGACCAGCCGTCTGCTCAAGAATCACGGCCTGCAGAAGAAGGCATTGGAAGATGCCATCGCCGCCGTGCGTGGCGGCGGCAACGTCAACGACCAGGAGGCCGAATCGGGCCGCGAGGCGCTGAAGAAGTATTGCCTCGACCTGACCGAACGTGCCCGTCAGGGCAAGCTCGATCCTGTGATCGGCCGTGACGATGAAATCCGCCGTGCCATCCAGATTCTGCAACGTCGTTCCAAGAACAATCCGGTCCTGATCGGCGAGCCCGGCGTGGGTAAGACCGCTATCGTCGAAGGACTGGCGCAGCGCATCGTCAATGGTGAAGTGCCGGAATCGCTCAAGGACAAGAAGGTGCTCAGTCTGGACATGGCGGCACTGCTGGCCGGTGCTAAGTATCGCGGCGAGTTCGAGGAGCGCCTGAAGGCGGTATTGAACGATATCGCCAAGGACGAAGGCCGCATCATTCTCTTCATCGACGAAATCCACACCATGGTCGGCGCCGGCAAGGCCGAAGGCGCCATGGATGCGGGCAATATGCTGAAGCCGGCGCTGGCGCGCGGCGAGTTGCATTGCGTCGGTGCGACCACGCTAGATGAATACCGAAAATACATAGAGAAGGATGCCGCACTGGAGCGCCGCTTCCAGAAAGTGCTGGTGGATGAGCCTACCGTCGAATCGACGATCGCCATCCTGCGCGGCCTCAAGGAAAAGTACGAACTGCACCATGGTGTGGAAATCACCGACCCGGCCATCGTGGCCGCCGCCGAGCTGTCGCATCGCTACATTACCGACCGTTTCCTGCCGGACAAGGCCATCGACCTGATCGACGAAGCTGCTTCGCGCATCAAGATGGAAATCGACTCCAAGCCGGAGTCGATGGACAAGCTTGACCGTCGCTTGATCCAGTTGAAGATCGAACGCGAAGCCGTCAAGAAGGAAAAGGACGAGGCCTCGAAGCGTCGTCTCGGCCTCATCGACGAGGAAATCGCACGTCTGTCCAAGGAATATTCGGACCTTGAGGAAATCTGGAAGGCCGAGAAGGCACAGGTCCACGGCGCTGCGCACATCAAGGAAGAGATCGAGCAGATCAAGATCGAGATGGCCGAGCTGCAGCGCAAGGGCCAGTTCGACAAGCTTGCCGAGCTTCAGTACGGCAAGTTGCCCAAGCTTGAGGAGCAACTCAAAGCTGCGGAAAAGAGCAATGCCAACGCGCAGCCAAACAAGTTGTTGCGCACCCAGGTCGGCACCGAGGAAATCGCCGAGGTTGTGTCGCGCGCGACTGGCATTCCTGTGTCACGCATGATGCAGGGCGAACGCGAAAAGCTTCTGAAAATGGAAGCGAAACTGCACGAGCGTGTGATCGGGCAAGACGAAGCCGTGCGTCTCGTGTCTGATGCGATTCGTCGCTCACGTGCGGGCCTCTCGGACGAAAACAAGCCGTATGGCTCTTTCCTGTTCCTTGGTCCGACTGGCGTTGGCAAGACCGAGCTGTGCAAGGCCTTGGCCGAGTTTCTGTTCGATGCGGAAGATCATCTTATTCGCATCGACATGAGCGAGTTCATGGAGAAGCATTCAGTGGCACGCCTGATCGGTGCGCCGCCGGGCTACGTGGGTTATGAAGAGGGCGGTTACCTGACCGAGCAAGTACGTCGCAAGCCGTATTCGGTCATTCTTTTCGATGAGGTTGAAAAAGCGCATCCCGATGTATTCAATGTGCTGCTTCAAGTACTCGACGATGGCCGCATGACCGACGGGCAGGGACGTACCGTGGATTTCAAGAACACGGTAATCGTGATGACGTCCAACCTTGGTTCGCAGTTGATTCAGAGCATGGCTGGCGATGAGTATGGCGTCATCAAGCTGGCTGTCATGGCGGAAGTGAAAACCTACTTCCGGCCCGAGTTTGTGAATCGCATCGACGAAATCGTGGTTTTCCACAGCCTTGATGAAAACAATATTGCAAGCATTGCGAAGATCCAGCTCGGCTATCTGGAAAAACGCATGTCGCGCATGGACATGGCACTGCGTGTCGAGGATTCGGCACTGAAGGAGCTTGCCAAGGCCGGCTTCGATCCGGTGTTCGGTGCGCGTCCGTTGAAGCGTGCGATCCAGGAACGTATCGAGAATCCGCTGGCCAAGGCGATTCTGGAGGGCCGTTTTGGAGCGAAGGATGTTGTCTCGGTTTCGGTTACGCCGGCCGGTGTGATTGATTTCAAGCGCGCTTGAATGGATGCGTGTCAGTACGAACCTTTTCAGGTCTCGTACTGACGCATGAAGTGCGCCAGATGTCGGTCGAATTTCAGGCTGTGATTGATCAGCCAGTCACCGAGATGCAGTTTGACCTGAAAAGCGAGATGTAGCGGATCATCGTTGCCGGTACTTGCGCGGATACGGATGTCGTCAAGGTTGCGCAGGAAGCGGCGATGTTGCTGCACGTGATCGACAAAGAAAGAATAGCCGCGTGATTGCATGTCGGCTTCCTCGGTCTCGAAATGCTCGATGGCGTGCTGGCGTGTCATTTCGATCAAGCCATCGACTTCCGATGCGCCGCCATCGCGAATGACGGTAGCGAGCGTGCCGATCTGATTCAGCATCAGGCGATGCGGTGCATCGATCTCATTACTGCCGCTACTGAATGCGTCGCTCCACGCCGGCGCCAGACGACTATCAGAGGCGCCTTCGTAATGCCCCGTGCGCAGATAATCATCACAACGATCAAGGTAGATGCGCGCCGGTACATCGCCCGGCGCATCGGCCAGGCAGGCGAGAAGCCGTGTGCGTGCCTGCGGAATCTCACGCAGGTGATAGCAGGCGAGCGCCTCTTCAAATGACCGTTGGTTGCGTGCTTTGGCTTGGCGTAGTGGCAAAGGATCGCCGTCATACACCTCGTACACCGATTGCGCTTCGTTTTTGCCCTTGAGGCGCAGGCGGTCAATGAAGCGGATTTGGTAGCGCTGGGGATTTTCGAGGCTGTGCAGTGTGTGTTCGCTCATGAGTAGCGGCACACCCCAGGTTTTAGTCAGGTCTTCAAGGCGTGCAGCAACATTGACCTCGTCGCTGATCACGGTGCCATCCATGCGGCCGCTGCCACCGATCGTGCCGAGCATGACAAGGCCGGTGTTGATGCCGATACCGATACGCATGGGTACGTAACCGGCGCGACTGCGACCGAGGTTGTAGGCGTCGAGCCGTTCGAGCATGGCGATGGCGCCAAGAACGGCATCGTCCGCTGAGTCCGGGAACAGCGCCATGATGGCATCGCCGATATATTTATCGATCACACCGCGATGCAGTGAGATCACGGGCTCCATCTGTGACAGATAGGAGTTCAGGAAGTTGAAATTCTCCTGCGGCGTCAAGGATTCGGACAAGCGGGTGAAGTCGCGAATGTCAGAGAACAGCACTGTCATGCGCTTTTCCGTCTGCAAGCCGAGCCGCACATCGCGAATGTTCTTGATATCGAGGAACTGCAGCAATTGCTGCGGAACGAAGTGAGCGTAGCTGCGTTCCGTCGTTGCCAATTGCTCACGCAGGCGCGCTACCTCCGCACGCAGTTGCGAAAGCTCGTTGTCCTTGTCGTCGCTCGGATTGTCCTGGGCTTGGCTCAAGATATTTGTGCAGGCACGCGGGATGGGGGAAAATCATAACCCATGAACTCTCATGTACTGACAAAACCATCCCCTTGGGTCGAGCGTTTCGCATCGAAAATTGCAACAGGTGGCACGGTGCTCGATCTTGCCTGTGGTCATGGCCGGCATGCGCGTTATCTGGCCGACCTCGGTTATCAGGTGGAGGCATTGGATCGCGATGCGGACGCCTTGGCAACACTGGCCGATGTGCCCAATATCGTGCCGCGCGAGGTTGATGTCGAAGGTGGCGCGTGGCCGTACTACGGGCGTGCCTTTAACGCCATCATTGTGACCAACTATCTGCATCGGCCATTGTTGCCTTTGTTGATCAATGCGCTTGATGAAGGTGGTGTTTTGATTTACGAAACATTCATGCAGGGCAATGAACGTTTCGGCAAGCCGAACAACCCGCTGTTTCTGTTACGCCCGGGTGAGTTGCTGGAAGTGATGCGCCGTCGTCTGCAAGTCATCGCTTTTGAGCAAGGTGAAATTGCAACACCGAAACCTGCGATGGTGCAGCGCCTGTGTGCGACGCGCGGCGCCACGCTCAGGATCGATTAACGCAACATCGGCTTTAGTTTCTGCCAGACGGTATTGAGCATGATGGTTTGAGAAGCCGCTGTCGGATGGAGATGGTCTGCCTGAAACGCATCGGGATTGCCGGCGAAACCTTCAAAAAGGAAAGGTACGAGCGCGGTCTGCTTTTGCTTTGCCAGCAGCGTGTAGCTTTCAGCGAATTGCGTGGTGTAGTCGGGACCGTAATTCGGCGGCAGACGCATGCCAATGAGCAATACGCGAGCACCAATGGCTTTGCTGGCATTGATCATGGTGGTGAGGTTTGTTCGCATCGCCGCAATCGGCAGGCCGCGCAGGCCGTCGTTTGCGCCGAGTTCGATAATGACGATTGTCGGTTTGTGTTGTTGCAATGCCAGTGGCAAGCGGCTTAATCCGCCCGCCGTGGTTTCGCCGCTGACACTGGCGTTGACAACGGCATAGGCGGAACCGCTATCCTTGAGCCTTGAGCCAAGCAATGAAGGCCATGCTTGTTCGCGGGCGAGGCCGTAGCCTGCAGAAAGACTGTCGCCGAATACGAGTATGGTTGGTGTGGCAACAGGTTCGGCGGCCAGTGCCGATGTCGACGGCGTCAGTACACACAATAGAAAACACGGCAGGAAACACAGGAATTTGCGCATGAACGATGCAGTGGTCATTGAAGTTGAAAACCTTGGAAAAGCCGTCGCGAGTGGGGACGCGTCGCTGACGATTCTGCACGATATTTCCTTCAAAGTGATGCGCGGTGAGTCGGTTGCCATCGTTGGTGCATCAGGCTCTGGCAAATCGACGTTGCTTGGCCTGCTTGCCGGACTGGATACGCCGAGTGTTGGTGTGGTGAAGCTGGCAGGACAGGATCTCGCGCCACTCGATGAGGACGGGCGCGCCGCGTTGCGAAGCCGCATGCTTGGTTTTGTCTTTCAGTCCTTTCAGCTTTTGCCGGCGCTGACGGCACTGGAAAATGTGATGCTGCCATTGGAGTTGAATGACAGTAATGACAGCAGAAAAAGCGCGAGTGCGCGGGGTGATGTGCGTGAGCGCGCGACGGCGATGCTGGAACGTGTAGGCTTGTCACATCGCTTGCAGCATTACCCGAAACATTTATCCGGCGGTGAACAGCAGCGTGTAGCGTTGGCGCGCGCCTTCGTCGTGGGCCCGCAAATTTTGCTCGCAGATGAACCGACCGGTAATCTTGATGCGACGACAGGAGCGCAGATTGTCGACCTGATGTTCGAGATGAATGCTGAGCGCGGTACGACGCTGATTTTGGTGACGCACGACAACGCACTGGCGAATCGCTGTGCGCGGATCGTACGACTGGCGTCAGGTCGCTTGCTGGATTGATGTAGCGGTGATGATTGCCGTCGCGGCGTTCAATCCGCTGCGCACCGCGCCTTCAATGGTCGCTGGATAATCCGATGCAACATAGTCACCTGCCAGCCACATGCCAGGTAAATCAGTTTGCGTTGTAGGGCGTTGCAGGTTCGGCGTGCAAGCAAATGTGGCGCGCTTTTCCGTGATGACTAAATGTGACAAGGGTCGTGGCAGCCACGGATAGTACGTGCGTAATTCGGCATCGATGGTGTATGCCAAGGTCTCGCGGTCAAGTTCACGATGCTTGCCTTCTGCGCTGATCACAGCGGAGATCAATCCATCATTGCCGTCGATCTGGCCACGGTCGAACACCCAATGCGCATGTGCGTCAGTAAAACCAGTCATTACCTGTGGCAATTTTGTTTCTGGTGGATAGCGCAGATAGCACGTGACGATCGGTTCGTAGCTGAAGGCATTCACTACGGCGCCAAGACGATCAAGCGCTGGCAGTGTTTCAATCAGGCGCAGCAAATGATGTGGTGCGACGGCGAGAACGACATGGTCATAGTGTGTGGTGTCGTCATCGATGCAGTAGCGCGTGCCGTGGCGTGTGATACTTGAAACGGCATGGCCGGTGTGAATCTTCCCGCCGTGTGCGGCTACGTAATGCGCGGCCGGCTCTGCGAGCAAGGCGGAAAGATCGGTGCGTGGAATCAGCAAGTCACTGGCGGCGCGATCTGCTGCGAGACTGTCGCGCAATACATGGGCGAACACTTGTGCCGATGCTGCGTCGGCAGGCGTGTTGAGTGCCGAAATACACAAAGGCGCCCAAAGAAAGCGACGCAATGTCTCCGGTTGTGCATGCTGATCGAGCAGTGCGGTGAGCGTCGTGTCAGTTTCGAGCTGAAATTGCCGTCGTTTCAGCCACTGCATGAATCGCAAGGCTGAATACTTGTCGCGCCATGTCAGTCCACGTGCCGTCAACAATGCCGCTGCGACATGTAGTGGCGCGGGCAGTTTAGGCGCATTTAGCTTGAAAGTTGGGTAGCTCAGCGTCAGTGGCAGGTGCAACAGCGCTTTGGCTTCATCGACCCCGACATGCCGCATCAGCGCCAGCGTTTCGCGATAGGCACCGATCAGAATGTGTTGGCCGTTATCGACGATGAGATCGTCGAATGCGACTTTGCGTGCACGTCCACCGAGTGTGCGTGACGTCTCGAAAAGCGTGACGTCATGGCCGGCATCGACGAGGGATACGGCGGCGGCGAGACCGGCATAACCCGCACCGACAATGGCGACGGAGACTTTTGTGGAAGCGGGCGTGTACTTCAATTCCGAACCGCCGTCCACCACGCCAGCCACAGCTTGCGCAGCGGCGTCAGTGAGGTACGGCGATCAAGCACGAGGAAGCCATCACGGCGAATTTCCTTGAGCAACGTGCGATAGATCGCTGCCATGATTAAACCGGTGCGTTGTGATTTACGATCCGATGACGGTAATTGCGCCAGTGCCTGTTCGTAATAGCGCTCGGCGCGTTCGGCCTGAAAATTCATCAGCGCGACGAAGTTTTCGCTGTGCCTGGCGTTGAGAATGTCGGCGACGCTGACATTGAATTGCTTGAGCTCATCAAGTGGCAGGTAGATGCGCCCGCGACGCGCATCTTCACCCACGTCGCGAATGATGTTGGTGAGCTGGAAGGCAATGCCGAGATCGTGCGCATACTTGAGCGTCTGCTCATCCTTGTAGCCGAATATCTCGGCGGCGAGGAGGCCAACAACAGCAGCAACACGGTAGCAATACAGATGCAGGGCCTTGAAGTCGAGGTAGCGATTCTGGTCGAGATCCATTTCCATGCCGTCGACAATCTCAAGCAGATGTTCGCGCGACAACTTGAAATGTTGAGTCGAGATCGTCAGTGCCTGCGTGACCGGATGACTGGCTTTGCCTTCGTACAGTGCGGCAATTTCGGTACGCCACCAGGCCAGCTTTGTACGTGCGACTTGCGGATCGGTCGTTTCATCGACGATGTCATCCACTTCGCGACACAGTGCGTAGAGCGCTGTGATCGCCTGCCGCCGCTTCGGTTCCAGGAAGAGGAAGCTGTAGTAGAAGCTGGAGCCACTGGCGGCTGCTTTTTGCTGGCAATAATCGTCGGCGTTCATGGGGCGTCGGCGTTCGGGTAGTTGAAGAGTGCGCGGCAGAGCAACAAGGCGCCATCGGCTTTCGTGATTTTCGGGCGACGGCGAAATACGTCGTAGCCGACGGATTCGATTTTCTCAAGAATTCGGAGTCCGCCGCAAACGATTAAACGCAGTTCAAGCCCAATGCGGCCGGGCAGGGTGCGTGCAAGCGGTGCGCCTTCAAGCATGAGCGCGCGTGCACGGTCGATTTCGAACTTCATCAGGGCTGTCCAGCGTACGTCAACCAAGCCTTCACGCAAATGCACATCGGTGACGCCAAAGCGATCGAGATCTTCCTGCGGTAGATAAACACGCGGCTTCTGCCAATCGATGGCAACGTCCTGCCAGTGGTTAATGAGCTGTAAAGCCGTGCAGATTGCGTCCGATTGCGCCAGTTGCTGTGGCGATTCCGCCTTGTAGAGGCGCAGCAACAAACGACCAACCGGGTTGGCGGAGCGGCGGCAGTAATCACAAAGTGCTTCGTATGTGGCGTAACGCTGTTGCGTTACGTCTTGTGCGAATGCATCCAGCAAGTCGCGCAACAACGGTATGGGGAGTGCGTGAGCTTCAATGGTGCGCGCGAGGCGCTGAAACATCGGATCGTCGGTTGCCTGTCCGCGTGCGATCTTGTCCAGTTCGACGTGATAGCGCGCCAATCCGGCGCGGCGCTGTTCCGTCGTGAGTGTGCCTTCGTCGGCAATGTCATCGGCACTGCGGGCAAACGCATACAGCGCTTCGATTGGTTCGCGCAGGCGTGCAGGCAGCAGGAAAGACGCAACAGGAAAGTTTTCGTAGTGATCAACGGCCATGGCGCGGGCAGTATACCGGCTCCCTTTGCTGTTCTTTGGCCTGGATAACAGGATTGTTGCGGTAGAATCCGGGGTATCCACTGCCCAGGTGGCGAAATTGGTAGACGCACCAGATTTAGGTTCTGGCGTTGTGAGACGTGTCGGTTCGAGTCCGACCCTGGGCACCAATGATTGCTGCGATTGCAGGCACAACAAATCACAGGATTCCGATGATTCTTGTCACAGGCGGCGCCGGTTTCATCGGCAGCAATTTCGTCCTCGATTGGCTGAAGCAGAGTGATGAACCGGTACTGACACTGGACAAGCTCACTTACGCCGGAAATCTTGAAAACCTCGTATCACTCAAGAATGATCCGCGCCATGTGTTCATTCAAGGCGATATTGGCGATCACGCGCTGATGCTGCGTTTACTGAATGAACACAAACCCCGTGCTGTGCTCAATTTTGCTGCCGAATCGCACGTTGATCGTTCGATCCACGGTCCGGCGGACTTCATTCAGACCAATGTCGTCGGCACCTTCAATCTGCTCGAGGCCGTTCGTGCGTACTGGAACGATCTACTTGGCGCTGAAAAAGACAGTTTCCGCTTCCTGCATGTATCCACGGACGAGGTGTACGGCTCGCTTGAAAAAAACGATCCGCCGTTCGCCGAGACTAACCGCTATGAGCCGAACAGCCCGTATTCGGCGTCGAAAGCAAGCTCCGATCATCTTGTCCGCGCCTGGTACCACACCTACGGTTTGCCGGTTCTGACCACCAATTGCTCGAACAATTACGGTCCTTATCATTTTCCGGAAAAACTGATTCCGCTGTGCATTCTCAATGCCTTGGCCGGGAAGCCGTTGCCGATCTACGGCGATGGTCAGCAGATTCGCGACTGGCTCTATGTCGGCGACCATTGTGCGGCGATTCGTCGTGTGCTTGAGTCTGGCCAGATCGGTGAGACGTACAACGTTGGTGGCTGGAATGAAAAAGCCAATCTCGACGTAGTTAATACGCTGTGCGGGATTCTTGATGAGCTTCAGCCTCGCGCCGACGGTAAACCGTATTCGACGCAAATCGTCTTCGTGACCGATCGTCCCGGCCACGATCGCCGTTACGCCATTGATGCGCGCAAACTTGAACGCGAGCTCGGTTGGAAACCTGCCGAGACCTTCGAAAGCGGCATTCGTAAAACTGTACAGTGGTATCTTGCGAACGGCGAGTGGACCGCGAATGTAAGCAGCGGCGCCTATCGTCAATGGCTCGACAGGAACTACACGACACGATGAAAGAGCGCATCCTCGTTACCGGCAAGAATGGGCAACTCGGCTTTGAGTTGCAGCGCAGTCTCGGATTGTTCTCCAATGACGGCATTGAGGTCATCGCGGTCGGTACGAGCGATTGCAATCTGGCGGAAGTCGATGCTGTTCGTACTTTGATCCGCGAAATTCGGCCACGTGTCATTGTCAATGCGGCTGCATACACGGCGGTCGACAAAGCTGAAAGCGAACCTGAACTGGCGATGGCAGTGAATGGTGTTGCGCCAGGTGTGCTTGGCGAAGAGGCTGCGCGCATCGGCGCCTGGGTGGTGCATTACTCGACTGACTATGTCTTCGACGGCAAGTCGCAACAGCCTTACCGCGAAGATGATGCAACCAATCCCTTGAGCGTTTACGGACGCAGCAAACGTGCCGGCGAGGTGGCGTTGCAAGAGAGTGGTGCGCAGCATTTGATCCTGCGCACGAGCTGGGTACTGGGTGCGCATGGCGGCAATTTCGCCAAGACGATTCTGCGCCTAGCTGCCGAACGTGAAAGTTTGAATGTTGTTGCCGATCAGTTCGGTGCGCCGACATCAACTGCATTGCTTGCGGATGCGACGGCGCAATTGATCCGTCAGGCATACACCGACGGCGAGACCAATTTTTCCTTTGGCCTGTATCACCTTGCCGCCTCAGGTGAAACGCACTGGTGCGATTACGCACGTTTTGTTGTTGGCGAAGCATTGGCCGCAGGCGCCAAGCTCAAGCTCCAACCGGATGCCATCAATCCGATCACGACTGCCGACTATCCTTTGCCGGCACCGCGCCCGGCCAATTCGCGCTTGAATACCGAAAAGTTCCGACACGCGTTCGGCATGCCCTTGCCGCACTGGCAGGACGGCGTCCGGCAGGTCATTCGACAGGTGCTGTCCACATGAGCAAACGCAAAGGCATCATTCTCGCCGGCGGTTCCGGTACGCGTCTGTATCCCGTCACTTTGGCTGTATCGAAGCAACTGCTGCCAATCCACGACAAGCCGATGATCTATTACCCGCTCAGCACCTTGATGCTGGCCGGCATACGCGACATCCTCATCATCTCCACGCCGCAGGACACGCCGCGTTTCGAGCAATTGCTGGGCGATGGCAGCCAGTGGGGTCTGAATCTTCAATATGCCGTGCAACCCAGCCCCGATGGTTTGGCGCAAGCCTTCATCATTGGCGAGAGGTTCATCGACGGTGGCAATAGTGCGTTGGTATTGGGCGACAACATTTTTCACGGGCATGAGTTCGCCAATGACTTGCGTATTGCCGGTGAGAAGACAAGTGGTGCAACGGTGTTCGCCTACCACGTGAACGATCCGGAACGTTATGGCGTGGTTGAGTTCGACAAGAGCGGCCGAGCCATCAGTCTGGAAGAAAAACCCAAGACCCCGAAGTCGAACTATGCCGTGACCGGTCTGTATTTCTACGACAGCAGTGTTGTAGACATTGCACGTAATCTCAAGCCTTCGCCGCGTGGTGAGCTGGAGATCACCGATGTCAATCGTGCCTATCTCGAACGCGATGCGCTCGACGTGGTCGTCATGGGGCGCGGCCATGCCTGGCTCGACACGGGAACGCATGAGTCGCTGCTTGATGCCAGTCAGTTCATTGCCACGGTCGAGAAGCGACAGGGGCTGAAGATCGCCTGTCCCGAAGAGATTGCCTATCGTATGAACTACATTGACGCACAGACGCTGGAGCGACTGGCCCAACCCATGCTCAAGAACGCCTACGGGCAGTATCTGATGAGCGTACTGAAAGAGCAGGTGTTTTGATGCAAGTCACGAAAACGCTGATTGACGGCGTTCTGGTTCTGGCGCCGAAAGTGTTCGGCGATTCGCGCGGATTTTTCTACGAAAGCTTCAACCAGAAGGTTTTCGAAGAAGCTGTTGGCAGCAAGGTCGACTTCGTGCAGGACAATCACAGCAAGTCCGCGCAGGGTGTCTTGCGCGGCCTGCATTTTCAGCGCGAGCCAAAGGCACAGGGGAAGCTGGTTCGCGTCGTGTCCGGCGAAGTATTCGATGTGGCGGTGGACATTCGCAAGGATTCACCGACTTATGGGCAGTGGTTCGGCGCCATCCTGTCGGCCGAAAACAATAAGCAAATGTGGATTGCGGCCGGCCTTGCCCATGGTTTCCTCGTTTTGTCCGAGAGTGCTGAATTCCTTTACAAGACGACCGACTATTATGCGCCTGAATTGGAGGCGTGTTTGCGTTGGGACGATCCGACCGTCAGCGTTAACTGGCCATTGGATGGCAAGGCGCCACTGCTGTCGGCAAAGGACAAGCTAGGTTTGTCGCTGGCCGATCTGTAAGGATTTGCCAGGGCAGGCCCCTTGACTATCGGGAGCGCTTTGCCAGGCGGGCTTTTGCCGGCTTGTCAGCAGTGGTAAAATCCCATGATTGACGCCCAAGGCCGGCTTCGCCCGGCCTTTTTCTCATCGGCAGGCCCGCTGCCGAACCGCTTTGGGTTATCAACCAAGCTTTCAATTTACCAACGAATTTTCAAGGATTTAGCATGAGCACTCAGGAAACCGCCGTGACCAGCCCGCTGGAGCGCCGTATCGATCTTTCCGTAGCGATGGCTGACATTGACGCTGATGTTGCCGAGCGCCTGAAGCGTCTGGCACGTACCGTCAAGATGGCTGGCTTCCGTCCGGGCAAGGTGCCAATGAAGCTGGTTGAGCAGAATTACGGCCCGCAGGCCCGCTCGGAGGCCATTGGCGCTGCTGTCGAAAAGACCTTTGCCGCCAAGGTGCAGGAACAAAAGCTACGCGTCGCCGGCTATCCGACCATTGAGCCGAAGGCCGCCGCCGCAGCGGATGCCAGCAATATCGAATTCTCGGCTGTGTTCGAGGTGTACCCGGAAGTTGCATTGGCCGACGTGTCGGGCAAGGAAATCGAGCGCGCCACGTTCACGCTGACGGACGCTGAAGTGGACAAGACCATCGACGTGCTGCGCAAGCAGGGCACCACCTTCGTCGGCGCTGACCGTGCTGCTGCCAAGGAAGACCGTGTGACCGTCGATTTCACCGGCCGCAAGGATGGCGTCGAGTTCCCAGGCGGCAAGGCGGAAGGCTATCCCTTCGTGATTGGCCAAGGCCAGATGTTGCCGGACTTTGAAACGGCCGCGATTGGCCTCAAAGCGGGTGACAAGAAGACGTTTGAAATGACTTTCCCGGCTGATTATCAGGCGACTGAATTGGCTGGCAATAAGGTCGAATTCGATATCACCGTGCAGAAGGTCGAAGCGCCGCAAGTGCCGGAACTGGACGCCGAATTCGCCAAGCGCATGGGCATCGCCGACGGCGACTTGGCCAAGATGCGTGCCGAAGTGAAGGGCAATCTTGATCGCGAAGTGCAGAAGCGCCTGCAGTCGCGCGTGAAGCAGCAAGTGCTCGACGCACTGCTTGAGGCGAATCCGGTTGAGGTGCCGAAGGCGTTGATCGAGGCCGAATCACAGCAAATGGCGCAGGCTGCTGTTCAGGACATGGCTTCGCGCGGCATGAACACCAAGGACATTCCGGTGAATCCGGCTTGGTTCACCGAACAGGCCGTGCGCCGCGTCAAGCTGGGTCTTATTCTCGCCGAGCTGGTCAAGGCCAAGGAACTGCGTGCCAAGCCAGAGCAAGTGCGTGCCGTGGTTGAAGATTTTGCGTCGACTTTCGAACAGCCTGAACAGGTTATTCACTGGTACTACTCGCAGCCGCAGCGTCTGGCCGAAGCCGAGGCACTGGCCGTTGAAAACAATGTGGTGGATTGGATGCTGGCGAATGCCAAGGTTGCAGACAAGCCGATTGGTTTTGACGAACTGATGGGTAATGCGGCATGATGCATTGCAAGACCTTTGCAATCGTGTGAAACGGTTGTGAAGGCGCGGCTTGAGGCATTGTCAACGAGTCACTGAACAGTGCCTCAAGCAATTGAAACGACTGAAAATTTGCGAATCGGGGTTCTGAATGAATACGACTTCACACTCTTCCTGGGATCCCTCAATGCTCGGCCTCGTGCCTATGGTTATCGAGACGAGCGGTCGCGGCGAACGTGCCTACGACATTTATTCACGCTTGCTGCGCGAGCGTGTCGTTTTCCTGATTGGCCCGGTCAATGATGCGAGCGCCAATCTGGTTGTTGCGCAAATGCTGTTTCTTGAGTCGGAAAATCCGGACAAGGACATTCATTTTTACATCAATTCCCCCGGTGGTTCGGTCACCGCAGGCATGTCGATCTACGACACCATGCAATTCATCAAGCCGAACGTTTCCACGCTGTGCATGGGCCAGGCTGCCAGCATGGGTGCCTTCCTGCTCGCCGCCGGCGAGAAGGGTAAGCGCTATGCCCTGCCGAATTCGCGAGTGATGATTCATCAACCGCTGGGCGGTTTTCAGGGGCAGGCGTCGGATATTGAAATCCACGCCAAGGAAATTCTGTATCTCAAGGGCAAGCTCAACGGCCTGCTCGCCCATCACACGGGTCAGACAATCGAGAAAATCGAGAACGATACCGACCGCGATAATTTCCTGTCGGCTGAAGCTGCTGCCGAATATGGTCTTATCGACAAGGTGCTGACCAGCCGCGTCGATGCGGCATAAACGTTGATTGATCCGAAGTAGCGACCAGCGGAGACTCACATGACGGAAAAGAAAACTGGCCCCGAAAAGCTGCTCTATTGCTCGTTCTGCGGCAAGAGCCAGCACGAGGTCAAGAAGCTCATCGCCGGGCCTTCCGTGTTTATCTGCGACGAGTGTATCGACCTGTGCAACGACATCATCAGCGACGAGGCTGCTGCCGAGATGCCGGGCAAGGATGCGCGCGATTTGCCGACACCGCACGAGATTGCCGATATCCTGAATCAGTATGTGATCGGTCAGAGTGCGGCCAAGCGCGTACTGGCTGTCGCCGTGTACAACCACTACAAGCGCCTGCGTCACCAGCACAAGGCCTTGGGTGGTGAAGAAGTTGAACTGGCAAAAAGCAACATTCTTCTGATCGGTCCGACCGGTTCCGGCAAGACGTTGCTAGCACAGACCTTGGCCCGTATGCTGAACGTGCCTTTCGTGATGGCCGATGCAACGACGTTGACTGAAGCCGGCTACGTGGGTGAGGATGTCGAAAACATCATCCAGAAGCTGCTGCAAAAGTGTGATTACGACGTCGACAAGGCGCAGCAAGGCATTGTCTATATCGATGAAATCGACAAGATTTCACGCAAGAGCGACAACCCGTCGATCACCCGCGATGTCTCTGGTGAAGGCGTCCAGCAGGCGTTGCTGAAGCTGGTTGAAGGCACGGTTGCTTCGGTGCCGCCGCAAGGCGGGCGTAAGCACCCGAATCAGGATTTCGTGCAGGTCGACACCACCAATATTCTCTTCATCTGCGGCGGTGCTTTCGATGGCCTCGACAAGGTGATCCGCAATCGCTCGGACAAGTCGAGTATTGGTTTCGGGGCCGAAGTGAAAAGTCGTGATACGCGCGATGCCTCTGCTGCACTCAAAGACGTGGAGCCCGAGGATCTGGTCAAGTTTGGCCTGATTCCGGAGTTTGTCGGTCGCCTGCCAGTGGTTGCCACATTGCAAGAGCTTGATGAAGAAGCATTGATCGAAATTTTGATCGAACCGAAGAATGCCCTGATCAAGCAATACCAGAAACTCTTTGCCATGGAAGGCGTCGAACTGGAAGTGCGTCCGGCGGCGTTACAGGCCGTGGTGAAGCGAGCCATCAAGCGCAAGACGGGCGCACGTGGTCTGCGTTCGATTCTCGAACATGCCTTGCTTGACACGATGTACGACTTGCCGACAATGGAAAATGTCAGCAAGGTCGTCATCGACGAAGGCACTATCGAGGAAACGTCGGCGCCGATCTTGATTTACGAGGATCAACCCAAAGTTTCAGGGTCGAACTGAAGTAAATCAACGAGTTGCAGGGGATGAGCGGCCGCCGCGCTTGAAATTCGCGGCGGCGCCCGCAAGTGTGATCTGAATCTGTCCCGTATCCGGGATGGAGCACTGAAAGGAAATGAGCATGTCAAGCGAGCTTGACCTTCCCCAAGAAAATCTGGAATTGCCGCTGCTGGCGTTGCGTGACGTCGTCGTGTTCCCACACATGGTGATTCCGTTGTTCGTTGGTCGCCCCAAGTCCATCAAGGCATTGGAAGCGGCCATGGATGCCAGCAAGAGCATCCTGCTCGTGGCGCAAAAATCTGCGGCCAAGGACGAACCGGAAAGCGAAGATTTGTACGGTATCGGCTGCGTTGCCAGTATTCTGCAAATGCTCAAGCTGCCCGACGGCACCGTCAAGGTATTGGTTGAAGGCGCGCAGCGCGCGCGCGTCAACTCGGTGGATGACCAGAAGACGTTGTTCGTCGCCGAAGTGAATCTTTTGGCCGCCGACGAGCGCGTCAATCACGAAATCGAAGCCATGCGTCGCGCCATCCTGACGCAGTTCGATCAGTACGTGAAACTGAATAAGAAGATTCCGCCGGAAATTCTGACGTCCCTCGGTGGCATCGAAGAACCCGGTCGTCTTGCCGACACCATTGCTGCACATCTACCGCTCAAGCTTGAGCAAAAGCAGGAGGTGCTGGAAACGCTCGACGTTGGCGAACGCCTCGAAAAACTGCTGTCGCAGCTCGAATCCGAACTCGACATCCTGCAGGTCGAAAAGCGCATTCGTGGCCGCGTCAAGCGCCAGATGGAGAAGAGTCAGCGCGAGTACTACCTGAACGAACAGGTCAAGGCCATCCAGAAGGAACTCGGTGAAGGTGAAGAAGGTGCCGACATCGAAGAGATGGAGAAGAAGATCCGCGAAGCTGGCATGAGCAAGGAAGCGTTGGCGAAGGCCAATGCGGAAATGAAGAAGCTCAAGTTGATGTCGCCGATGTCTGCCGAAGCCACTGTCGTACGCAACTTTATCGAAACCCTCGTCGGGTTGCCGTGGAAGAAAAAGTCACGTACGTCGCGTGACTTGGTTGCGGCCGAGAAGGTCCTCGACAAGGATCACTACGGCCTTGAAAAGATCAAGGAACGTATCGTCGAATATCTTGCTGTGCAGCAGCGCGTGGACAAGGTCAAGGCGCCAATTCTCTGTCTCGTCGGTCCCCCCGGCGTGGGCAAGACCTCGCTCGGGCAATCGATTGCCAAGGCGACCAATCGCAAGTTCATTCGCATGGCGCTGGGCGGCGTGCGTGACGAAGCCGAGATTCGCGGTCACCGCCGTACCTATATTGGGTCCATGCCTGGCAAGATTCTGCAGAGCATGACCAAGGTCGGCGTCAAGAATCCGCTCTTCCTGCTCGATGAAGTCGACAAGATGGGCCAGGATTTCCGCGGCGATCCGTCGTCGGCGCTGCTTGAAGTGCTTGACCCGGAACAGAACCACACCTTCCAGGACCATTACGTCGAAGTCGATTTCGATCTCTCCGATGTAATGTTCGTGGCAACCTCGAACACGCTGAATATTCCAGGTCCGTTGCTTGATCGCATGGAGGTGATTCGCCTGTCGGGTTATACCGAAGACGAAAAGGTCAACATCGCGACGCGCTATCTGCTGCCGAAGCAGATGAAGAACAACGGCCTCAAGCGGACCGAAGTGACTGTCACCGAGGATGCGATTCGTGACATCGTGCGTTACTACACGCGCGAAGCCGGTGTGCGTTCGCTTGAGCGCGAAATCAGCAAGATCTGCCGCAAGGTCGTGAAAACGCTGGTCGTGAAGAAGCGCACCACCAAGGTGATCGTCAATGCTAAGAATCTGGACAAGTATCTGGGCGTGCGCGTGTTCTCCTACGGCATCGCCGAAAAGGACAATCAGGTTGGTCAAGTAACTGGTCTTGCCTGGACCGAAGTCGGTGGCGAATTGCTGACCATCGAATCGGCTGTCATGCCTGGCAAGGGTAATGTTCAGCGCACGGGCTCCATCGGCGATGTAATGAAGGAGTCGGTTGAAGCTGCGCGTACCGTGGTGCGTAGCCGTGCAAAGCGTCTGGGAATCAAGGACGAGTCGTTCGAAAAGCATGACCTTCACATCCACTTCCCTGAAGGCGCTACGCCTAAGGACGGTCCGTCCGCCGGTATCGCCATCACCACGGCAATGGTGTCATCGCTGACCGGTATTCCGGTGCGCGCCGACGTTGCCATGACCGGCGAGATCACCTTGCGTGGCGAAGTGCTGCCGATCGGTGGTTTGAAGGAGAAGTTGCTCGCAGCCGTGCGTGGTGGTATTCGCCTGGCCCTGATCCCGCAGGAAAATGTCAAGGATCTCACCGAGATTCCGGACACGATCAAGAACAAGATCGAGATCGTTCCAGTCAAATGGATCGACAAGGTGCTGGAGTTGGCGCTTGAGCATGCACCTGCGCCGTTGACAGATGAAGCAACCGAAGCGCCTGTCGCTCCAGCTGCTGCAACGCCGACAGGCTTGGTCGCACACTGAACTGCCGCTGAAATGCAAAAAGGCCATCCGGTTTTGTCGGATGGCCTTTTTTTTATCGAGCGTCGCCGGTATAATGCGCGCTCCCGTTTCAACGGGCGCTTAGCTCAGTTGGTAGAGCGCCTCCCTTACAAGGAGGATGTCGGCGGTTCGAGCCCGTCAGCGCCCACCACAGAATAATTAAAAAGCCAGAGTCCTTTAACAAAAAGGCTCTGGTTTTTGTTTTTAAGTGGCTTTGGTCGCTGTCTTATGGCAGCGGAATCGCACCAACAAAAGGAGGTAACTCAAAAGCAGTCGCTGCACGGGGCTTCGTATGCAGCGACTGCTTTTGTACTACATGGCTAGCAAGAGGTTGCTGCCAATTGATCAGCGCCAGCCTCTATGCCAGCCGTATTGCGGATGCCACCAGCCCCAACCATAACGGGCGTGATAGCGCCACGTGTAGCCGGGTGCGGGCGCGACGCCGACCGGTGCGACGTAGGTGACACCATAAGGCGCTTCCATTGGTGGTTCGACCGGTGCGACCACGCAACCAGCCAATGTGCTACCGAGCAGCACGGCGCAGAGCAGGGAAAGTGCGGATTTCGATTTCATGTTGTTCACTCCCAAGTCAGATAGTGGATTCGGGTTTATGCCGGTTTATTGCCAGCCGGGATGACGCGCACGATAGAAGTCCAGCGCCATGGCACGTTCCTGTTCGGCCTGGCGGGCAAGCGCTTCAGCGCGCTCCATGTGGCCGCCGAATTCACCCCCGTGTTCCTGCTGGATGACGTGCATTTCTTCAATTGCATGTTGCAAGTCTGCCGTTGCCTTCATTGCCTTGTTGTGCAGTTCATCCGCATAAGCCACGCTGGCGATGAGTGCAGCGCTCAGCAATACGGGGATAGTTTTCTTATTCATGATGCTTGTCTCCGAGTAATGGGACGATTCCCGCCGCGAACAATACGGTTTTGCCTCAGCATGTGTATGCTTCATATAGGTCAGATTTGTAAGGATTGATTAATCCCGGCAGCCGCGTTACGCCTGCAGTTACATAACTGTCTTGGGACTTGCTTTGAGGCGCGCTCAAGCTATTGCAATGGCACGTTTTGCCCTTTGCAATAATGCGACCACATCTGCCGGAACGCGGTTTCCATGGCGCGCGTAAAGCGCTTTGCATTCATCAATGGACTCTGTTCGAGTTTGCTGCGTAATGTGGATCTCAAATGTTTGAGGCGTTCCAGATCGCTGGCAAGCGTGACGGCGATATTCACAAACCCGGTCGCATCAAGTGCGGCAAGTTCGCTTAAGCCAAGATTGTTCAACTGGCTCCAGCCGGCGCGACCAGCGATTGTGTTTCCAATCTGCGTGACAACCGGAACGCCCATCCAGTAAGCGTCGAGGCTGGTCGTGTGTCCGTTATAGGGCAAGGTGTCGAGACACAGATCAATGCGGTGGTAGGTTTGCAGATACTGATGCCGTGGTTGATACGGCATGAATTCGACACGTGTGGCATCGATGCCGTGTTGTCCGAGCAGGTGCAAAACGTGTTGGCGGTGATTGCCCTCGTGTGCCAACAAAATGAGTCGGGACGCCGGGACCTTGGCCATGACGGCGCCCCAGGAATGCAGTGTTTCGTCCGATACCTTGCAGAAATTATTGAGGCAACCAAAGGTGATGTGGCCTGCCGTTGTGGCGGGCAATGCGCTCGGTTGCAAAGCATCGACAAGCGAGTGATCTGAATTCGCGAATGGGTCGTAGCACCAGAATGTATCTGGCAGGCGTAGTGATGCTTCCGAGTAGTGAGCATCGGTATCCGCCGGATCCAGCCACGGATCGGTCAGCCGATAATCCATCGCTGTCATGCCCGTGGTACCCGGATACGCGAGCCACGCCACCTGGATTGGTGCTGGCTTCCGGGCAAACAATTGCGGACGGCCGTTCGACATGTGCATGGTGAGATCGATGAGAATGTCAATGTCGTCGGCACGAATCAATGCAGCGAGATGGTCGTCCGATATGCCGTAAGTTGATCGCCACACATCGGCATGTTGCTGGATGCGTTCGGTGATGTCGTCGGCCTGCGGCAAGTGCGCGTAGCAATAAATCTCGTACTGTGAACGATCATGGTGCGACAGCAAGGGCAGGGTGAATAGCGACTGGCAGTGATTGCGAAAGTCCGGCGAGACATAGCCGATCCGCAAACGTTTGTTCGGGGCGAGATTTTTGCTGTCAAACATGCTCTGCCTGATCTTGTACTGCGTGCAGTGCAGTGCATCAAAACGTTTTGCTTCACTGAGTATCGCCGCGTCATCGCTGGCTGGATCGAAGCTCATGGCGTAGACCAAGTTGCTGTGCGCTTCGAGATTGCTCGGGTCGAGCGCCACAGCGTGGCGATAGCAGGCAATCGTGTCCTGCATGCGTGCCGTATTCTTGAGTACGTTGCCGAGGTTGTTGTAAGCAACGGATGAGGTCGGATCAAGTTTGATGGCGGCGTCGATCGATGCAATGGCATCATCAATACAACCCATTGTGTTCAGCACCACGCCGGCGTTGTTATAGGCATCGGCGAAGTTCGCCTGGCATTCAATTGCGTGCTGGTAACACGCCAACGCCTCGTGCAATGTGCCGCGCAGGCGCAGCGTGTTGCCGAGATTGACCCATGCCTTTGCGTGCGCCGAATCAAGCGCGAGTGTGCGCCGATAGGCATCAAGTGTTTCCTCGCTGGCTGAAGTGGCGGCGAGGGCGTTGCCGTAGTTGAACCACAACTCGGCCGAATTGGTGTCGGCCTGCACGCCCTGTCGCAACACATCCTGCGCTTCGGCGACATGCCCCGTCGCAAGCAATGCTAAGCCGAGATTGTTGAGCGCATCGATTTTGTCGGGCTGCAACGCAATGGTTTGCCGATAGGGGGCGATGGCCGCAGCAAGTTGCCCCAACGCATGGTGTGCGCAACCCAAATCGAACCACAAATCTGCCGAATCTTGATGCAGGCGGACAGCGTGCTCAAAAGCAGCAACAGCGTCGGCATGTTTCCCTAGCGAAACCAGCAAGCGGCCGGTTGTACACGTGTAGCGCCAAATGTCCGGATGCTTGGCGCTTGCTTCGCGCAAATACATCAGGGCATTTTCAATATGTCCCGTTTGCCACGCCAGGATGCCGAGGCCGTGCAGCGCATCGCCTTCGCTGGGGTTTTGCGCCAGCGCTTGAAGGTAGGCCGCTTCAGCCAAATCGAAACGGCCGGCCGAATGATGCTCGATCGCCAGCGCTGTGGGATTGGATGTGGATTCGTTTGCCATGGAACGCACCATACCTCATCGCGGCTTGCTGGAATCCTTCGTGCTGCGTTAGCTGATAGAATGGCCCGCCATTTGATTGTGGCTGCCTGCAAGGCGAACCCGCATCCGGTTCGCCTTTTTTGCTGGCCTTTTTTCACTACAGACTGACAACGTTCACGCCATGTTCGATTTCGTTCGCAACAATCCGAGAGTGGTTCAGATTTTCCTGGCCCTGATCACGCTGCCGTTCGCGCTTTGGGGCATCGATTCCTATATGCACGCCTCGGGTGGCAATGATTCGCTGGCGACGGTCGGGAAGAGCCCGATCACGCGCCAGCAATTTCAACAGGCCACGCAAGAGCAGGCTCAACGTCTGCAAAGTACGTTGGGTGCGCAGTTTGACCCAGCCATGATGAATTCTCCCGAAGCCCGTCAGGCGGTGCTGGAGAATTTGATCAATCAGCGCTTGCTGACGTCGTATGCAGCCGATGAACACATTGCAGTGACCGATGCTCAACTGGCGCAGACGCTCAGCAGCATTCCTGCGCTTCAGGTGGACGGCAAGTTTTCGCTTGAACGCTTTGAGGCCATTGCCCAGGCACAAGGCCTGAGCAAGCAGGCTTTGGAGGCACGTGTACGCCAGGATATGGCAACGCGCATGGCGGTTCTGCCGGTGGCGGGTGCAACGCTGGTTTCGCATGCCGGCGGCGATGCCTGGCTTGCAGCTGTGCTGCAGTCGCGTGATGTGAGCCAGATGCAGCTCAAGCCCGATGACTATTTGAGCAAGGTCACTTTGCCGGCGGATGCGGCCAAGACTTTCTATGACAGCAACAAGACGTTGTTTGAAGTGCCGGAGCAGGTGCGCTTCGAGTATGTCGTGTTGAATCAGAAGGACTTTGCGCAAAAGGTGCAGGTCTCCGATGCGGACATCAAGTCCTGGTACGACAGCCATCAAAAGGACTACACCCGGCCGGAAGAGCGTCGTGCCAGCCACATCCTGATCCTGGCCGACAAGAGCGCCAAGCCCGAGGCCATCAAGGCTGCCGAAGCCAAGGCCGAGAGCATTCTTGCTCAGGTGAAGAAGAGCCCTGCGGATTTCGCCAAGTTGGCCAAGCAGTATTCGCAAGATCCGGGTTCGGCCAGCAATGGGGGTGATCTCGGCGTCGTAGAGCGTGGCGCCATGGTCAAGCCGTTCGAGGATTCCGTGTATTCCCTCAAACAGGGTGAGATCAGCGGCATTGTGCGTACCGACTACGGCTTCCACATCATCCAGTTGACCAGCCTGAAGCCTGCACACGTGCAACCGCTGGCCGAGGTCAAGGCCTCCATCGCGGCCGACCTGAAAGCACAGACCGCAGGCAAGAAATACGCTGAAGCAGCCGATACATTTACGAATACCGTTTATGAGCAGGCCGACAGCTTGAAGCCGGCCGCTGATCAATTTGGCCTGCAAATCCAGCAAAGCCCGTGGGTTGCCAAGGGCGCGCCGGCACCAGGCTTGAATCCGAAGATCGTGACCGCACTGTTCAGCGACGACGCCATCAAGAACAAGCGCAATACCCAAGCCGTCGAAATCGCGCCGAATACGCTGATGTCGGCGCGTGTGGTAGACCATAAGGATGCAACTACGCTGCCGTTTGCACAGGTCCAGGCTGAAATCGAAAAGCGCCTGAAGCGTGACGAAGCCGTCAAGCTCGCCGCCAAGGATGGCGAAGCGCGACTGGCGAAG